>CAVHVD010000125.1:0-8322 GCA_963639425.1 Faecalibacterium prausnitzii
CAACCTGTATCTGACGACGCAGCTCATCGACATGAACTTGCGTGTGGTGTGTGCCCTGAATATGTATGACGAGCTACTGGCCAGTGGCAACAAGTTCGACCACATGAAGCTGGGCGAGCTGTTGGGCGTGCCGATGATTCCCACCGTGAGCCGCAGTGGTAAGGGACTTGACCGTCTGTTCCGCATCATCATCTGTATGTACGAGGGCAATGAGCTGCGCGACCAGGACGGACGTGTGTATCACTCACGCCACATACACATAAACCACGGTGCGGATGTGGAGAAAGGCATTGACGCACTGATGGACGAGCTGAAGAAGAATCAGGATCTGCGTGCACGCTTCTCCACACGCTTCCTCGCCATAAAGCTGCTTGAGAACGACAAGGATATTGAGAAGATCATCGGTGGTCTGGCAGGCGGCAAGGAGATTCTGAAGTTGCGCGATGCCGAAGCCGAGGACATAAAGAAGACCGTTGGCGAAGACAGCGAGACTGCTATCATGGATGCCAAGTACGGCTTCATATCAGGGGCGTTGAAGGAGACGTTCGTCGATGCCCAACGCACAGACACACGGCAGGTGACGAAAATCATAGACTCCATCGTGACGAACCGCTATGTGGGATTTCCTCTATTTTTCGTCCTGCTGTTTGTGATGTTCGAAGTCACATTCACACTCGGACAATATCCCATGGACTGGATCGATGCTGGCGTGGGATGGATTGGTGATGCCATATCGGCACGCATGACCGATGGGCCGCTGAAAGCAATGCTCGTATCGGGCATATTGGGCGGCGTGGGAGCCGTCATCGTCTTCCTGCCACAGATACTGATACTCTATTTCTTCATCTCGCTGATGGAGGAGTCCGGCTACATGGCTCGTGCCGCCTTCATCATGGACAAGCTGATGCACAGGATGGGGCTTCACGGCAAGTCATTCATTCCGTTGATAATGGGCTTTGGCTGCAACGTACCGGCGATAATGTCAACACGTACCATCGAGAGTCCCCGAAGCAGGTTGGTGACAATGCTGGTACTGCCGCTGATGAGCTGCAGCGCACGTCTGCCCATATACCTTATCATAACCGGCGTGTTCTTTGCCAAGTATCAGGCACTGGTGGTGCTGTCGCTCTATGCCATCGGTATCTTCCTGTCCGTGGTCATGGCACGCATATTCTCCAAGTTCCTTGTCAAGGACGACAACATGCCGTTTGTGATGGAGCTGCCGCCTTACCGTTGTCCGACAGCCAAAGCCATATTCCGCCACACGTGGGAGAAAGGCCGCCAGTATTTGTGGAAGATGGGGCACATAATCCTTGTAGCGTCGATCATCGTGTGGTTCCTTGGCTACTATCCTGACCATGACAGCTACGACACGGTGGCCGAGCAGCAGGAGAACTCATACCTGGGACAGATTGGCAAGGCCATTGAGCCTGCATTTAGGCCGTGTGGCTTCGACTGGAAGCTCGATGTCGGTCTGCTGGCAGGAGCCGGTGCCAAGGAACTCGTGGCAAGCACAATGGGCGTGCTGTATGCCGATACCGAAGGTGTTGAGGATGCGGAACAGGCCACCGAGAGTGGACTGGCGGACGCCATACGTGCAGAGGGTGTGACACCGCTGGCGGCTTTCTGTTACTTGCTGTTTGTGCTGGTGTACTTCCCGTGCATAGCCACTATCTCAGCCATAAAGGGAGAGACGGGGCAGTGGAAGTGGGCACTCTTCACCGCAGGCTACACCACATTGCTGGCATGGGTAGTGGCGGCCTCGGTATATCAGATCGGCATGCTTCTCGCATGACCTCACCGCATAAAATCTTAAATGGAGGAAACAGTCTATGGGATGGCAGGACATTGTGGTCGGCATAGTCATAGTGCTATGCCTCGTGAAGATGCTGATTAGTATCTTCGGAAAGACGAGCGGCAAAGGCGGTGGTGACGGCGTTTGTGCGCACTGCACGTCGCCGTGCGACATCAAGCGGCTGTATGACCGCAAGCGCGATGCTTGCGAGGGCAAGGCGAAAAAAACTGACGATACGTGTTGCGGTTAAAAATATTTATCTATCTTTGCAACCGCTTTGAGGGGCGATGGTGCCGTGCTTGAAGCGGAGACATGATGGTGCCTTGGATGAGTGGTTTAGTCTACGGTCTGCAAAACCGTCTACGGCGGTTCGAATCCGCCAGGCACCTCTTGAACGTGGAAGGGAGAACAAACGAATGGGTTTGTTCTCCTTTTTTATTGCAAAATCCATACATTTGTAATCCGATGGTTGAAGAACATCCTACGATTAATGAAATATCAACTCAAAAAAGCAGAATAATGAAACTGAAATCTCTTTTGGCCGTGCCGCTGGTTTGCATGGTGGTGGCCTGTGGCAACGCTCCTAAGGGGGCAGACAATCCGGTGTTGACCATTGACGGCGGACAGATACAAGGTGTGCTGACCGACTCAAGCAACGTGATGGTGTATAAGGGCATTCCCTATGCTGCGCCTCCCACAGGTGAGCTGCGCTGGAAGAAGCCGCAGCCGGTAGTGGCATGGCAAGGCGTGAAGGTCGCCGACAAGTGGGGACCGGCAGCGATGCAGGCGAAGCACGAGAAGGGACAGTTCTACACCACGGAGTTCTACTGGCAGGGCGACCCTGAGATGAGCGAGGACTGTCTGTACCTGAACGTATGGGCTCCTGCGGCTACCGTCGGAAACACGGAAGCCCACCTGCCGGTGGCCATGTGGATTCATGGCGGGGCATACTCCGGCGGCTACGGCTATGAGGTGACGATGGATGGCGATGATTGGGCACAGCACGGTGTCATCCTTGTCACCATAAACTACCGTCTCGGTGTCCTGGGCTTCCTGTCGCATCCGTTGCTGTCTGAGGAGGATGCCGACCACACGTCGGGCAACTACGGCACATACGACCAGGCCGCAGCCTTGAAGTGGGTTCATGAGAACATCGCACAGTTTGGTGGCGATCCGGACAACATCACCGTCTTCGGACAGAGTGCCGGTGCACAGAGCGTGAAGACAATGGTGACTTCGCCGGTGACGAAAGGCCTTGTAGCGAAAGCGATAATACAAAGCATAGGTGGCATCGGTGAGGCCATACCGAGCGCGACGGCCGAGGATGCCGAGAAGCTCGGTAAGGACATTATGGATGCCGGAGGTTTCACGACATTAGAGCAGATGCGTGCCGCCAGCTACGACGAACTAAGTGCGGCGATGGGAAAGTACATGACAGAGAAGAAGACTTACGTGATGCTTGCCCCGCACATTGACGGTAAGCTGCTGACCTCCGATTTCTCGACGGCAGCAATGAAGAACGAAATATCGGATGTCCCCTACATGATAGGCCATACTGCCAACGACATCTTCCCGCTGGGTGACAGCGAACGCCGCTTCTGTGAGGTGCGCGACTCGATTGGCTCATACAAGGCATACAACTACAGCTTCAACCGCGCTCTTCCGGGCGACAGTGCCGGTGCTTTCCATTCGTCGGAGCTGTGGTTTGTCTTCCACACGCTGAAGAACAGCTGGCGTCCGTTCACCGCCGGTGATTACAAGCTCAGCGACACCATGGTTGACTATTGGACAAACTTCGCCAAGACCGGCAACCCGAATGTTGACGGTACCGACGAGTGGCCTGCAAGCACAAAGGATGCTCCGTTCGTGATGCAGCTACAGGTTGCGGAGGAGTAGCTGGACAGGACAAACCTTTCATTCCGAAAACAACAAAACTTTAAGATTATATGGGAAACAGAAGTTTAGTGACCATTGCCGACTACAGCAAGGAGAAGATACTCTATATGCTCGACATGGCCAGGGAGTTCGAGGCATATCCTAACCGCCGTCTTCTTGGCGGCAAGGTCGTGGCAACGCTGTTCTTCGAGCCGTCGACACGCACGAGGCTGAGCTTTGAGACGGCGGCAAACCGCTTGGGGGCACGTGTCATCGGGTTCAGCGATCCAAAGGCCACCAGCTCGTCGAAGGGGGAGACGCTGAAAGACACAATAAAGATGGTGAGCAACTATGCCGACATCATCGTGATGCGACACTATCTGGAGGGTGCTGCACGCTATGCCAGCGAGGTCACGGAGGTGCCGGTGGTCAATGCCGGTGACGGGGCGCACCAGCATCCGTCGCAGACCATGCTCGACCTGTACTCCATATACAAGACGCAAGGCACGCTGGAGAACCTCCACATTTATCTCGTGGGTGACTTGAAGTACGGCCGCACGGTTCATTCCCTCATCCAGGCCATGCGCCATTTCAATCCGACATTCCACTTCATAGCACCCGACGAGTTGCGTATGCCCGACGAGTACAAGCTGTACTGTGACGAGCACGGCATCAGATACGTGGAGCACCGCGATTTCACGGCGGAGAGCATTGCCGATGCTGACATACTCTACATGACCCGCGTGCAGCGCGAGCGTTTCACCGACCTTGAAGAGTATGAGCGTGTGAAGAACGTCTACATACTCCACAACGCGATGCTCGACGGCACGAAACCCAATCTGCGCATCCTGCATCCACTGCCGCGCGTCAACGAGATCGCCTATGATGTCGACGACAATCCCAAGGCATACTACTTCCAGCAGGCACAGAACGGACTCTATGCCCGTCAGGCCATATTGTGCGACGTGCTGGGCATAACGCTCGACGCGGTCAGGGCCGACTCACTAAGGCTGGGTGCCGAGGACAAGAAATAACGGAGGAAAGCAAAAAGAATTCACAATATGTCACGCGTAAACAAACAAGAACTACAAGTTGCCGCTCTGAAGAACGGCACCGTGATTGACCACATACCGAGCCAAAAGCTCTTCACCGTGGTGTCGCTGCTCGGTCTGGAGCACATGGACAACAACATCACCATCGGATTCAACCTCGACAGCCGTCTGCTCGGCAAGAAAGGCATCATAAAGGTGGCAGACAAGTTCTTCTCCACCGACGAGATTAATCGCATTGCCGTGGTTGCGCCGAACGTGCGCATCAACATCATCCGCGACTATGAGGTCGTCGAAAAGATTGAACTCGAACTGCCTGATGAGCTGGTCGGCATCGTGAAGTGCTCGAACCCCAAGTGCGTCACCAATAACGAGCCGATGCGTACACGCTTCAGCGTGATAGACAAGAAGACGTGCACCATCAAATGCCATTATTGCGACAAGGAACAGAAGCGTGGCGACATCACGATTCTGTGAGGCACGCCATGACGCAACAACAAACAAGCAGCCCTATGAAAGAAGACTGGAAGCCGGGGACGCTGATTTATCCGCTCCCCGCCGTGCTGGTGTCGTGTGGCAGCACGCCCGATGAGTACAACATACTCACTGTGGCGTGGACCGGCACCATCTGTACCAACCCTCCGATGTGCTACATCTCGGTACGTCCGGAACGTCATTCCTACGACATCATACGCCGCAACATGGAGTTTGTCATCAACCTCACGACCGAACGTCTGGCGCGTGCCACGGACTGGTGCGGTGTACGTTCGGGACGTGACCACAACAAATTCTCGGAGATGAACCTCACGCCCGGGCAGTGCAGCGTCGTGCGGTGTCCGCTCATTGAGGAGTCACCGCTGAGCATAGAGTGCCGCGTCAAGGAGATTTTGGCTTTGGGGTCACACCATATGTTCATTGCCGACGTGGTGAACGTGCGTGCCGACAAGCAGAACCTCGACCCTGCGACGGGAGCGTTCGACCTCGCCGCCGCCCGTCCGTTAGTCTATCTGCATGGCGGATACTACGGGCTTGGCGACAAGATTGGCAAGTTCGGCTGGTCGGTCAAGAAATAGCCAGCAGCCGGACTACGTATGGCGTGAAGACTATCAGCCCCACCACGGCGGCAGCTGCGGCTGTCACCAGCACTGCCCCTGCGGCTATGTCCTTTGCCTTGCCTGCCAGTGCGTTCCACTCCGGCGACACCAAGTCCGTCAGCGTCTCTATCGCTGTGTTGAACAGCTCGGCGGCTATCACCATGCCTATGCACAGTGTTACGGCAATCCACTCCATGCGGCTGATGCCGAGCAGCCAGCCGCACACCGTCACCACCACCGCCGCCAGCAGGTGGAAGTCGAGGTGTTGCTCCTGTCCGATGCAGGCCTTCAGCCCGTTCCACGCATAGCCGAAGCTGCGCATCTGTTCCTCGAAGCCGTGCTTCATCGTTTCCCTCCTCTCATGGTGTTGTCTACATTCGTGTTACGCTCTTCACTCCCTTGACGGCACGCAGCTTCTTCACCAGCGCGTCGAGCTTGCCTGTGTCGCCGACCATCACCGTCAGCTTGCCGCTGAACAGTCCGTCGTTCGCGTCGATGTTGATGTTCCGCAGAGAGATGCCGTCTTCCTTGTTTATCAGCGATGTCAGGTTCGTGACGATTCCGATGTCGTCGTTTCCCACCACCATGAGCGTGATGGGGTAGGCCGTACCTGTCGACTTACCGGCCCAGCGTGCCTTGACGATGCGGTAGCCGAAGCGTTCGCGCATGCTCGGAGCGTTGGGACAGGTGGTGCGGTGTATCTTGATACCCCCTGATACCGACACGAAGCCGAAAATGTCGTCGCCATAGATGGGGTTGCAGCACTTCGCCAGCTGGTACTGTATGCCCTTGAGGTTCTGGTCGATGACCAGCACGTCCTCCTTCCCCGCGTCCTCGTCGCCCTGTGGTTGCAGGTTATAGCCCTCGGCACTGCGTGGCTGCGTCTCGCCGACGGCGGCATCGCTGTCACGCCGCTGCTGCTCCACATACTGGTCTATGATGTAGCCCGTGTCAAGCGTGCCCTCGGCTATGCTCTGATAGAAGTCTGTTATGACCTTGAACCCCAGCCGCTTTATCAGGTGCATCATCACCGCCTCGTCAAGGTCTATCTTGCGGTTCTTCAGCTTCCGCTCCAGCTCCTCCCGTGCGAAGGCATGCTGTCGCGCGGCGTTCTCCTTGAGAGCCTGCTTGATTTTTGTCTTTGCCTTCGAGGTGACGACAAACTTCAGCCATCCTTGCTTGGGTGTCTGCGAGGCCGACGTGGTCACCTCCACCTGGTCGCCGCTGTGCAGCACCTGACGTATCGGCACGTTCTTGCCGTTCACCTTTCCGCCG
The DNA here is from genome assembly GCA_963639425.1 of Faecalibacterium prausnitzii. Lineage (GTDB taxonomy): Bacteria > Bacteroidota > Bacteroidia > Bacteroidales > Bacteroidaceae > Bacteroides. Next base: position 7,089 of record CAVHVD010000125.1, read on the forward strand.
GTGCAGATGCTGCCCAGCTTGGTGTGGATGGCGAAGGCGAAGTCCAACACCGTGGCACCACGCGGCAGCTTGTACAGGTCGCCCTTGGGCGTGAACACAAACACCTCGTCCTCATACAGGTCCATCTTGAACTGATCCATGGCGGCGCGTCCGTCGCTGTCCTCCGATGTCTCCAGTGCCTCGCGCACGCCGGTCAGCCAGTCGTCGACGCCGCTCTCGCCCTTGACACCCTTGTATCGCCAGTGTGCTGCTAGTCCGCGTTCGGCGATCTCGTCCATGCGCTCGGTGCGTATCTGCACCTCCACCCATCGGCCTTCGGGACCCATCACGGTGATGTGCAGCGACTCGTAGCCGTTGCTCTTCGGCACCGACAGCCAGTCGCGCAGACGCTTGGGGTTGGGCTGGTACATATCCGTCACTATGGAGTATGTCTGCCAGCACTGCTGCTTCTCCTTGTCGGGCGGGGAGTCCAGGATGATGCGTATTGCGAACAGGTCGTAGACACCCTCGAACGGTACCTTCTGCTTCTTCATCTTCTGGTAGATGGAGTGTATGGATTTGGTTCGTCCTTTGATGTGGAACTTCAGTCCGGCCTCCTCCAGCTGCGTCCGCAGCGGCACGATGAAGCGTTCTATGTATGCGTCGCGGCTCTTCTTGGTCTCGTTCAGCTTGTCCTTGATGTGGTAGTAGACGTCGTGTTCGGTGTACTTCAGCGACAAGTCCTCCAGCTCCGATTTCAGAGTGTACAGTCCCAGCTTGTGAGCCAGCGGTGCGTAGAGGTAGGCCGCCTCGTTTGCCACCTGCCGCCGTGCCTCGTCGTTTGTCGCGTCGCGTATCTGCCGCATCAGGTTCACGCGGTCGGCAATCATGATCAGTATCACGCGCATGTCCTCGGCGAAGGTCAGCAGCAGCTTGCGGAAGTTCTCTGCCTCGATGGTCGGACTCTTGGTGTACAGCTCTTGGATGCGTATCAGTCCGCGCACAATCACCGCCACATCCTTGCCGAAGCCCGTCTCGATGTCGGCTGTGCTCGTCATGCCGCTACCGGCGAGGTCGTGCAGCATTATGGCCAGTATCCCCGCACGCTTCATGCCGATCTCGTCGGCCACGATGACGGCGGTCTGCAGATCCTTCACCAGCGGGTTCAGCCCGAAGATGTCGCGCTGCAGCTTGCCCGCGTCCAGAGCCTTGCCTATCAGCTCCTTCAGTCGCTTTATCTCCTCGCTGCCGACGG
>CAVHVD010000126.1:0-24328 GCA_963639425.1 Faecalibacterium prausnitzii
AAGTCCTTTGCTTATTATGCGGCTCCGCCGCAATCCTCGGCAAACTTAGAGGTTGAACGTCCACAGAACGCATGGCTGCACGTCCGCAATCGTGCCGCTCTGTTCCCGCCCGTTTGGCGGATTTGTTCCCATTGCGGTAGGCTCGTGTTGCCGAATGTGCTAATTTTGCGACCATCAACAGAAAAACTTGGTTACACAATGACAGAAGAGGAGAGGCGGCAGATTGTCTGCCTTATCAAGCGGGAGGTCGTGCCGGCAATAGGATGCACCGAACCCATGTGTGTGGCACTGTGTGTGGCACGAGCCACGGAGTTGCTGGGCTGCGTGCCGCAGCACGTAGACGTGCTTCTAAGCCCCAACATACTGAAGAACGCGATGGGCGTGGGCATACCTGGCACCGGCATGATCGGTCTGCCGATAGCCGTTGCCCTTGGTGCACTCATCGGCCGTTCCGAATACCGGCTCGAGGTGCTCAAGGACTGCTCGGCAGAGGCTGTGGAGCGCGGCAAGGACTACATAGCGGAGAAGCGCGTCGGCATCTCCCTGAAGGAAGGCATCGCCGAGAAGCTATATGCCGAAGCACGTTGCCGTGCCGACGGGCATGAGGCCGTGACCATCATCGCCGGTGGGCACACCGACTTCGTGTTCCTGTCGCTCGACGGCGAGGTGTCGCTTGACAAGCGTCGTCCGTCTGGAGAGGCTGCTGCCGTCGACGACACCGCTGTGTCGCTGACGTTCCGCCGTGTCTACGACTTTGCCACCACGGCTCCGCTGGAAGAAATCGAGTTCATCATGGAGGCGGCACGGCTGAACAGCAAGGCCGCCGAGTACTCCCTCACGGGCGACTATGGTCACGGGCTGGGGCGTATGCTCCAAGGCCCCACCGAGGAACGCCTCATGGGGCGCAGCATCTTCTCACGCATACTCGCCAGCACCTCGGGAGCCTGCGATGCACGCATGAGTGGAGCTATGATCCCTGTCATGAGCAATTCGGGCAGTGGCAACCAGGGCATCTCGTGTACGAATCCTGTGGTGGTCTATGCTGAAGAGACGCACAAGAGCCACGAGCAGCTGGTGCGTGCGCTGACGCTCAGCCATCTGACGGTCATACACATAAAACAGAGCCTCGGCCGCCTGTCCGCCCTCTGCGGCTGCGTCGTGGCATCCACGGGGTCGAGTTGTGGCATCACCTACCTCATGGGCGGCACATACCGGCAGATTACCTATGCTGTCAAGAACATGATTGCGAACATTGCCGGCATGATATGCGACGGTGCCAAGCCCAGCTGTTCGCTGAAGATGACCACGGGCGTGTCGACCGCAGTCCTATCGGCGGTGATGGCCATGGAGAACCGCCACGTCACAAGCCTCGAAGGAATTATCGACGACGATGTCGATGCCTCGATACGCAACCTCACGGACATAGGCTGTCGCGGCATGAACGAGACCGACCGCATGGTGCTCGACATAATGACGCACAAAGGCAGCCGTTAGGGCTGCCTTTGCTCATCGTGTGTCTGTGTCTGTCAGCACCCGCCGCATCCGCCACAGCCGCCTTCACTCTTGCAACCGCCGTCGCAGGTGCCGCCGCAGCCTCCTTCGCCGCTCATGATCTTCTTCATCTGCTCCACCTCCTGCTTTGTCGCGGGGCGTGACTCGACGACCGTGCCCACGAACTGCAGGTCACAGCCGGCAAGCGGGTGGTTGAGGTCGACCGTCACCTCCGTGTCGGTGATCGCGCTCACGCTTCCGTTGAAGCGTTGTCCGTCGGCGGTCATCAGTGGGATTATGGCACCCTCGACGATGTGCTCGTCATCGAACCGTCCGTCGATTTCGAATGTCGTCTTCGGCAGTGTCGCCACCTGACTGTCGTCATACTCGCCGTAGGCATCGTCTTTCTTTATCGTGAAGTCGAAGCTGTCGCCGTCCTTCAGCCCGCAGACCTGTTCCTCAAAAGCCGGAATCGTCAGACCCAGCCCCGAGATGAAGTCAAACGGCTTGTCGGCTGTCGTCTCCTCGGCCAAGTCCTTGTCGCCGTCTTCTATGGTGTAGAGCTTATAGCTCAGTGAGATGAATTTGTTGTCAGTCTGTTTCATGTGAGTTCTTGTTAGTTTTTGTTTGTGCAACGATGCGGTTGTGTTCTTTCTCGCCGTAAAGGTAAACCTTTTCCGCAACACCGCAAAACGACCTACGATGGGCACGCATACATGCCGCCACCGTGCATCTCGTGGCATGCACTCCAAGCTTGGGCATCGTTGACCCCTAACGATGGGCATTCTTAGGGTCTAAGGATGGGCAAGCTTGGCACCTAAGGATGGGCATTCTTGGAGGTCAACGTTGGGCATCGTTACATGGGCTTCGACGGGCGTCGTTGGAGATGTTGCCACGGCGACATCGCCGATTGCCGTATTTTGTTCCAAGATGATAGCGGCTGCGCGGCAAGACGGCGGATATGACAGAAAAGCGAACCCTTTTCTTACGATTGATAAGTTTTGGCCGCAAATATTTTATCCCGTATTGTTTGGGATATATTCCAAAACCACTTACCTTTGCGCGTGATAAGAACAAGATACAAGTGAATATGTCACGCAATGCATCGTCCATTCAGCTATCAGTGCTGTCTATTATTCACGTCGTGGTGGTCACAACACCCGTAGCGTGAAGAAGGCTGTTTGGCAGGACGTCTCGTTGCAGCGATAAGAAAATAACGATTGAGCCTTTCTTCACGATGAGTGCGGAAAGGCTCTTTTAGTATGGTAAAGACTAAAAGACAAGACATGAAACATCAGTTACGCAGTTCGTTCAGCACCCAAGGCCGCCGCATGGCGGGTGCCAGAGCTTTATGGGTGGCCAACGGCATGAAGCGCGAGCAGATGGGTAAGCCCATCATCGCCATCGCCAATTCGTTCACACAGTTCGTGCCGGGGCACGTGCATCTGCACGATGCCGGACAGATCGTGAAGCAGGAGATAGAGAAGCTGGGCTGCTTCGCGGCCGAGTTCAACACCATAGCCATTGACGACGGCATCGCAATGGGGCACGACGGAATGTTGTACTCCTTGCCCTCGCGCGACATCATTGCCGACTCCGTGGAGTACATGGTGAACGCCCACAAGGCCGATGCCCTGGTGTGCATCAGCAACTGCGACAAGATCACGCCCGGGATGCTGATGGCTGCCATGAGGCTGAACATACCGACGGTGTTCGTGTCGGGCGGGCCTATGGAGGCAGGACACTACAAGGGCCGTCAGGTGGATCTTATTGACCTGATGGTGAAAGGTGCAGACAAGTCGTTCCCCGACGCGGACCTGGCGGACCTGGAACAAACGGGATGCCCGGGATGCGGGTGTTGCTCGGGTATGTTCACCGCCAACTCCATGAACTGCCTGAACGAAGCCATCGGCCTGGCTCTGCCGGGCAACGGAACGGTGCTGGCGACACATGCCAACCGCAAGCGGCTGATGCAGGAGGCTGCACGGCTGGTGGTGAAGAATGCGTACAAGTACTACGAAGACGGCGACGAAAGCGTGCTGCCGCGCAGCATTGCCACACGGCAGGCGTTCCTGAATGCCATGTCGCTCGACATCGCCATGGGTGGCTCCACGAATACCGTGCTGCACCTGCTGGCTGTGGCACACGAGGGTGGGGTGGACTTCAGGATGGACGACATCGACGCACTGAGCCGCAGGGTGCCCTGTCTGTGCAAGGTGGCACCGAACACCGACAAATATCATGTGCAAGACGTGGGACGTGCCGGAGGCATCGTTGCCATAATGCAGCAGCTGGCCAAGGGTGGTCTTGTGGACACGTCACTGAAACGTGTCGACGGCATGACGTTGGCGGAGGAGATCGAGAAGTACACCGTGGAGACAGACCATGTGTCCGACGAAGCTCGGCGCATCTATCTCAGTGCACCGGCCGACCGCTTCAGCAATGAGCTTGGCTCGCAGGAGACATACTATAAGGAGTTCGATACAGACCGCACCGTCGGCTGCATCCGCGACCTTCAGCATGCCTACACCAAAGACGGTGGTTTGGCTGTGCTCAAGGGCAACATCGCACAGGACGGCTGCGTGATAAAGACGGCCGGTGTGGATGAGAGCCTGTTCCACTTCAGCGGCCCTGCGAAGGTGTTTGTCTCACAGGAAGCTGCCTGCGAGGGCATCCTCGACGAGAAGCGCGTGGTCGCAGGCGACGTGGTCGTCATCACCAACGAAGGCCCCAAGGGCGGCCCGGGGATGCAGGAGATGCTGTACCCGACATCATACATCAAGTCGCGCCATCTCGGCAAAGCCTGTGCGCTGATAACCGACGGACGGTTCAGCGGTGGCACGTCGGGCTTGAGCATAGGCCACATATCGCCGGAGGCGGCTGCAGGTGGCAACATTGGCAAGATCAAGGACGGCGACATCATTGAGATCGACATACCGTCGCGCTCCATCAACGTGAAGTTGAGCGACGAGGAGCTGGCACAGCGTCAGCAGCAGCCGGTGACGAGGCAGCGTGACGTGCCCAAGAGCCTGAAGGCGTATGCCTCTATGGTCAGCTCGGCCGACAAGGGCGCAGTCAGATTGATCTAAGAACAAACAAGAAGACAGATATGGCAAAAGAAAAGATAAAAGGTTCTGAAGCATTCATCCGTTCGCTTGAGTCCCACGGCGTGAAGACGATATTCGGCTACCCTGGCGGTGGCATCATGCCCGTCTATGACACCCTGTACGACCACCTCGACAAGATAAAGCACGTGCTGGTGCGTCACGAGCAGGGAGCCGTGCATGCCGCACAGGGCTTCGCGCGTGTGTCGGGCGAGGTGGGTGTGTGTCTTGTGACGAGCGGCCCGGGAGCAACGAACACTCTGACTGGCATCGCCGATGCCATGCTCGACAGCACCCCGATAGTCGTCATTGCCGGACAGGTGGGAATGTCGGCACTCGGCACCGATGCCTTTCAGGAAGTGGACTGGGTGGGACTGACACAGCCCGTGTCCAAGTGGAGCTATCAGATACGCCGTGCCGACGACATAGCAAGTGCCATTGCACGGGCGTTCTACATAGCCCGTAGCGGACGGCCGGGGCCTGTGGTGCTGGACTTCCCGAAGAATGTTCAGGACGAACTCACGGAGTACGAGCCGCTGAAGATTGACTACGTGCGCAGCTACAGACCTGTGCCGGAGGTAGACAGAGACGCAGTGAAGGCTGCCGCCGAGATGATAAACGAGGCCAAACGTCCGTTTGTGCTCGTGGGGCAGGGCGTGGAGCTGGGCAACGCCCAGGATGAGCTGACGGCTTTTGTGGAGAAGGCCGACCTACCCTTCGGCGAGACGATGCTGGGTCTCTCGGTGATGCCCTACAATCATCCGCTCAACAAGGGTATGCTGGGCATGCACGGCAACATAGGCCCTAACGTCAACACGAACAAGTGTGATGTGCTGATTGCCGTGGGCATGCGCTTCAGCGACCGCGTCACAGGTTATGTGCCGAACTATGCAAAACAGGCAAAGGTGATACACTTCGACATCGACCCTGCGGAGATAAACAAGAATGTCAAGGCCGACCTTGCCGTCCTGGGTGACTGTAAGGAGACGCTGGCGGAGGTGACGAAGCTGCTGAAGCCCGCCAAGCACACACGCTGGGTCGACAGCTTCAAGACATACGAGAAGCTGGAGTATGACAAGGTCATAAAAGGCGAGCTGAACCCTACGTCGGAGGCCATGAGCTACGGCGAGGTGGTGAATGTTGTTGCCGAGGCGACAAAGCACGAGGCTGTGCTCGTGACGGACGTGGGACAGAACCAGCTGACATCGGCGCGCTACTTCCACCTGATGAAGCGTCGCAGCATGGTGACATCCGGCGGACTGGGGACGATGGGCTTCGGACTGCCGGCTGCCATAGGAGCCACGTTCGGTGCGCCGGACAGGACGGTGTGCCTCTTCGTCGGCGACGGCGGCATGCAGATGACGATAGAGGAGCTTGGTACGATTATGGAGCAGAAGTCGCCGGTCAAGATCATACTGCTCAACAACAACTTCCTCGGCAACGTTCGTCAGTGGCAGGAGATGTTCTACAACCGCCGCTACTCGTTCACGCATATGCTGAACCCCGACTATCAGAAGATTGCCGATGCCTATGGCATCAAGGCTGCAAGGGTGACGAAGCGTGAGGAGCTGGCCGGAGCGGTGGACACTATGCTCTCCACAGACGGGCCGTTCCTGCTCGAAGCCTGTGTCATCGAGGAAGAAAACATCCTGCCGATGACCCCTCCGGGCAGCTCGATAAGCGACATCATGCTTGAGACAGAGAATTAGGAAACGCACAGACAACAAGGACATACATAGAGAGAATGACAGCAAATACGGGAAAGAAACTGTACACGATAATAGTACATTCGGAGAACGTGGCAGGTGTGCTGAATCAGGTGACGGCGGTCTTCACACGCAGGCAGATAAACATCGAGAGCCTCAATGTGTCGGCATCGTCAATAAGGGGTGTGCATAAGTACACCATAACGGCATGGTCGGAGCCTGACACGATAGAGCGTGTGACGAAGCAGATCGAGAAGAAGATCGATGTGATACATGCGCGTTACTTCACGGACGACGAGATCTATCAGCACGAGGTGGCACTCTACAAGGTGTCGACACCCGTGCTGGAGAAGAACAAGGAAATCTCGAAGGTGATACGCCGCTATTCGGCACGCATCGTAGAGGTGAACCCCGTGTACTCCATCGTCGAGAAGGACGGTATGAGCGATGAGATAACCAGCCTGAACCAGGAGCTGGCAGCCTTGAAATGCGTGTTGCAGTTCGTCCGTTCGGGCAGGATAGCCATAACGACGGACTACAAGGAGCGCGTGAACGACTACCTGGCGGAGCGCGAGGCAAAGCGCGACGCCGCAAGACAGAAGGACGGCAACAAGGAGTGAGACCGTGATGGCGGAGGAGAAGATAGGAACATACCGGTTCATGACAGAGCCGTTCCACGTGGACTTCACGGGGCACATCACGCTCGGCGTACTCGGAACCCACATGCTGAACGCCGCTGGCTTCCATGCCGCCGAACGTGGCTTCGGCATGAAGCGGCTGAACAGCGAGAACTACACGTGGGTGCTGTCGCGCCTGGCCATTGAGCTGTATGACCTGCCGCTACAATACGAGCCTTTCTCCATACAGACGTGGGTGGAGAACGTCTACCGTCTGTTCACCGACCGCAACTTCGCCGTGCTCGACAAGGACGGACAGACCATTGCCTACGGCAAGTCCGTGTGGGCCATGATAAATGCCGACACGCGCAAGCCTGCCGACCTGACGGCGATCCACGGCAACAACATCATCGACTATCTGTGTGACAAGCCGTGTCCCATCGACAAGCCGTCGAGGATAAAGGTGATGAGCACCGAGCCGACAGCGGTCGTGGGCGTGAAGTACAGCGACATAGACATCAACGGCCACGTCAACAGCATACGCTACATCGAGCACGTGCTCGACCTCTTCTCCGTGAGCCTTTACAGGGAGAAGTCCGTGCGGCGGTTCGAGATTGCCTACATCGCGGAGACGCTCGACGGCGACGACCTGTACTTCTACGTTGACAGAGACGGCGACTACTGCTTCAACGTTGAGATGCGCAAGAACGGCACGGAGGTCGTGGCACGTTCCAGGATGATTATGCAGGACAGAAAACGACAATAAACATAATTAGTTAAACCACGTGGCACGTTACGGTGCCACACAAAAAACTGTAAGAAATGGCAAAAATGAATTTTGGAGGTGTCATCGAGGAAGTCATGACACGCGAAGAGTTCCCATTGGAGAAAGCTCGTGAGATTCTGAAGGATGAGACAATCGCAGTGCTGGGTTATGGTGTCCAGGGCCCCGGACAGTCGCAGAACCTGCGCGACAACGGCTTCAACGTGATTGTGGGTCAACGTCAGGGCAAGACATTCGATAAGGCTGTGGCCGACGGATGGGTGCCCGGCAAGACGCTGTTCTCCATTGAGGAGGCGGCAGAGAAGGGAACCATCGTCATGTGCCTGCTGTCCGACGCTGCCGTCATGAGCGTCTGGCCGACAATCGAGAAGTGTCTCAAGCCCGGCAACGCCTTGTACTTCTCCCACGGATTTGCAATCACATGGAGTGACCGCACAGGATGCGTGCCCCCGAAGGATGTCGATGTCATAATGGTTGCACCCAAGGGCTCGGGCACGTCGCTGCGCTCCATGTTCCTTGAGGGTCGCGGCATCAACTCCTCCTACGCCGTCTATCAGGATGCTACGGGTAAGGCTCTCGACCGCACGCTGGCACTCGGCATCGGCATCGGCTCCGGCTATCTGTTCGAGACCACATTCCAGCGCGAGGCCGTGTCTGACCTCACTGGCGAGCGTGGCTCTCTGATGGGAGCCATCCAGGGACTGCTGTCGGCACAGTATGAGACCCTGCGCGAGCACGGACACACACCGTCGGAGGCATTCAACGAGACGGTCGAGGAGCTTACGCAGTCTCTGATGCCGCTGTTCGCCGAGAAGGGAATGGACTGGATGTATGCCAACTGCTCCACCACAGCACAGCGTGGCGCACTGGACTGGGCACCGCGTTTCCACGATGCCATCAAGCCGGTTGTGGAGCAGCTGTATGAAAGCGTGAAGAGCGGCAATGAGGCACAGATATCCATAGACAGCAACTCCAAGGCGGACTATCGTGAGAAGCTGAACGGTGAGCTGAAGGCGATGCACGACAGCGAGATGTGGCGCACGGCGGAGACTGTACGACAGTTGCGCCCCGAGAACCAGAGCAAGTAAGACCTCGGGGCGGTTCAAACAAAATGTTAGAGAAGGCGTGTCGCGTGCGGCACGCCTTTCTTTATGCTGTAATGCGCTGATAATCAGTGTTTTTATGGACGTACATCCACAGGTCTATGGTTGTACGTCCACAGAGTTGTGGCTGTACGTCCACAGAGTTATGGTTGTACGTCCACAAAGTTGTGGCTGTACGTCCGCAGACGTGCCGGATGTCAGGCGCGAAAGTATGTCTCGAAATGCTTGGCATTCTCAAGAACTATCCCTAAATTGCACGCGAATTAATCACAGTTTTAATACCACAAGAACATGGAAAAGACATTCGTAAAAGCACTTGCCTTTGCATCACTGGCTCTCGCTCTCGGGGCGTGCTCCGGCACACAGCAGAGCGGGGCAGGACAAGGCGCAGAAGCCGATGAGCAGCAGATATTCATCGGCGACGACATCGCCATTGCCCAGACACAGTATGGCAAGATTCAAGGATACATGTCGCGCGACGTGTACACCTTCCTCGGCATCCCCTACGGTGCCAACACCACAGGCACGAACCGCTTCATGCCCCCGCAGGAGCCTGAAGCGTGGGACGGCGTGCGTCCGGCGGTCTACTACGGCAACTGCGCCCCGCAGCGCGACCCCAACTACTCGAACTCCATAGGTACGTTCCGCGACCACTGGAACTACGGCAACCTGAGTGAGGACTGTCTGGCACTGAACGTATGGACCAAAGGCATAGCCGACGGGAAGAAGCGTCCGGTGCTCGTGTGGTTTCATGGTGGCGGCTATTCGGCGGGGAACGCCATAGAGCAGGACGGCTACCACGGAGAGAACCTCGCACGCTATGGCGACGTGGTGTTCGTCTCCGTAAACCACCGGCTGAACGTCTTTGGCTTCAGCGACTTCTCGGGCGTAGACCCGAAGTACGAGGACTCCGGCAACGCGGGAACCCTTGACATGGTGGCTGCCCTGAAATGGGTCAACAAGAACATCGCCAACTTCGGCGGTGACCCCGGCAACGTCACCATCATGGGACAGTCGGGCGGCGGCTCCAAGGTGTGCGTGCTCGTGTCTATGCCCGAGACCAAGGGACTGGTACATAAGGGTGTGGCTCTCAGCGGAAACTCGACCAAGGCTCTGTCGCAGGACTACAGCCGCGAGCTGGGCAAGTACATAGTGAAGTACTCCGGCAAGACCGTGGAGCAGCTGCAGCAGATGCCGTGGCGCGAATATCTCGACCTGGCCAACGCTGCTGCCACGGAGTTCAACAAGGCAAAGGGCACCACGAGCATCATGCGCGGTGGCTTCCAGCCCGTCGCAGACGGCAAGCACATCCCCAAGGACGGGTTCTACGACGACACGAACGCCCCGTCTGCCGACGTGCCGATGATATTCTGCTCCACCATGGCAGAGTCCAGTCCGGCTCTCAACAACCCCGAGCTTGAGACGCTCGACCACGATGCACTCGTCGACTGGGTGCAGAACAGATATAAGGACAAGGACGCCAAGGCGATTGTCGATGCCTATCAGGCGGCATTCCCCGAGGCCAACTCCGGCGACCTGATTGGCATGATCAACAGCCCGCGCACGGCAGTCGTCAATTCGGCCATTGCCAAGGCTGGACAGAAGGCTCCCGTCTATCTGGCATGGTTCGGCTACAACCCCTCGACTTTCGACGGCCGTGCACGCGCCTTCCACTGCATTGACATCTGCTTCTGGTTCCGCAACACGGACAAGATGGTGACACACTCCGGCGGCGGAGCACGTCCGCGTGCCCTGGCAGACAAGATGTCCGAAGCTCTGCTGGCGTTCATGCGCACGGGCAACCCCAACTGCTCGGCTCTGCCCGAATGGCCGGTGTTCGATGCCACACAGCGTGCGACGATGATGCTCAACGACCGGTGCGAGGTGCGCAACAACCCCGACGGCGAGGGCTTGAAGCTGTTCTGAGCACTGACCGCATGTAGGAACAAAAAAGTAGGGGAGGCCAACCGGCCTCCCCTACTTCATATAGTACGGTATAGCGAATCAAATAGACAGTGACTTCAGCACCTCGACAAGCTCGCGTTGGATGGGCTTGTCGTTCTTGATGGCTTTCGAGAACGGCACGTAGACAACCTTGTCGTTCTGCACTCCGACCATCACGTTGCGCTGTCCGTCCATCAGTGCGTCTATGGCTGCTGCACCGAGGCGGCTCGCCAATATCCTGTCGTGTGCCGACGGACTTCCACCTCTCTGCAGGTGTCCAAGGATGGTGACGCGGACATCATACTGCGGATACTCGTTCTTCACACGTTCGGCATAGTGCATGGCACCTCCCGTGCGTGGGCTCTCGGCCACAATGACAATACTACTGTTCTTGGACTTGCGGAAGCCGTTCTTTATAAATTCCTCAAGCTGGTCGAACTCGGTCTCGAACTCGGGGATGATGGCTGCCTCGGCTCCGGCTGCTATCGCGCTGTTGAGCGCAAGGAAGCCGGCATCACGCCCCATGACCTCGACGAAGAACAGACGGTCGTGGCTCGTGGCCGTGTCGCGTATCTTGTCGACGCAGCTGAGTATGGTGTTGAGAGCCGTGTCATAGCCGATGGTGGTGTCGGTGCCGTACAGGTCGTTGTCGATGGTTCCGGGCAGGCCGATGCACGGAACGTCAAACTCCTGTGCGAACTGGCGCGCGCCCGTGAGTGATCCGTCACCGCCGATGATGACCAACGCGTCTATGCCTTCCTTCTTCATGTTATCGAACGCGGTCTGCCGACCTTCGGGGGTCATGAACTCCTTGCTACGGGCAGTCTTCAGTATTGTACCGCCCTGCTGGATGATGTTGCTCACGTTCTGACTCTTGAATTCCTTGATGTCGTCGGTTATCAGTCCTTTGTAACCTCTGTAGATTCCCTTTACTTTGAGCCCGTGATATATTGCAGCACGCGTTACAGCGCGTATTGCTGCGTTCATACCTGGTGCATCACCGCCCGAAGTGAGAATACCGATACATTTTACTTCGCTCATGGTGTTATGTGTAAGATTTTCAGGTGCAAATATAATGATTTATTGTTTCAACATGTTGGCTATTGTTTGCGATATTTCTTCCATAAGCCACTTGGGCGTGGAGGTGGCTCCGCAGATGCCTATCGACGATGTGCCGGACAGATCCATGCCGACGATGTCCTCCGGACTTTCTATGAAGTGCGTGTTCGGGTTTGCCTTCAGGCACTCGCGAAACAGTACCTTGCCGTTGGAGCTTTTGTTGCTGCTGACGAAGAAGACCGTGTCGTGCTGCGCCGCAAACCGCTGGATGTTCGGAATCCTGTTGGCTACCTGTCGGCAGATGGTGTCGAACGACTCGAATGAGGCTTGTGGGGATATGTGGCTGCGGATGTATTCCACGATGTCCTTGAACTCGTCGAGCGGCTTCGTGGTCTGCGAATACAGGCGTATGCTCTTGCTGAAATCCAACCTCTTTGCTTCCTCAAGGCTCTCTATGACGATGGCGTTGCCCTCGGTCTGTCCCACAAGTCCCAGCACCTCGGCGTGCCCGTTCTTGCCGAATATCACCGTCTGTTTGTCGGGGTCGTCCTTGTGGTCATACTCTTTCTTGATGCGTCTTTGCAGCGTCGACACCATCGGACACGTGGCATCTATGATCTCGATGTTGTTGCGGCGGGCTGTCTCGTAGGTCGCCGGTGGTTCGCCGTGGGCGCGCAGTAGCACCTTGGCATCATGCAGGCTGGCAAGCTGGGCGTGGTCTATGGTTATAAGTCCCATATCCTGTAAGCGTTCAACCTCGCGGCTGTTGTGCACAATGTCGCCCAGGCAATACAGCGGGCCGCCTTTCTTCAGCTCTTCCTCGGCCTTGTGTATGGCGGTCGTCACCCCGAAGCAGAAGCCCGAACCATTGTCAATCTCAATCTTCGTCATCGTCTCCGCCCTCCCTGTTATTCCTGCCTGCTGCACGCTTTGCGGTATTGCGCCATCAGCCATTCGTCTTGCTCGGCGATGCTCATGTGGCTGTTGTCGAGCAGCAGCGCGTCGGCGGCGCGTCGCAGTGGCGACACCTCACGGTGCTGGTCGATGTAGTCGCGCTGCTCGATGTTGTGCAGTATTTCGTCAAGGTCGACATCCTGCCCCTTGGCCTTCAGCTCCTCATACCGGCGTTCGGCTCTGACCTGCGCCGATGCTGTGACAAAGACCTTCATCTCTGCGTCGGGGAATACCACGGTGCCAATGTCGCGACCGTCCATCACCACACCCTTGTCTTGTCCCATTGACTGTTGCTGCCTGACAAGCTCCGTGCGGACAAACGGCAGTGCGGCTATCAGGCTCACGCGGCTCGACACCTTCATGCTGCGTATCCGTGTCTCCACGTCCTTGCCGTTAAGCTCCGTCGTCTGTCGCCCCGTGTCCCTGTCGGTGTAGAATCCTATGCGAACCGTGCCAAGCACGTCTCTCACGCGCTGCTCGTCCACTTTGCCATAGGCATCGAAACAACCGCCGTCCAAGGCTGCAAGGGTCACGGCGCGGTACATTGCCCCGCTGTCTATATATGTATAACCGATTTTGCGTGCCAGTGCCTTGGCCATTGTGCTCTTGCCGCACGACGAGAATCCGTCTATTGCGATGTTTATCTTCTTCATCCTGAATGATGTGGGTTGCAGTTTCTCCCGTTCGCACCGCGACGTGGTGGCGGAATGGGGCGGTAAAGGTACATAAAATCCATCAGTAGGCTGTATGTGGGGCATGTCGGCCGTGGTGCATAAAGTTAAAAAAAGAAAAATGCCCGTCCGCGGAGGATTTTTCCGTGTGCGGCGATGCTGTATATGGATTTTTGTTCTACCTTTGCCCGACACAGTGATGAACACCAATTTTTAAATACATAATTCATGGAAATTAAAAAATCACCGAAAGCGGACCTCGAAGGTAAGCGGTCCACTTGGCTGATCACCGGTTATGTAATGGTGCTTGCAGTTATCTTTGTCGCCTTTGAATGGACAACGCGCGACGTGAAGATTGATACAAGCCAGAGCGTGACGGAGGCAGTCTTCGAAGAGGAAATTGAAATTCCTATCACAGAACAACCTGAGCAGGTGGCAGCACCACCCCCAGCAGCAGCTCCCTCAATCGCAGAGACGCTGACCATTGTCGATGACGACTCTGACATTCAGGAGTCTACCATCATCTCTTCCGAGGAGACGGGCGAAGCCGTAGAGATTAAGTATCAGGCTCCGACAGTAGTCGAGGAGGAAGTAGAGGAAGAGCCGAGCGAACAGGAAATCTTTCAGGTCGTGGAGGAGATGCCGGAGTATCCTGATGGCGGTCAGGCCGGTCTGCTCGCATTCTTGAGCAAGAACATCCGCTACCCGGCCATCGCGCAGGAGAACGGCGTTCAGGGTCGTGTGACCGTTCAGTTCGTGGTCAATACCGATGGTTCCATCGTTGATGCAACGGTGCTCCGTGGTGTGGATCCGTACCTTGACAAGGAAGCTCTTCGAGTTGTCAACTCGATGCCGAAGTGGAAACCAGGTAAGCAGCGTGGCAAACCGGTACGTGTGCGCTACACCGTTCCTGTGATGTTCCGCTTGCAGTAAGATACAGCTTGTCGAACAGAGACAAGAAGCCTTAACAGAAAGAGGACTGCTGGAAAGCAGCCCTCTTTTCTTTAGAAGTACATTTATACAGGAACCCTCGTTCATCTCCATAATCACCGCTTTGCGGCTTACGCATAGCTATAATCCCATGTACACGTCAGAACAACTTCTTGACAAGATCAACGCACGTCTGTCGTCGCTGGACTATTCGCACCATCCGGCAGGGCTGTATGCCCCCATAGAATATGCACTGTCGCTTGGCGGCAAGCGGCTGAGGCCGGTGCTCATGCTCATGGCCTATAACCTCTATCGCGACGATGTGGATGCCATACTCAATCAGGCCGCAGGGCTTGAAATCTACCATAACTTCACCCTGCTGCACGACGACCTGATGGACAAGGCCGACCTGCGGCGCGGCAAGCCCGTTGTCCATAAGGTGTGGAACGAGAATGCCGCCATCCTCTCGGGTGATGCCATGTTGATGCTGGCTTACAGATATGTTGCCGAGGGCTTGAAGCCGGAACATCGCCTTGCATTCGACCTGTTCGGGCGCACGGCCATTGAAGTCTGTGAAGGGCAGCAGCTCGACATGGAGTTTGAACGCCGCGAAGATGTCTCGGTGGGTGAGTATATCGACATGATCCGCCTGAAGACATCCGTGCTGCTGGCGTGCGGGCTAAAGATGGGTGCCGTGTTGGCAGACGCTCCGGCATCCGATGCCGATGCTCTGTACGGATATGGCGTGAACCTCGGACTGGCCTTTCAGCTAAAAGACGACCTTCTCGATGTCTACGGCGACACGTCTGTCTTCGGTAAGAAAATCGGTGGTGACATCTTGTGCAACAAGAAGACCTACATGCTAATCCGTGCTGCCGAACTGGCATCGCCCGAACAGAAGGCGGAGCTGGTCAGGTGGATCGAGGCAGAGAACCCCGACCCTGATGAGAAGATAGAGGCTGTGGTCTCCATATATAATAAGGTGGGAATCCGTGAAGAGTGCGAGAAGCAGATTGACTCGTTCTCACGTCTCGCGGAGGAGAATCTTGTCATGGTCGGTGCGCCCGAAGAGCGTAAGGCCGCACTGCGTGCCATGCTCGACAAACTCAAGAAGCGAAATTCGTGATGCGCATCATCGACACGCACACACATATCTACGGCGAGGAGTTCGACGGCGACCGTGCCGCCGTGGTGCAGAGAGCACGCGAGGCAGGGGTTGTCAAGGCTCTGTTGCCGAACATCGACTCTTCCACGATTGTCCGCGTCGCGGATATGTGCAGAGAATACCCCGACTTCTGCCGTCCGATGATGGGGCTGCACCCCACGTCCGTGACGGCCTCTAATTTCAGGACGGAGCTTCGCACCGTCCGCAAGAGTGTGGAGGAGAGCCGCCCGTCGCTTGTCGCCATTGGTGAGATAGGCATTGACCTGTATTGGGACTCCACATATATAAATGAACAGATCGAGGCATTTGAGGAGCAGGTCAGGTGGGCACTGGAGTTCGATTTGCCCGTCGTGATCCATTGTCGCAAGGCGTTTGGATATATAAAGGCCGTGCTTGACAGATATAAAGGCACAGGGTTGCGTGGCGTGTTCCATAGCTTTACGGCCGATGAGCCGGAGCTTCAGGACATGCTTTCCTTCGAGAGCTTCTTCCTTGGCATCAACGGCATCATCACGTTCAAGAAGTCGGCCTTGCCCGCAGTGCTCCCGTCGGTACCGCTGAGCCGCATCCTGCTTGAGACCGACTCGCCCTATTTGGCACCTGTGCCGCATCGTGGCCTGCGCAACGAGACGGCTTTTGTCAGGTCTGTTCTTGATAAGGTTGCCGAAATATACAAAATGACACCCGAGGAAGTGGCGGAACAGACCTCGGACAATGCCGTGGCCTTGTTTGGCGACCTTTAGATGGCTGTGCTGCACCATACTTTTAAATTTCATTAATTTGTGGGGGCTGTGGAGAGATAAATTGATGGTTACAGCCGCTGAGAGTGAAAAAAAGAATACATTTGTGGCTGAAAACACTTTGGGCTTACAAAAAAAGTGTAAATTAGCGGCGATTTCAGGCTCAGTACCGAATGGAGAGATGCTCGAGTGGTTGAAGAGGCACGCCTGGAAAGCGTGTATACCCCAAAAGGGTATCGGGGGTTCGAATCCCCCTCTCTCCGCATAGGGAAACGATGAAGGCATAAAAGAGATAACAGTAAATAAAATAACAAATAATTCAATTAATTAATCTTAAAAATTAGACACACAATGAAAAAGTTATTTGCAATTGTTGCTATGATGGGTGTCCTTGCATTTGGATCAACTCAAGTAGCTGTAGCTCAGGATGCTGCCGAGACAACTACCGTTGAGGGCGAGAGCATTCACAAGACTGTCAAGCGTTACTTCATCGAGGGTTCTGCTTCCTTCATGTCGTTGGTTGCCATTGCATTGGTAGTCGGTTTGGCATTCTGCATCGAGCGTATCATCTACCTGTCGCTCGCTGAAATCAATACGAAGAAGTTTATCGGCAAGATAGAGGAAGCTCTTGAGAGCGGCGACGTAGAGTCTGCAAAGGACATGGCTCGCAACACACGCGGTCCTATTGCTTCTATCTACTATCAGGGTCTTGCCCGCATCGATCAGGGTCTTGACGTTGTTGAGCGTTCGGTTACATCTTTCGGCGGCGTTCAGGCCGGCTACCTTGAGAAGGGGTGCTCGTGGATCACGCTGTTCATCGCGATGGCACCGTCTTTGGGATTCTTGGGAACTGTGATCGGTATGGTCATGGCGTTCGATACCATTCAGGCAGTCGGTGATATCAGCCCTACAGTCGTTGCAGGTGGTATGAAGGTCGCCCTGATCACAACCATCTTCGGTATCGTCGTTGCACTTATCCTTCAGCTGTTCTACAACTACATCCTGTCAAAGATCGAGTCTATCACCAGCGACATGGAGGACTCTTCAGTTACTCTGCTTGACATGATCACAAAGTACAACCTGAAGTACAAAAAATAAATCTTTTTCTGTAAGGAAATAATATTATGAAGAAGTTCAAAATACAAAACGCATCGGGTGCTGTGCTTTGGGTGATTCTGCTCATCTCAATCGTGGTATTCGCGATGTTCTATCTTGGTGGCGAGGCTGCACCGGAAGCGCGTACAGCTCTTGGCATCACTGATACATCGATTTCGATGCCTGTCAACACAGACACCTTGGTTTATTGGATGTATGCCCTGGTTGTAGCAACGATTGCAGTGACAGTCATTGCCGCAGTTATCCAGTACGGCGCACTCCTCAAAGACAGCCCGAAGGCGGCTATCCGATCTCTGCTGGGCATAATCCTGCTTGTGGCTATATTGGTAATCACTTACTCTGTGGGTGACAACACACCTTTGGCACTTGTTGGTTACACCGGAAGCGAGAACCAGGCTCCTTGGTTGGCTATAGGCGATATGTTTGCATACACCGTATATCTTGAGATTGGTGTGATGGTAGTATTGATGATTGGTTTCGGCATCAGAAACAGATTGAAATAATAATTAGGAGAAAAATTTATGGCAAAAGGCAAAAGAGAAGTTCCTGAGTTAAACTCAAGTTCTACTGCGGACATTTCTTTCCTGTTGTTGATTTTCTTCTTGCTTACCACCTCTATGGACACTGACCAGGGCTTGGCGCGTCGTTTACCGCCTCCTCCTGAGCAGAACCAGAAGAACGATGACATAAAGCTGAAGGAGCGCAACGTGTTGCAGGTGTTCCTTAACTTCCAGAATCAGTTGCTCTGCGGTGGCGATTATGTGAGCGTTGACGAGCTTCGCGCAAAGGCTAAGGAATTCATCGCAAACGTGAACGATGATCCTTCGATGCCGGAGAAGCATGCCGTCACGACGAATCTGATAGGTAACGTCATGGCACCTACAAACCACGTGGTATCTCTGCGATGCGACCGTGGTACGTCGTATGAGGCTTATATGGCCGTTCAGAACGAGCTCGTTGCTGCTTACAACGAGCTGCGTAATGAGTTTGCAAGAGAGAGATTTGGGAAGGACTACGCTGATTGTGATGAAATACAGCAAGAGGATGTCCGCACGGTCTATCCTCAGAATATTTCAGAGGCAGAACCTAAAAAGTATGGAGATAAGTAAAAATGGGAAAATTCAATAAAACCGGCAAGCGCAAGATGCCGCAGATGAACACATCTTCGCTTCCTGACTTGATCTTCACACTGCTGTTCTTCTTCATGATGGTCACAACCATGCGTGAGGTGACGTTGAAGGTGGAGTTCCGTGCTCCGCAGGCAACCGAGCTTGAGAAGTTGGAGAAGAAATCTTTGGTCACTTTCATCTATGTCGGAAAGCCCACAATGGAGTTCCGCAAGCAGCTTGGCGATGAAACCCGTATCCAGCTGAACGACTCATTCGCTGAGGTCGCTGAGATTCAGGACTATGTCATCGGTGAGCGTGCCAGCATGAAGGAAGAGGATCAGCCGCAGATGACAGTGTCTCTGAAGGTTGACAAGGAGACCAAGATGGGTATCGTTACCGATATCAAGGAGGCTCTTCGTAGAGCTTACGCTTTGAAAATCAACTATTCTGCTGCTAAGCGCATCTGACGGAGTAGTTAGACTATAAGACTGGTGAGGGTCGGCTCTTGATTGAGCCGACCCTCTCTTTTTGTCTGAATTTATGGAATAATGGCTCCGAATCCACGTGGCAATAAATCCGGATTCATGGGATGATAATTTTGAATATGCGGGATAATTGGTCTGATTCATGAGGTAGTAATCGTGAGTCCGTTGGAGATAATAATGTTAAAAAGCTGCGCCGCGCCTCTTTTTGCCCTACGAGCCACCACAAACCGGTGCTTTATGTTGCAATTTTATCGCGATAGAGCCAAAAACTTATCGCGATAAAGTTGGTAGTATATCGGGATGAAATCAGAAAGTTATCGCGATAAGTTTTTGGCTCTATCGCGATAAGTTTATCCACCGCCCCGATTTCCGACCTTTTTGCCCTGTCGGGGCATCGCAGACGGTCGTTTTTGAGGCCTTGAAGTGTTAAATAGTCGATGCGGAAATGTTAAAAGTTAAATTTTCATGCCGCCCGTCGCCTGCCATTTCTACATATTTCCCCGATGAAATTTTTTTTTGCATCACCATTTCTTAACAGTGAGAAGCCGACTTGTAGGATAAAAATTGGTTAATCTGCTGTTGCCATGTCGCCTTAACAGACGAGTGCATTAACATGTTGCCTCAACAGACGGGTTGCCAAAAAGAAGAGGTTATTCCGTGTAGAACGAGATCAGGCGGTCGATGGCACGCTTGCAGACATCGCAGAACTCGGGACATTCGTTCGTCCTCATGCGACAGTCATACGACGGTCGGTACACGCCTTTCTTCGAGTAGGCACCGCCCTCGAACACGCCGGTGCGCACCTTGTCCCTGTCCTCACTCGGTGTCGGAATCTTCGCGCCGCTGTCTACCATGTCCTTCCACTTGCTCCCGAAGTCGACGAGTGTCGTCACGTTCTGCTCCCACGGCTCCACGTCGGTGGGGTAGGTGTCGGTCATCACGTCATCGTCATAGAAATACTCGTCTGCCAGTCCTGCGAAGCTGTGCCCGAACTCATGCACGACCACGGGTCGTAGCGTGGCATGATGTGCTGCCGCCATCAGGTATGAGTTGTAGATCCCTCCGCCGCCATACTCCGAGGTGTTTGCCAGTATGATGATGTGCTCGTATGGAATTCCCGACAGGGCATCGTGTACGGCCTTCAGGCGTGAGGTCGTCAGATACCTGTCCGAATAGAATGTGCTGTAGTGCGAGCCGAACGCCGTCGCTTTCCATTCGCCGTCCTTGGGGATGCTCACTCCCGACTCTTCCGACGGACTTGCCACGGCCACGATGTTGAACCTGTCCTTCCTTGACCTGAACGGCTCATAGCTGAACAGCGCGTCCGCCACGGCCTGTGCGTCACGGTAGAACACGTCCATCTCCGCCTCCGTATATCCCTCAGCCAGTATCGCCAGGTCTATGGCCTTGTCCGGACTTCCGCTCCGCAGCAGGTATCTGTGCGGTGTCTGTACGGTCTCTCCCTTATGGCGTATGAGTATGTCGTTGGGGTCGACCCTGTGTGTGAGGCTTGCCGCCACGTTGTGTCGCTTGTCAAACAGCGTTATCTCCACGTCCACCGTCTCCCGTGGCATCGGCACCAGGAACGTGTTTTCGAAGCCTCGCGTCAGCACCCGTGCCTCGTCCGTGTCGAGCCATTCCTGAAACAGCGACGAGAACGATGTTCTGTACAGGACGGCCTGCGCCGTGTCCCTGACGGTGATCTGTCCGTTGCCCTCAAGAGGCAGCTCCGCCAGGTGCTTCCTCCTGCCTGCCCATCCGTTCGTCGACGACAGCGCGTCGACGCAGATCTCCTGCCTCTGGCTGTTTCCCGTGAAGATATAGTCGATTCGGAGCGTCTTCTCACAGAAGAGTTCGTCGAAGTCCTGCGCCCTGGCTCCCGTCATTGCTGCGCAGAGAAGAAGCAATAAAATACCTTTTTTCATAAATATGTGCGAAGATAAAAACAAAACATTATATCTTTGCCTTAAGCAGTAATGAATTAAAACTTAAAACACAGAAACAATGGCACATCACCAGCTTGACGCTCTTGACGAGCAGATATTGAAAATGATAGCGACGAACGCGCGTATTCCGTTCCTCGAAGTGGCTCGGGCCTGCAACGTATCGGGAGCCGCCATACACCAGCGCATACAGAAACTCACCTCCATGGGCGTGCTCAAGGGGTCTGAATATGTCATCGACCCCGAGAAGGTGGGTTTTGAGACCTGTGCCTACATCGGCATATACCTCAAAGACCCTTCGTCGTTCGATGAGGTCACCAAGGCACTGATGAACATCCCCGAGGTCGTCGAGTGTCACTTCACCACCGGCAAGTACGACATGTTCATCAAGCTCTATGCCCGCAACAACCACCACCTGCTCAGCATCATCCATGATAAGCTGCAGCCGCTGAAGGTCGCCCGCACGGAGACGCTCATCTCCTTCCACGAAGCCATCAAGCGTCAGATGCCCATCGAGATGGGCTGCTCCGACGATGGTGACGGACAGCCACAGGGTGACGGCGAGGATTAGTCCGTGCCGCCTTTCCTTACGTAGTCTGTGAAGCCGTAACTCATTGCATCTTTCTCGTCAGAGGGATGCAATTCTTTTTTCTCCACCTCCCACACGTCGCTGTCTATCGTGGGGAAGTATGCGTCCGCCCGCTCTGCCGTAGCGTCTATCTCCGTCATATACAGCCTGTCGGCCATGTCCATCGCCTGACGGTAGACGCTCTCCCCGCCGATGACGAACACCTCCTCGTCCTTGCCGCAGTGCTCCAATGCCTCGGAGAGCGAGGCGAACACCTCCGCTCCTGCTGCCTTGAAGTCCTTGTTGCGGCTCAGCACGATGTTCCTGCGGTTGGGCAACGCCCCCTTTGGCAGTGACTCAAAAGTCTTGCGCCCCATCACCACGGTGTGTCCCGTCGTCAGTGCCTTGAAGCGTTTCATGTCTGCCGATATGTGGAATAGCAGCCTGTTCTCAAAGCCCAGGGCGTTGTTTCTGTCTGTTGCTGCAATGATGGCAATCATCGTCTCTCTCCCTTTTTTTCTGTGTCCGTTCATACCGAAACCTTACCGGCTATGTGCGGCCAGGGGTTGTAGTCTGTCAGCTCGAAGTCCTCATATCCGAAGCCGAAGATGTCCTTCACGTCGGGGTTCAGCCGCATCGTCGGCAGCGGGCGCGGCTCGCGCTGTAGCTGCGTGTCCACCTGCTCCAGGTGGTTCAGGTAGATGTGTGCGTCGCCGAGGGTGTGCACGAAGTCACCGGCCTCCAGTCCCGTGACCTGTGCCATCATCATCAGCAGCAGCGCGTAGGAGGCGATGTTGAACGGCACGCCGAGGAAGATGTCCGCACTGCGCTGATACAGCTGTAGGCTCAGCCTGCCGTCGGCCACGTAGAACTGGAACAGGCAGTGGCACGGCGGCAGAGCCATCTTGTCCACCTCTGCGACGTTCCATGCGCTGACAATCATCCTTCTCGAGTCAGGATGGTTACGTATCAGCTCCACGACGTTCCCGATTTGGTCTATCGTCCCGCCGTCATAGTCGGGCCACGAACGCCACTGGTGCCCGTAGACCGGTCCCAGCTCGCCGTTCTCGTCGGCCCATTCGTTCCATATCCTCACGCCATGCTCCTGCAGGTAGTGCACGTTCGTGTCGCCCTTCAGGAACCACAGCAGCTCGTAGATGATGGATTTCAGGTGCAGCTTCTTCGTCGTCAGCAACGGAAATCCGTCGCTCATGCTGAACCGCATCTGTTGGCCGAACACGCTCATCGTGCCTGTCCCCGTGCGGTCTGTCTTCTTTGTGCCCTCGGCCTTCACGCGGCGCAGCAGGTCTAAGTATTGCTTCATCTTTTGTTCCCTCCCTCTCTTTCATTCTCGGTTATGTGTCTCTCTCTTAAAGGAACGGTGTCAGCAGGTTGCCCACCCATCCCATGAATTTCTTCCACGCGCTGCGCTCTTTCCAGTACTGCCTGTCCATCACCGTGCTCGACCTCATGTCGCGCGTGAACATCGCGTCCAGCTCGTCGGTGACACCTTCGTCAAACACGAACGCGTTGGTCTCGTAGTCATATCTCAGGCTGCGGCTGTTCAGGTTGGCCGTGCCGAGGGTGCAGTAGCGGTTGTCTATCATCATTATCTTCGAGTGGTGGAAGCCACCGTCAAACAGATATATCTTTGCGCCACGCTTCATCAGTCTGTGTGCCACCAACTCGCCGGTCTCGGGCGTGAAGCCGATGTCCGACCTCGACGGAATCATGATCTCCACCTCCACGCCTCTCCCGATGGCTCTCTTCAGTGCCCTCCGCACACGGCGTGTAGGCACGAAGTAAGGGTTCACGATGCGTATGCTCTCCGTCGCCGCGTCTATGGCTGCCGCGTAGGCTTTCCGCATGTATGCCGATGTCCTGCCCGGCGCACGATCCACGATGCCCATCTCCACGTCATAGTGTGTTTGCCGCCCGATGTTGGCGATGCGCTCCTCCACGTTCGCACCCGTCGCGGTGTAGCGGTCTGCACCGTCTGCATACGCCTCCGACGCGGGATAGTATTTGCTGCCCTGCACATGGCGGTGCGTCTCCTTGTTCCATGTGCGCAGGAAGATGTCCTGCAAGTGCTTCACCGCCGGACCCTCGATGCGCATGTGTATGTCGTGCCATGCCCCGATGTCCTCAAGACCTTTTATGTAGTAGTCGGCGATGTTCATGCCGCCGGTATATCCCACCCGTCCATCGATCACCACGATCTTGCGGTGGTCGCGCGTGAAGACGTGGTTCACCCACGGAAAGCGTATGGGGTCGAACTTCACAATGTCGATGCCCTTGGCCTTGATTGCCTTCAGGTGCTTCCGCTTCAGGGGGCGGTTGTTCGACGTGTTGCCGAACGCGTCGAACATGGCACGCACCTCCACGCCCTCGGCGGCACGTGCCCCCAGCAGGTCGAACGTTGCGAGGGCTATGGAGTCGTTTCTGAAGTTGAAGTATTCCAGGTGTATGCTCTCACGTGCCGCACCGATGTGGCTGAACAGGTCGATGAACTTGTCGTGACCGTTGAAGAACAGCTTCACCTTGTTGTGCTCGATCATCTGTACGCCCAAGCCGTCCTCAAGATATTTCCTGAAAGCCTGCATGCTGCTCTCGGCAGTCGTCTGTGCAGATGCGTAGCACACCGCCATGGCCAGCAGCATCAGCATTGCCGTAATGCGCTCTTTGCAGTTATTGTGGCATTCCATGTCTGCAAAGATAGTGCAAGTCGCAGACTGCACAAAGCGGGGCGGGACAAAAGGGTTCTCACGATGCCCAACGTAGCCCTCCAAGGATGGGCATTCTTAGGTTCTTTGAACGGGCATCGTTAGAGTCCAAGCTT
>CAVHVD010000127.1:0-13640 GCA_963639425.1 Faecalibacterium prausnitzii
CTATGTGTCGCCTATCTATGCCCTCAGAGGCCTTTCTAAGGCCTCTCAGAGGGGTCGCGCGTGGCAAATGTTAAAATGCCGACGTGTATGTGTTAAAAACTTTACTTGACCTCCTCGAAGTCGGCATCCTCGACGTTGTCGCCGGAGTTCTTGCCACCGGTGGTGCCGGTCTGCTGAGATGAGTCGGTGGACTGCTGACCTGCGCCACCGAAGCCTGCATCCTGCTGCTGGCCTGCCTGTGCACCGCCCGTCTGCGAGTACATCTGTGCGCTGGCAGCCTGCCATGCGGCGTTCAGCTCACTGACGGCTGCGTCGATGCCTGCCAAATCCTGCGCCTTGTGGGCATCTTTCAGTTTCTGAAGAGCTGCCTCAATGGCAGGCTTCTTGTCTGCCGGGAGCTTGTCGCCGAGTTCCTGCAACTGGTTTTCGGTGGAGAAGATCATCGAGTCGGCCTGATTCAGCTTGTCGATCTTCTCACGTTCCTGCTTGTCGGCAGCCTCGTTGGCCTGTGCCTCGGCCTTCATACGTGCAATCTCATCGTCGCTCAGACCGCTCGAAGCCTCGATGCGTATGGTCTGCTCCTTGCCTGTGGCCTTGTCCTTGGCAGTCACCTTCAGGATGCCGTTGGCATCGATGTCGAACGACACCTCTATCTGCGGAACGCCACGACGCGCCGGTGCTATGCCTGTCAGGTTGAACTGTCCGATGCTCTTGTTCTGTGCTGCCATAGGACGCTCGCCCTGCAACACGTGTATCGTCACCTCTGTCTGATTGTCGGCAGCCGTAGAGAACACCTGACTCTTCTTACAAGGAATCGTGGTGTTGGCATCGATGAGCTTGGTCATTACGCCACCGAGGGTCTCGATGCCCAGGGTCAACGGAGTGACATCAAGCAACACCACATCGCCCACGCCCTTCTCGTTGTTCAGTATCGCACCCTGAATCGACGCGCCGACGGCAACGACCTCATCGGGATTTACGCCCTTCGACGGCACCTTTCCGAAGAAGTCCTGCACGAGCTTCTGCACGGCGGGGATACGTGACGAGCCACCGACAAGGATGACCTCGTCTATGTCTGATGCCTGCATGCCTGCATCTCTAAGCGCGTTCTGGCACGGAACCAAACAAGCCTGAATCAAGTTGTGTGCCAGTGCCTCGAACTTGGCACGGGTCAGTGTCTTCACCAGATGCTTAGGAACACCGCCTACCGGCATGATGTACGGAAGGTTGATTTCCGTAGACGTGGACGAAGACAGCTCAATCTTGGCTTTCTCGGCAGCTTCCTTCAGACGCTGCATTGCCATCGGGTCGGTCGTGAGGTCTGCGCCCTCGTCGTTCTTGAACTCCTCGACAAGCCAGTTGATGATTACCTGATCGAAGTCATCGCCACCGAGGTGGGTATCACCGTTGGTGGACTTGACCTCAAACACGCCGCCGCCGAACTCAAGGATAGAAATATCGAACGTACCGCCACCGAGGTCGAAGACCGCAATCTTCATATCTTTGTTGGCCTTGTCGATGCCATAAGCCAAGGCTGCTGCCGTAGGCTCGTTGACAATACGGCGGACGTTCAGACCTGCAATCTGTCCGGCCTCCTTAGTGGCCTGACGCTGCGAGTCGGAGAAGTATGCCGGAACGGTGATGACCGCATCCGTGACCTCCTGACCCAGGTAGTCCTCTGCTGTCTTCTTCATCTTCTGAAGAATCATTGCCGAAATCTCCTGTGCGGTGTAGAGACGGCCGTCGATGTCGACACGCGGCATGTTGCTGTCACTTCTCACCACCTTGTACGGGACACGTGCAACTTCCTTCTGCACCTGATCCCAGTTCTCACCCATGAAACGCTTTATGGAGTAAACCGTCCTCAAGGGGTTTGTGATGGCCTGACGCTTTGCCGGATCACCGACCTTGCGCTCTCCACCATCGACGAACGCTACGACCGAAGGGGTCGTGCGCTTGCCCTCACTGTTGGCTATCACCACCGGCTCATTGCCTTCAAACACTGCGACACACGAGTTTGTCGTTCCCAAGTCTATACCAATAATCTTTCCCATATCTGTTGTTCTTTTTTTGTTATTCGACATTAAGTTAACTGTTTCTGTCGGCCTCTTGCCGAAGCCGACACCCTGTGAGGGACAAACGTTGTGCCAAACCACGGCAGTCGCGCCAAAGGTCTTCACGGGTTCTGGGAGATGTCATGTTTCATGCCAGTTTGGCAGAGCGTTACACCCCTCTCATGATAAAAATGTCTTGCAGTCCCACATCTGTCGGATAAAAGTCATATCTTTGGGGAGCATAAACAAGAATGTTCAACCAAAACCAAATCTGAAAAAGAGAGTAAAAGAAGAAATGGCTAAAGTAATTATCATAGGTGCCGGTGGCGTTGCCACCGTTGCCGCTTTCAAGGTCGCCAAGAACCCTGATGTCTTCACCGACATCACCATTGCGAGCCGCACCAAGGAGAAGTGCGACAGGATTGTCAAGGCTATCGGCAATTCCGCCATCAAGACAGCGCAGGTCGATGCCGACAATGTGGAGCAACTTGTAGAGCTGTTCGACCGCGTGAAGCCGGACATCGTGATGAACCTCGCCCTGCCCTATCAAGATCTGACCATAATGGATGCGTGCCTGAAGTCGGGTGTCAACTATCTCGACACGGCCAACTATGAGCCGCGCGACGAGGCTCACTTCGAATACAGCTGGCAGTGGGCATACAAGAAGCGTTTTGAGGATGCCGGGCTGACAGCCATCCTGGGCTGCGGGTTCGACCCCGGAGTCAGCGGAGTGTTCACTGCCTATGCCGCCAAGCATCACTTCGACGAGATCCGGTATCTTGACATCGTTGATTGCAATGCAGGGAACCACCACAAGGCATTTGCCACGAACTTCAACCCCGAGATAAACATCCGTGAGATCACACAGAACGGACGCTACTATGAAGATGGCAAGTGGATCACCACAGGACCGCTGGAGATTCACAAGGACTTGACATACCCCAACATCGGACCGCGTGATTCGTACCTGATGTACCACGAAGAGCTGGAGTCGTTGGTCAAGAACTTCCCCACGATAAAGCGTGCACGCTTCTGGATGACCTTCGGCAAGGAATACCTGACACATCTGCGCGTGATACAGGACATCGGCATGGCACGCATTGACGAGGTGGAATACAACGGCATGAAGATAGTGCCACTACAATTCCTGAAGGCTGTTCTTCCTAATCCCCAGGACCTTGGGAAGAACTACGAAGGCGAGACCTCGATAGGCTGCCGCATACGCGGACTCAAGGACGGAAAAGAACACACCTATTATATATATAACAACTGTAGCCATCAGGAGGCATACAAGGAGACAGGCATGCAGGGTGTCAGCTACACCACAGGTGTGCCCGCAATGATTGGCGCAATGATGTTCCTGAAGGGAGAATGGAAGAAACCCGGTGTTTGGAACGTGGAGGACTTCGATCCGGATCCGTTCATGGAGCAGCTCAACAGGCAGGGGTTGCCTTGGGTCGAGGTATTCGACGGCGACCTGGAGCTATAGGAAGATCGCAACACACAGCATTTACATTTTTAAGCAACCGATTCACACAATGGCAAAGACAGAGAAGAAAGAAGATATGTCGCCGGCAGAGCAGAAGCTGAAAGCATTGCAGGCTGCCATGTCGAAGATTGAGAAAGACTTCGGCAAAGGCTCGATAATGAAGCTCGGCGACGAACACATAGAACAGATAGAGGTGATACCGACAGGCTCCATCGGGCTTAATGCCGCGCTCGGTGTCGGCGGATACCCACGCGGCAGGGTCATTGAGATCTACGGCCCGGAGTCGTCAGGCAAGACCACACTGGCACTGCACGCCATCGCCGAGGCGCAGAAAGCCGGTGGCATAGCTGCATTCATCGATGCCGAGCATGCTTTCGACCGCTTCTATGCAGAGAAACTCGGCGTTGACATCAACAATCTGCTTGTCTCACAGCCGGACAATGGCGAGCAGGCTCTCGACATTGCCGAGCAGCTGATACGCTCGGCGGCAGTGGACATCATAGTGATTGACTCCGTGGCTGCACTGACGCCAAAGGCAGAGATCGAAGGCGACATGGGCGACAATAAGGTTGGCTTGCAGGCACGGCTGATGTCTCAGGCTCTGAGAAAGCTCACATCGGCCATCAGCAAGACACGTACCACGTGCATCTTCATCAACCAGCTGCGCGAGAAGATCGGCGTGATGTTCGGCAACCCCGAGACGACCACGGGCGGCAACGCGCTGAAGTTCTACTCGTCGGTACGCATTGACATACGCCCCAGCTCGCCCATCAAGAACGGCGACGAAGTTTTGGGTCGCACCACCAAGGTCAAGGTCGTCAAGAACAAGGTTGCACCTCCATTCCGCCGCGCACAGTTCGACATCATGTTTGGCGAAGGAATATCACGTGCAGGCGAGATTGTCGACCTGGGTGTGGAACTTGACATCATCAAGAAATCCGGCTCGTGGTTCAGCTACAACGACACACGTTTGGCACAAGGACGCGATGCCACAAAGCAGCTGATGGCAGACAATCCAGAGTTGGCAGACGAAATCGAAAGCAAGATCATGGCTGCAATCAAGGACACGAACATCGACCTCATCTCCGACGACAAGGACGAAACCCCGAACATCGGGACGGACAACGAGGCATAAAATACAAGAGCATTATTTCCGGCGTTGCTGACAGTGGAAGCAACGCCGGTCACATCATCCCACATAGTTCTTCCGTCTTGTCTGACAAGAACAATGGGATGTTCAACAGTGTATCGTCGCGTTTCAGATTGAGCATGGAGAACCTGATGCGCAGGCTTGGTGAATATCTTTTGTTGTATTCCGTAAGGCTTTTACCCGCGATGCTCGTCCCCGACTTTACTTCTATAGGAATAACGTTTACGCCCTGTTGTACGATGAACTCCACTTCTGCTTTGTTCCCTGAAGCCCAATAGCGCGAACATTTTATTCCGTTTGCGAGCAGACTCTGAAGGACATAGTTCTCGGCAAGTGCTCCCTTGTATTCCTTTAAAGTCGACGAGTCGCCAAGATATGTCTCCGCACTTAGTTCCGAAAGCACCCTCAGCAATCCTATGTCAAGGCAATATACCTTGAAGATACTCAAATCATCATATGACTTCAACGGTATCTGCGGAGTCGCACAAAGGCTCACCTTATGTATCAGACCTGCATTCTGCAACCATGTGAGTGCATCCTCGTATTCTCTGGCTCTCGCTCCAGGGCGTACAAGCTGATAAACAAATTTTCTATTTTCCTTGGCCAACTGCGATGGCAGAGAATTCCATACATGTGAGATTCTATTGGCAAGCAAAGGTGAGGCATGTTTCACGAAATCAAGGGTATAGTCCTGTAAAATGTCCTGCAATGTTTTTTCCACGCCATTCATGTCCCTTTCTATCATTTTCATTGCAGCCTCCGGCATTCCTCCTGAAATGCGATAGGATGTAAATGCCTGCGACAGTCTGTCAAAGAACACTTCCGGCAACGGTTCAAGACTTCCTATCGACATATAATACCGGTAAAGACCGTCATCTTTCTGTTTCAGGAATTCAGAAAACGTGACAGGATACATATTTATATGGTCTACCTTGCCTACCGGAAACGAGAAGCCCTCATGCCCGAATGCCAATCCCAAGAGAGAGCCTGCACATACCACTGCATATTCGGGAGCTTTCTCACAGAAATATTTCATTGCGCTAATTGCATCGGGGCAGTCCTGCACTTCATCAAGAATAAGAAGCGTCTTATGCGGCAATATCGGTTCTTCGGTGAGAAAGGACAGTTGCTCTATTATCCTAATCGGGTTCTTGGTGGTACGGAATATGTCGCAGACACCTTTCTCTTCGTCAAGACTGAAGTAAACACAATGCTCAAACTGTTCTTTCCCAAATTGTTTCAATACGAAAGTCTTGCCGACCTATCTTGCACCAAGTATTATCAGCGGCTTCCTGTCTTCACTGTTTTTCCAGGCCTCAAGCTCTTTTATGACGGTTCTATTAAACATACCATTGTTTGTTTATGTGCGGAAAACGTGTGGTTTTACACATTTCTGATACTTGTTTTGTGCAAATATACACATTTTCCGCACTTCAAGAGAGAAAGAATGCTTATAATAGCCGGTGTCCTATTCGATGCAGGAACTTAATACCCAAGTCCTTTCAACCATTTCCGTACTTTGGTCAAATCCTTCTTGGCACTCGTGTCCATAGATGCAGGACGAAATTTTGGAATTGGCTTTGGGATATAGGCGTTTTAGGTTGCTGACCACGCTTCCCTGTCCACTTCCATCATGGGTAGAGGTATCTGAAGGATTCTTCATCGTGGTATGATTTTTATATGATAACAAGTTATGGCTTCAGCGGACCATAGAAGTAAGAAGCCGTGGCACCACCATCCATCAAGAAATCGGAACCAGTGATAAAAGCACCCTTATCACTCATCAGCAATTCCGCTACATTCGCCACCTCATCGGCCGTACCAGGACGACCGGCAGGACACTTGGCAAACATATTCTTATAGAAGTCACCACGAGGGCCATTGAACTCATCCAAAGCAAGTGGTGTGACGATGATGCCTGGGGAAATAGAGTTGATGCGAGCACCACGCTGTCCCCATTTCACTGCCTCAGCCATCACTCTCTTCACGTTGCAACGCTTAGCCATTTGGTAGGCATGTAAGGTGTCACGGATGTTTTGCGGCTGAAGGATGTTGAGGTCGAGCAATTCCTCGGTAGGAGTGGTGGCGAGCTGTTCGTCCTCCACAGGAGTCAAGGCTGGCATGCGATGACCAGACTGACTGGATATGGTTACACCCGCACCTCCTTCTGCGATATTTTTTCCCACTTCCTCCAAAAGCACGGCTGTGCCATAGAGATCGACCTTCAGGATAGCCTCAATAGGGGCTTGGCTTGGAGAAACACCAGCGGCATTAATGAGCATCTTTATGTCGCCATACTTCCGGGCTTCAGCTATCAAACTCAAGATTGACACTCTCGAAGACAAATCCATCTCCATGCTGACGGCATCGAAGCCAGCCCCATTCATCACCTTGACAATTGCCTCGGCATTTTCTTTTTTCTTGTCGCCGATGACAATCTTCATACCATAACCCATTCGGCGAGCTATCGCCATACCTATTTGACCGGCACCGGTCACAATCATCACATTCTTTTTCATCTTTTTCCCCTATTACTCTAATTATTAATGCTTTATATAATATAAGTAAACGCCATCCTATTGCCCGCAACGATATTGGGAGGGGGAACACCCCTTGTGCTTCCTGAACGTGCGGTTGAAATACGGGATGTCGGTGAAGCCTGCATGATAGCACACTTCCGATACCGGCATGTCCTCCTGTCTCAATAGCCGACAGGCCAGTTCTATCCTGTATTCATTCAGATAGGTGATGAACGTTTTTCCCGTGGACTGCCTGAAGAACGTGCAGAAGGCCGACTTGCTCATTCCGACATGACGGACGACATCGTCGAGGGATATGTTCCTCTGTACATTGCAGGTCACAAAGATGCGTATCATGTCCAGCCGTTCCTGCCTCTTGTCCATCTCCCTATACCGCCCCACGGTATGAGCCTTATCTGCCGACGGCAGTATGGCGAGCAGCCTTATTATTGACGAAAGGCGTTCCACATCGCTCTGTCCATTCATTGACTTCAGAATGGCTGCGATGGTTCTCGATTGCGAGCCGTCATATCTCAGTGCTTCCCGATTCTTCCTCAGATTCTCGACACACCGGCGCAGCTCGGAGAAATTCTGCGAACAGTTGTCAAGGAAGTCTTCTGTGAACAGCAGCGTGATATTTTCAATCCTACCGTCCGGTGCCGTGTCACCGCCATCAAAATACCAGCAATGAGGAATATCAGGCGGTATGATCACGACCTCGCCACTACGGAACGGCTCTGTGGTATCTCCAATGAGCCTCATGCCGGAACCGATAACCACGAGCGACAGCTCCCACGAAGGCTGTCTGTGCAGCCCTATCTGTTCTTCAGGATAGAGCCGGACGTGATCATACGAAAATGAATGTTTCTCCAGCGGCATTGCTCTATATATTCATATTATCCCGCGCCATCCGGCGGCATCATCACTCATGCAAATATAAGACAATCATTACACAAGATGAAACAAGCATGAAGATTTGTCGCAGGCTAACTTTGCCAATAAGAAAAAAGGTACGGCAATGATTAGAATAGACCACACTGCGATGTACGTGCAAGATCTGGAGAACATGAAGGATTTCTTTGTCCGTTTCTTCTCCGCACAGGCCAATAGGATGTATCATAATCCCAAGACAGGATTAAGAACCTACTTCCTGACCTTCACAGACGGTTCACGGCTGGAGATCATGAACCGCCCCGAGGTTTCCGTTACGGAAAAGAGTGCTTTTCCGAGCGGGTATGCCCACATTGCTTTCTCCGTAGGCAGCAAAGAAGCCGTGGATGATCTGACACACACGTTGGAAGACAGCGGCTACGCCGTAATAAGCGGGCCACGGACAACAGGCGATGGGTATTACGAAAGTTGCATACAGGGACCTGAAAACAACCTCATTGAAATAACAGAATAAAAAACTTGAATCATGGACAGAAAAACTTTTTTACAAGTATCAGGACTGCTGTGCGCAGGTGCTTTCTTGAACACGGGCCTTGCAGCAGGGAAGAAGAGCCGGACGGAGATGACAGCGGAGGGCGATACCGATTTCCCCTTGATGGATTTGCACGTCCACCGTTCCAAGGATCTGACGATTGAGAAAATCGTTGCCAAATCCCAGCAGTTGAACATGAAAATCGGTGTCATGGAAAACATCGCCCCGTGGGGCATTAAGAACGATGCCCAGCTGAAGGAGTACATCGATGCGATAAAGCCGTATCCGGTCTACATAGGCTTGCAGCCCATGAGCCCGGGATGGTCGAAGAATCTGTCTCCTGAACTGATAGCACAGGCAGACTACATCGCCATGGATCCGCAGATCGTGACAAACGGAAACGGCTACGGAGAAACAATCATGCTGTGGGAGTACACCGCGTATATCGATGACCCCGAAGAGTTTATGAAACGCAACATGCAGCACTACATGGATATTCTCACGGGAGACGAGCCTTTGGACATATTCGCTTGTCCTCTCTTCCTGCCATGTTGCATAGAGCGGCAGTACAACACACTATGGACAACGGAAAGATTACAGCAGATAGTCGATGCCGCCCGCGCAAGGGACATCGCGATAGAGATAAACGACACCGTGCAGGTGCCGCATGAGGAGTTCATCCTGATGGCGAAGAAAGCAGGACTGAAGTTCACATTCGGCTCGGATGCCAGGAACCACACGGTGGGAAGGCTCGACTACTGCAAACGCGTTGCCAGGAAATGCGGTCTCACCGAGAAAGACTTCTTTATTCCTAAAAGAGACAGGCAATAACGCCCTACACGACAACGGCAGAAACGTCTGTCGACAGAGAAGATATACTGACTTGGCAGAGTTAGTATATCTTCTTTTGCCAAGTAAGATATACTTCGATGGCGAAGTAAGTAGTACTGACTTTTTCGGGTCTCAGTACCGGCAGAGACGAAACAGGTGTGCAGTGAACTCTGTCACTGCACACCTGTTTTTATTTATGTCATGCTGACAGTCAGCGAACAACGGCAGACCGTGCAGGCTGTTTGTTATCTCTTTTCTTTAGAAGAACAGATAGCGGTCGTCCTTGACATCGGCTTTCAGATAGAGATCGCTCATGTACTGCTGCTGGGCGATGTTGACGCGTGTGGTCTCCAGACGTGTCATCTCCGATGCCTCATCATAGGTCTCTGCACCTGTGCTTTGGTTGTAGCGTTGCAGCACGAACACGCCACCGTTGCCCTTCAGAGGAGCACTCAGCGAGTTGTCCTTGGCTGTCGCTGCCAATGCACTTATCACCGGCTCGGCTGTCTGCGTGGCAGCCACGTATGCTGATGCTGCGAAGGTGACACGCTTGATGGAGTCGGACACTGCACTTGGCAGGCTCTTGTACTGGTCTATCGTGGATGCGTTGACGGCCTTCATGTCGGCAATTATCTTGTCTGCCTTCTTGTCGCGGACGAGCTGCGGACGGAGTTGGTCTGCCACCTGCGCCAAGGGGCGATAGCCCTCCTTGTTGATGCGTGCCAGTCCGACCATCATCAGGTGATCGCTCTCACCACACTCATACATTGGTGAAGCCTCTCCAGCCTTTGCTTCGAACACCCATCTCAGAGCGTCCTTTGTGCCACGCACGCTTCCGATGTTGTGTGCGCTGCTGCTGACATCGCTCTGCGTGTAGAGACGATAGCCTGCATCCTCTGCGTTCTCCACCATCTTGTCGAACGTACCGTTTGCTGCTACGAACTCGCTGAAGCTGTTGTATGCCTTGTTGTATGTTTCCTTGCTGAACTCTATCGGCAGCTTCACGACAGCCACCTTGTATTTCTCCACAGGGTTGCGGCGTGCCGTGACCTCAAGGATTACGTTTGCCTGACTCAGCGAAAGATTTGTCAGCTGGTTCTGCGGCAGTGTGGTGATGGTTCCGATATACTTCAGGTTCTCGCCGTCGATCTGTGCGCCCTGATAGTTGGCAGACGTGATCCACTGTGCCTCGCCGGTCTGTCCGTACTTCTCTGCCAGCTCAGCAAAGTCTGCACCGCCCTTGATTGCGTTGAAGATGCTGTCAGAGAGCTGCTGTGCACGCGCCTGTGTCTCGGCTGTCACCTGGATCTGACGGAATTGTATAGAGTCAGGCATCGTGGCCTCAGCAATCTTCTTGAATGAGTTCAAGGTGTTGTCTGACGTATTGTAGTAAGGACCGAACACGCCACCTACCTCCACGGAGTCAAGACGTGAGACGACATCCGACGGCAGGCCACTGGCGGTGTAGTACAGGTCAACGAATGACCTATCCGATCCGGACTGACGGACAAACGTTGCGTAGTCGTCGACATTGCCGCGCATCTGTGCCGTATATTCCTCTATCTCCTGCTCCAGGGCGGCACGATCCTCAGCACTGGCGGTGACCTGAACATCTATGTAGCGGATGTCGCGTGTCTCGACGTACTGACGGAACTGTTCTTTCTTGGCATCGTAGGCTGCCTGAAGTTCAGACTGGCTGACGACGATTGTGGAGTCCACCACGCTGGTATATGGCACAGCTGCCATGAGGAAATCAGACTGGTTGACACGCGCATCGAACGACAGCTGGCTCTCGACCTTGTTTGCCAGCAGAGACTTGGTGATCAGAGCCTGATACTTCTCTGCCAAACGGTTCTGACGAATCATCTTCTCGATGAACGTCCAATAGCTGTAAAGCTGCTGGTAGTATTCCGCCATTTCGGCAGTGGTCTGCGTGGTGCTCATCTGCTGATACTGCACCAGGAACATGTTCAGCATGTCCTTGTCGAACGCGCCTGTCTGCTGATTGCGGAACGGTGTCTGCGCCAGCAGCGGATATGTGCCTTCGTTGACGATGTCCTGCATCTCCTTGTCGCTGACCTGAAGTCCCAGTTTCTTGGCCTCGCTCTCAATGATCTTGTTGTTGACGTAGCTGTTCCAGACCTGATCCTTTATAGCATCGTTCTGCTCATCGGTCAACGAGCTGAGACCCTGCGAGAACTTCACCGCGTTGGAATATTCCTCGACCAACGTCTGGAAATCCTGCGCCGATAATGATTCTCCGTTAACTTCACCTGCATCCTGCGACTGATGCGGAGCCAAGACCCTCCACGCATCGCCGGCGATGAAGGCAAACAAGCCCAAGGCTATTACGCCAACCAGCAGGGGGCCGTGGGACCTGATACTTTGTAATGCTGCCATTTCTTAATTTATCGTTTTTATTTTCTTTTATTCACGTTGGTTCAAAAATCGGTGCGAAGATACGAAAATTGATGTTACACAATTATATATTCATGAAAAAATTGAACCGGAGACGTTTATTCTGTCACCTTGAGGCGCACAAGGTCTGTCTTCGTGGCTGTACCCTTGCGCATCTTGAACGTGAATTTACCTATCATGAGATGCTTTCTCCATGCCGGAGAAGAAAGCCGAGAATGTCATCACCACCGACAATACAACCACCGTGTCTGCATCCACACTTACTGTTGTTCGGAAGCTTGCGCAGCATCTGCGGCGGAGATGCTGTCGGTTGCAGTGCTGTCGGCAGCGGCAGTGTCGTCCACGTAGAAGATACCCTCCGGACGGAATATGCGGTAGACGGTCATCTGCTGATTCGACTCGAACCCGTGACCGGTTATAATGCGGTCTGTCTGCTGTATGCGTATGAACTTGTCGGAGTAGACACGTTGCGTGTTCTGATTCCAGAACATCTGTTGCGTATTGAACTTCTCCCCTTTCAGGTTCTTTATCTCGACGTTGCCGTCAAGCTCCCACAGCCGCTGTCCGTCGAAGTAGTATGCCGTGTCTGCCTGTATGCTGGCCTGCGTCTGAAAGCTCTCGTCGAAAGTCTCCAGATACACGCCCTCTTCAAACGCCCAGTGCGACGGCTCCTTGCGGTCAAAGACCTGCCACAGCGGAGCCGTTATGCGATAGCGGACCACGCCGGAGTCTGAAATCAGCGAGGAGACGCCACGCGTCTCCAACACCGGCAGCGAGTCACGTTCCGTTATGGCATCGGCAAACTGTTTGTCCTGTCCTGAGCAGGACGACACCATGCATAAAACAGACATAACCACTGCCCCCACGGGGGCAATGGCTATGTCTCTTATCAGGTTTCTGATGCGATTCGGGTGCACCTGTATTCTGAAGTGTGTGTGCGAGTTATCTTACCACTGTCGACTCACCGATCCAGCCACCCACGGTCACGCGGTCGCCCTTGCTGATGCCGAGCATGAACAGGTCTTCAGCCTTCGGAGTGTAGCGCGAGTAGGATGCGATAAGCTCATTGGCCTGCGCTGCACAGCTGGGGTCTACGGACTTCGCCTTTGCCAGCAGGTCAAGACATACGAAGTATGTACACATATTCATTGCGCGCTCGTCGCTCCAGTTGGGGCTTGACGCATAGAGCTGTGCCAGCAGGATGTAGGGAGCACCGAAGTCGTCGCGATAGCTGATGGCAGACTTGCAGTACTTGCGTGCCTGCGAGTAGCTCTTTGCCTGCGACAGAGCCGCAGCTGTGGCGTATGCTATCTCGGCCTTCTTTGCGTCGTCGGTCTCGAGGTTCATTCCTTCGTCGAAATACTTGACAGCGGCATCGTAGTCACCCTTCTTGTATGACATCCAAGCCACGCCAATGGCAGCATCCGATGTCGGATTGATCTTGTACAGATAGTCCGAAGCGGCAAAGTAGGCATCGCTCTCGTTGCAGTTCATCATCTTCAGGATGGCAACGGTGTTCTCAAGGAACTCCTTGTTAGCCTTGTTCTCCTCGACCTTGGGGCCATAGATGCTCTGCAGAGACTCGCAGTCTGCCACGCCACTGTTGATGAAGATGGCAACCAGATTATCCTTGACAGCCTCGTAGTTCTTCTTGGCAGACTCTGTCGTGGCCTTTGCCAAAGCCTCATCGGTCAATGCAGACGTATTCAGATAGTCCTGGAAGAACTGGTCTGTGTGGTTGGTGTCCTGCTTGATG
>CAVHVD010000128.1:0-33192 GCA_963639425.1 Faecalibacterium prausnitzii
GGTGCGGCATGCGGGTGTGGCACCACAAGACGATGCACAGGAAGTTCAAGTACGGTGTGCCGGCTCTCTTCGTTCTTCAGGCGGCTCTCGCCCTTTGGATAATCAACCGGCTGGCGCAGGTGCCGATGCCGATATAAGGGCTTTGCGCACTTATCTGTCCGCCCAGAGGCCGGTGGCATTGCCTTCGGAAGGCTTGCCCTGCTTGGCAAGACGTGCGTTGTTGCTCGTGACGTTCAGTAGGGTCAGGTATTTGCGATACTGCTCCTGCGTCAGTACTCCCTTCATCAGGCCGAGGTTGATGTCCAAAGCCTTCGCATTGCTGATGTCGAGGCTGTTCTGTTGGTCTTTGAACAGCTCGTTGATGTCATACACTCTCTGGCTCTGGCTGTCGCTGAGGCTCAGGTACTTGCTCAGGCGGGTAAACTCGACATCGTATGTCGTGCGTGCCGAACTGCCGTTGTCTGTGTTCGCTGCGTTCATGGTGGTCACACTGATGAATGTCAATGCCAATGCTGCGTAAACCGTAAATACAATCTTTTTCATAAAACAATCTCCTTACTTTTAGTTATACCTATTTAAATCTCTAATCCCTAAAGTCATACATGGAACAATCTTTTTACCTGTATCGGAAACCAACACCTCTTCTTCCTTCTTGCGTGTCCCTCTGAAAGCACGGTTTGCTTCCTGATAGCGATACAAAGGTAGGGCTTCGGTGTCTCCACGTCGCCGTCACGTTCGGCAAAGCGACACTATGGCTGCTGAAGACGAAAGACAGGCATGTATGGCCTTGCACGGGTTGGCGGTTTTCAATACATTTGTCTCCATATACAGGGATATGCAGATGAAGAACACACTCATCGGATACTGTCTGCCTGTGCTGATGGCACTGATGGCGGGATGTCTCGTCGCCAAGGCGCAGGACGGCACTGCGGCGCAGGCGGTGGTGCTCGGCGATGAGCGCACGGATGTCTACTTCCCCCTGCTCAAGGGGAAGCGTGTCGCCGTGTTCTCGAACCATACGGGAATGGTGGGCGGCAAGCATCTCGTGTATGTGCTGGCAGACCACGGCTTCAGCGTGCAGACAATCTTCTCACCGGAGCATGGCTTCAGCGGCACGGCCGATGCCGGTGCCGCCGTGAGCAGCTCACGCGATGAGCGGACAGGGGCAAGGATAGTGTCGCTGTACGGCGGTGGCGGCAATGCCCTGAGTGCTGCCGTCATGGACAGCT
This sequence comes from Faecalibacterium prausnitzii, assembly GCA_963639425.1. GTDB lineage: Bacteria > Bacteroidota > Bacteroidia > Bacteroidales > Bacteroidaceae > Bacteroides. The sequence continues at coordinate 1,230 of CAVHVD010000128.1, forward strand.
TCGACGTGCTGCTGATAGACATTCAGGATGTGGGGCTGCGGTTCTACACCTACTACATAACGATGTGCCGCCTGTTGTCGGCTTGTGCCGACAGCGGCAAGGAGGTGGTGGTGTTGGACAGACCCAACCCCAACGGACATCTCGTGGACGGACCTGTGCTCGACATGAAGTACAAGAGCGGTGTCGGAGGACTGCCGGTACCGGTGCTGCACGGCATGACGCTGGGCGAGCTGGCACTGATGGCGAACGACCGTGGATGGCTCGACAGCAGGAAGCGGTGCCGACTGACGGTGGTCAGGTGTCTCAACTATACGCACTCGACGCTGTGGTCACTGCCGATAGCTCCGTCGCCCAACCTGCCGAACATGACTGCCGTCTACCTATATGCGTCGCTGTGTTATTTTGAGGCCACGCCCGTGAGTGTGGGACGCGGCACGGACTTGCCGTTCCAGATATACGGGCATCCGCAGATGAAAGGGTGTGACTATAGCTTCACGCCACGCAGCAAGGCCGGTGCACAGAATCCGCCACAGAAAGACCGGTTGTGCCACGGCGTGAACCTGAGCACTTTGGACACAGACTCCATAGTGCGCAAGGGCGTGGACCTGACGTATGTGATCGAGGCATACCGCAACCTGGCAATGGGTAACAAGTTCTTCACATCGTTCTTCGAGAAGCTGATAGGCGTGGACTATGTGCGCCCTATGATCGAGCGCGGATGCAGTGCCGATGAGATAAGGAGCCGATGGCAGTCCGATGTGGAGCAGTTCCGAGAGGACAGGAGGCCATACCTGCTGTATGAGGACACGAAGGAAGAATGAAGAACCGCAGGGAGGTTAGACGCAGAAGACAGACATTAAAGAACATGAGATAAGAGATGAGTCCGACAACAATCATAATGACGATATGTGCCTACATGGCCGTGCTCTTCGCGGTGTCGTATGCCGCAGGGCGCAAGTCCGACAATGCAGGCTTCTTCTCCGGCGGACGGCAGTCGCGCTGGTACATGGTGGCGTTTGCCATGATTGGTGCAAGCATATCCGGCGTGACGTATGTGTCCGTGCCTGGGATGGTCAAGGCATCGCAGTTCGGCTACCTGCAGATGGTGCTGGGCTTCATCGTGGGACAGGTGATAATCGCCTATGTCCTGACACCGCTGTTCTATCGCATGAAGCTGGTGTCGGTCTACCAGTTCCTTGAACAGCGGTTCGGCATCACCTCTTACCGCACGGGGGCGTGGTTCTTCTTCATCTCGAAGATGCTCGGCGCAGCCGTGCGGCTGTTTCTCGTCTGCCTGACGCTTCAGCTCATAGTGTTCGGGCCGCTGGGTGTACCGTTTGCCATCAACGTGCTGCTGACGGTGCTGCTGGTGTGGCTCTACACATTCCGTGGCGGCGTGAAGAGCCTGATATGGACAGACTCGCTGAAGACGCTGTGCCTGGTGGTGTCGGTAGTGCTGTGCATTTGGTTCATAGCGCGTGACCTGGGGCTGTCGGCAGCATCGCTGATGGACATCTTAGGCGACAGACAATGGAGCCGCGTGTTCTTCTTCGATGACGTGAACAGCCGGCAGTTCTTCCCCAAGCAGTTCCTCGCAGGGGTGTTCACGATGATAGCCACCAACGGCATAGACCAGGACATGATGCAGCGCAACCTGAGTTGTCGCAACTACCGTGAGTCGCAGAAGAACATGATGGTGAGCATCGTACTGCAGCTTGTGGTGATAGCCATCTTCTTGAACCTCGGCGTGTTGCTCTACTACTTCGCAGAGCAGAAAGGCATCAGCGTTGAGGCTTCGGACACACTGTTCACGATCGTTGCCACGGGCGGCTATCTGCCGGTGGTCGTGGGTGTGCTGTTCATCATCGGACTGGTGTCTGCCGCCTATTCCGCAGCAGGGTCGGCACTGACGGCACTGACGACGTCGTTCACCATCGACATCCTCGGCATAGGTGGCAAGACGGAGGAACAGGTCAGGAGGCTGCGCCAGCGCGTGCACGTGCTCATGGCTGTGACGATGGGCGTGGTGATCTATGTCTTCAACCTGCTGAACAACACCAGCGTAATCGATGCTGTGTACATCCTGGCGAGCTACACCTACGGCCCCATTCTCGGGATGTTCGCCTTTGGCATCTTCGTAGGGCGCAAGGTCAGGGACAGGTATGTGCCGCTTGTTGCCGTTGCCGCTCCGCTGCTGTGCTTCATCCTCGACCGCAACTCCGAGGTATGGCTCAATGGCTATCGGTTCAGCTATGAGATTCTGATACTGAACGCACTGTTCACCTTTGGCGGGATGTGGCTCCTGTCAAGCAAAAAGACAGAAAAGGCCGCCGTTTCTTGATTGTTTCTGCAAGATGGCATAACTTTACGGCCGTCGAAGCCAACACAACAAAATGTTCTCACAGAGTGACAGCAAAATGATACTGATTGCCGACAGCGGATCTACGGACACCACATGGTGTCTCCTTGGAGAGAGTGGCTACAGGAAGGAGATACACACCAAGGGACTGAACCCGTATCAGCGTACAGGCGAACAGTTGGGCTACGAGATAAGCACGGCATTGGTGCCGAAGCTCCCGACGACGGAGATTGAGGATGTCTACTTCTATGGATCCGGATGTATATATGACAAGATAGGGGTGATGGAACGTACCATCGGCAGTCTGCTGCGTGTGACACGCCACATGGAGGTGAACTCCGACATCCTGGCAGCGGCACGTGGGCTTTACCTGAACCGCCCGGGCATCGCGTGCATCCTCGGCACGGGTTCAAACTCCTGCTTCTACGATGGGGAGAAGATCACCCAAAACGTGTCGTCATTGGGATTTATCCTTGGTGATGAGGGTAGTGGTGCGGCGATAGGCAAGAATTTTATCAGTGACCTGCTGAAGGACCAGCTCGGGAGTGAGCTGAAGGAGAAGTTCCTGAAGGAATACAACACCGATGCCGGAACCATAATGGACTGCGTCTACCGCCGTCCCAATCCAAACAGGTACTTGGCAGGTTTCTCGCCGTTCATCCTCAAAAACATTGGTAACACATCTCTGCGCACGATGGTGAAGGAAAACCTCAAGTCGTTCTTCCGTCGCAACGTGATGCAATACGACTACCACAACTATCCGGTCAGCTTCATCGGATCAGTGGCGTACTACTATAAGGATCTCTTGCTGGAGGCTGCCGAGGAGGTCGGCATCAGCCGCATAGGTACGATTGAACGTGTGCCCATAGAGGGGCTGATACGCTTCCACACGCTGTAGGCCACGTCCCTACTCTTTATCGGTCGTAGACCTTGCGCATCACGGCATCATAGATTAGGTTGCTGTAGCCGGGGATGCTGGAGTAGCCCGTGGTGCCGTAGGCACTGGCATAAGGAGCGTAGATCATCCACCGTTCACCCTCGCGCATATACTGTAACGGATATATCCAACCCACGATGGTACTGTTGACGGAGAAATCAGACGGCGCGTCAAACTCCGTGGGCATGTTCTTCGTACCATCAAGTGTACCTTGATCCGTAGCACCGTAGCCCGTGAAGTTCCCGTCGAAGTTCGTGCCGTTGATGTATGTGCCGTAGTAGAACATCGACACCTTGTCGGTGTAGTATGGGCGCACGCCGTTGGGGTTGCTCGTCAGCTTGCGCACGTAGACATATTCTGCCTTGACGTTGGTGCTTGCTGAGGTCTGGATGGCATAGTACGCACCAAGCTCCATGTTGTCAGCATCCTCGGCTGTGACCACCACACGACCGCCCGCCAATGCTGCTATCGAGTCGGTGTATGCTTCGTTACGCTCCTGCCAGTTGTCGTAGGTGCCGGACTCTCCCACCTCATCGCAGGCCGTCAGCAGACTCCCTGTGGCAAGGATGAAAGACAGCATGTATATCAGTAGACTTCTCTTTCTCACGTCGGTATCTTGTGTGTCTTGGATTCTTTCGTGTGCGTCCTCGGTTCAGACGAGCTTCTTCAGCAGGCTGGTGATGCTCACTCTGTCTTCTATGATGTTCTTCAGCTCGGCAATAGGCACGCGTTCCTGCTGCATGGTGTCGCGGTTGCGCAGGGTGACGCAGTTGTCATTGAGCGAGTCATGATCCACGGTCACGCAGTAGGGCGTACCGACGGCATCCTGACGGCGGTAACGCTTGCCGATGCTGTCTTTCTCGTCGTACTTGGTGTTAAAGTGGAACTTCAGGTCATTCACGATGTCGCTTGCCAGCTCAGGCAGACCGTCTTTCTTCACCAACGGCATCACGGCAAGCTTGACGGGTGCCAGTGCCATCGGCAGTTTCAACACGGTGCGTGTCTCGCCACCCTCAAGCTGCTCTTCGTGGAATGAGCCGCACATCACGCTCAAGAACATCCGGTCAACGCCGATACTCGTCTCAATGTCATAGGGCGTGTAGCTCTCGCCACGTTCGGGGTCGAAGTACTTAATACTCTTGCCGGAGAACTTCTCGTGCTGCGAGAGGTCGAAGTCCGTGCGGCTGTGGATGCCTTCCACCTCCTTGAAGCCGAACGGCATGAGGAACTCAATGTCGGTGGCGGCGTTGGCATAGTGTGCCAACTTTTCGTGGTCATGGAAGCGGTAGTGGTCTGCACCGAAGCCCAACGACTGATGCCACTTCATGCGTGTCTCCTTCCATTTCTTGAACCACTCCATCTCCGTGCCTGGGGCGCAGAAGAACTGCATCTCCATTTGTTCGAACTCGCGCATGCGGAAGATAAACTGACGTGCTACAATCTCGTTGCGGAAAGCTTTGCCGATCTGCGCAATGCCGAACGGTATCTTCATGCGGCCGGTCTTCTGCACGTTCAGGAAGTTGACGAAGATGCCCTGTGCCGTCTCCGGACGCAGATAGACTTTCATTGAGCCGTCAGCGGTAGAGCCCATCTCGGTGGAGAACATCAGGTTGAACTGGCGCACTTCCGTCCAGTTCTTCGTGCCACTGATGGGGTCAACGATGCCCTCATCCAATATGATCTGACGCAGCTCCTCAAGGTCGGGTTTCTGCATGGCTGCCTTGTAGCGGTCGTGCAGCGCATCGCGCTTCTGCTTTGTCTCGGCTACGCGCGGCGATGTCTCAAGATACTTCGCCTCGTCGAAGCTCTCACCGAAACGCTTGTGCGCCTTCTCCACTTCTTTTTGGATCTTCTCGTCATACTTAGCAATTTGATCCTCTATCAATACGTCGGCACGGTATCGTTTCTTCGAGTCGCGGTTGTCGATGAGCGGGTCGTTGAAAGCATCGACGTGTCCGCTGGCTTTCCATATAGTGGGGTGCATGAAAATTGCGGAGTCTATGCCTACGATGTTCTCGTGGAGCAGCACCATGCTCTGCCACCAGTATTGCTTTATGTTGTTCTTCAGCTCAACGCCGTTCTGCCCGTAGTCATAGACAGCTCCAAGTCCGTCGTAGATGTCGCTGCTGGGAAAAACAAAACCGTACTCTTTGCAATGAGCCACAATTTTCTTGAAAACGTCTTCTTGTGCCATTTTTATCTGAAACGTATAGAATGTTACACTTGCTTATTTTGCCACAAAGGTAGCCGTTTCATCTCAAAAAGTTCTATAAAAAAGCGTATATTTGCGCAAATATGGCATTGCCCCGGGCGACATGCCACTGTTTTTACGACGATTTTCTATGGCTAAAGACAACGATAAAGACGCACTGCACGACGGCATGCAGGACGGTGAGGCCACGGGCCACTCAAGCTACAAGCCGTCGGACGTGAACGACGAGAGCACGAAATATCAACTTAGCGGGATGTACGAGAATTGGTTTCTCGACTATGCCTCCTATGTTATTTTGGAGCGGGCCGTGCCGCACATCATCGACGGGCTAAAGCCCGTGCAGCGACGCATCTTGCACACTATGCGCCTCATGGAGGATGGCCGCTACAACAAAGTGGCGAACATTGTGGGGCGTACCATGCAGTTCCATCCACACGGCGATGCCTCCATCGGCGATGCTTTGGTGCAGTTGGGACAGAAAGAGATGTTGGTAGATACGCAGGGGAACTGGGGCAACATCCTGACGGGCGACGGAGCCTCGGCAATGCGATATATCGAGGCGCGGCTCACGAAGTTCGCACTCGACGTGGTGTTCAACCCCAAGACCACGCAGTGGCAGATGTCCTACGATGGGCGCAACAAAGAGCCGGTGACGCTGCCCGTCAAGTTTCCCCTGCTACTGGCGCAGGGCGTGGAAGGCATCGCCGTAGGTCTCTCCTCGAAGATTCTGCCGCACAACTTCAATGAGATTTGTGAAGCGGCGGTGAAGTATCTGCGTGGCGAGGACTTCACGCTCTATCCCGACTTCCAGACTGGCGGAGCCATTGACGTGTCGAAATACAACGACGGTGAGCGCGGCGGCACCGTGCGTATACGTGCCAAGATCGACAAGTTGGACAGCCACACGTTGGTAATACGCGAGCTGCCTTTCGGACGCACTACAATCGGCATTTGCGACTCCATCGTGAAAGCCAATGACAAGGGCAAGATTAAGATAAAGCGCGTGGAAGACCTCACGTCGGCGAAGGTGGAGATCCTCGTGCATCTGCCCACGGGTGTATCGTCGGACAAGGCCATCGATGCCCTCTATGCCTTCACGGACTGCGAGGTCAGCATTGCCCCCAACTGCTGCATCATTGACAACAAGAAGCCGCATTTCCTCAACGTCAGTCAGGTGCTGCGCCGCTCGGTCGACAACACTCGCGATCTGCTGCGGCAGGAACTGGAAATCCACCATGCTGAGGTGCTTGAGCAATTGCACTTCGCCTCACTCGAAAAAATCTTCATCGAGGAGCGCATTTACAAGGATCGTGAGTTCGAGGAGGCCAAGAGCGTGGATGCGGCGTGCGAGCACATTGACTACCGTCTCACGCCCTACTATCCGCACCTCATCCGCGAGGTCACCAAGGACGACATCCTGCGGCTGCTTGAGATTAAAATGGCACGTATCCTGAAGTTCAATTCCGACAAGGCGCGCGATGCCATTGCCGCCATGAAAGACGACATCGCCGACACCGAGCGCAAGCTGCACAACCTGACAGACTACACCATCGACTGGTTCCGCTATCTTGAGAAGAAATACGGCGCTGCCTATCCGCGCCGCACGGAGATACGCAGTTTCGATGTCATTGACTCGGCAAAGGTCATTGAGGCTACGGAGAAGCTGTATGTCAACCGTGAGGAGGGCTTCATCGGCTACGGCTCCTCCATGCGCAAGGACGAGTTCGTGTCCTGCTGCTCACCGCTCGACGACGTGATCGTGTTCTTCCGCGACGGACGCTACGTCATCACCTCCGTTGCCGACAAGAAGTTCGTCGGCAAGGACATACACTACATCAGCCTCTTTGCCAAGAACGACAAGCGCACTATATATAATGTGGTGTATCGTGACGGCCATGACGGTTGGAACTACATAAAGCGGTTTGCCATCACCGGTGTTATCCACGACCGCGAGTACACCGTCACGCAGGGTAAGCCCGACTCCCGCATGCTCTATTTCTCCGCCAATGCCAACGGCGAGGCCGAGATCGTGAAGGTCATCCTGAAGCCCGCGCCCAAGCTGAAGCGGCTGGCACTGGAGCAGGACTTCAGCCAAATCATGATAAAGGGGCGGCAGGCACAGGGCAACATCCTCACCAAATATGCCATACACCGCATCTCGCTGAAGCAGCGCGGAGCCTCCACGCTCGGCGGGCGCGAGGTGTGGTTCGACTGGGACGTGCTACGTGTCAACTATGACGGTCACGGAGAGAGCCTCGGCGAGTTCCAAACCGGTGAGCAGATTCTCGTGGTGCTCGACAATGGCGAGTTCTACACCACCGGCTTCGACACTGGCAACCACTACGAGCCTAACATCCTACGCATTGAGAAGTTCAGCCCCAGCAAGGTATGGACGGCAGTACTCTACGACCACTCGCAGAAAGACTGCCCCTACCTCAAGCGGTTCTGCTTCGAGGCCGGCAACAAGAAGCGCAGCTTCCTCGGCGACGAGCCCGCCGGAAGCCGCCTCATCCTGCTGACCGACGAGTATTTCCCGCGCTTCGAGCTGGTGTTCGGCGGTGCCGACAGCTTCCGAGGGAGTGCCATCGTCGACGGTGCCGAGTTCGTCGGTGTCAAGGGCTTCAAGGCACGTGGTAAGCGGCTCACAACATTCACCCTCGACCATGTGGAGGAGTTGGAGCCGACGCGTCGACAAGAGGATGCCACCACCCAAGCCACGGAAGCCGAAGCCACCATCGGCGAGCCGGAGAACATGGATCCTGATAAGGACAAGAGCGACAGCGACATCCTCGATGAGCTGACGGGACAGACAAAACTCTTCTGATGCAGCTTCCGAGACCAATATCGTTCTTGTGTGTACTGGCGTGCATCGCTATGGCGCAGGCACAAACCGTCGACACCTCAGTGCACAGCGTGCCTGATGCCGACGCGCCGGTCGACACGCGCCTTGTCACCAAGTCCACGATGTACGGCATCGGCCACACGCAGCTACAAGACACCTACCTCTCACCCGAGGAATATAGCGGCGTGGAGCTGCGCCTATCGCGCGAGAGCGTGCGCATGACGCGCTTCATGCGTGGCCGCGTGTCGTTGCAGAGCTATTTTCAGGCTAACATCGGATATACCGGCAACCGTGCCGACAACAATAATACCGTCACCGCACTTGCCAACTGGAACTATGCCTTGCATCGCCACTTTCCCGTGACAGACCGCTTTCGCCTGCTCGCCGGACCGCTGGCCGACATCGGCGGTGGCTTTACCTACAACATGCGCAACGGCAACAACCCAGCCTCGCTGCGGGCTTCTGTCGCCGTCGGAGCCTCCGTGGCGGCACTGTGGAACCTGCAAATCCGAAAGCGCACGCTCGCCCTGCGGTGGCAGGTCAATGTGCCGCTCCTTGGCGTGGCCTTCATGCCCCATTATGGGCAGTCATACTATGAGATCTTCTCTCTGGGCGATGGCACGGGTACCATCCGGCTGACGACACCCCTCAGCAGCCCCTCAATGCGGCACCTGCTCAGTACCGACTATCCCGTCGGCAGGCTCCGTCTGCGCGTGGCCTATGTGGGTGACGTGCAACAGTTGCACCTCAACGGTATCAAGACCCACGCCTACTCCCACGTGTTCATGATCGGCATCGTCAAACAGTTCATCAAGCTATGACAGCAGCAATCTTGACATTCAGACATCTCCGGCATCTCCTTGCAGCGGCCTCTCTGCTTGTGGCACTGGCGTTCGTGGCGACGGGATGCGTGCGCGAGCGACAGTTTGACGACACGCCGCAGGGCAACTTCGACGCCCTCTGGCGCATCATCGACGAGCACTACTGCTTCTTCGATCACAAGCAGGTGGACTGGACAGCTGTCTACACGCAGTACAGCCAATACATTAGCGACGGCATGAGCGATGATGCTCTGTTTCAGGTCTTGGGCAACATGCTCTCCGAGCTACGCGACGGACATGTCAACCTCTATGCCTCCCACAACACCGCACGCTACTGGGACTGGTATTTGGACTATCCACGCAACTACAGCGAGGAACTTGTCGAGGACTACCTTGGACGGGACTACCGCATCGGCGGCTCCCTGCGTTACACCATCCTTGAGGACAACGTCGGCTACATCTCCTGCACCAGCTTCGCTACTGGCTTCGGCAGCGGCAACCTCTCCGAGATGTTGCGCTACATGGAGCTGTGCAGTGGGTTGATCATCGACGTGCGCAACAATGGCGGTGGACAGAAGACCTACGCAACGCAATTGGCAGAACGCTTCACCGACGAGACCGTGCTCGTGGGATACATCAGCCACAAGACCGGCACCGGACACTCCGACTTCTCCAAGCCCACGCCGGTCTACGTCGACCCTGCCGACGGTCTCCGCTGGCAGAAGCCCGTCGTGGTACTCATGAACCGCCACTCCTACAGTGCCACGAACGACTTCATCAACGCCATGCGCTACTTCCCCAACGTGACCCTCCTGGGCGACACCTCCGGCGGAGGCTCGGGCATGCCGTTCTCCTCCGAGTTGCCAAATGGATGGGGCGTGCGTTTCTCGGCCTGTCCCACCTATGATGCCGACATGCACCACATAGAGGACGGCATAGACCCCGACGTGGCAGTAGCACTCACCGACGAGGACAAGGCACGCGGCGTGGACACCATCATCGAAGCCGCCCGTGCTCTGATTGGCGGCAAGTGAGCGGCAACCGCCGCGCAGCCTTTTTTTGCCGCCGCCCATTTGCCGGAACGGAAAAACTTCCTACCTTTGTCCCCACGAAAGCACGCACGCGCGTGCACATATCCTTTCATTTTAATGCGGGTATGGCGTAATTGGCAGCCGCGCCAGACTTAGGATCTGGTGGAGTGATCCGTGTAGGTTCGAGTCCTATTACCCGCACTTTTCTACGTTCATTTTACTCTCTGATTTATCGGGTGAGCCTACACTTCGGCTAACCCGACAAACCGTGTGGCATATTAATATTTTCATTGCACGCAAGCCCGTTCAAAAGCGTTTACTATCTGTTTACTAACCGTTCAAAAATTGGTCACTGATTGCCCATTGAAGCCGTGTTTTTGTTCAAAAACCGTTCACTTTTCCACACTTTCGTTCAAAAATTCCATGCTTGCCCCGAGAAGCACCCTAACGATGCCCATTCTTAGGGTCTAACGATGGGCAAGCTTGGACTCTAACGATGCCCGTTTAAAGAACCTAAGAATGCCCATCCTTGGAAAGCAACGATGGGCATCGTTGTGCCCGATACTGGCAGTACTTGACTGTTTGACGAGTCGGCAAAGAGGCGGAAGACGCACCCTGCCTCGGTGCATGATGAGGAGCTGTCCTTTGTTGTTCCTACGGCAAAGGATGCCAAAATGGGACTGGATTCGGAAAAATATCAATAACTTTGCACGCAACCCCGCACGCACACACCTATTTATATATACGTAATGAAGACAAGAGAAAAGAAGGGCGGCAAGAAGATGCGCAAGAAAGAGCTTGCCGAGATGATGGCCGGACTGTTTCGGTCGACCCCCACGGATGCATATTCCCCAAAGAAGATATATGAGTTGCTCCACCTGACCACGCATCCGCTGAAGATGCTGTGCCTGGACATCCTACAGGAGTGCGTCGACGACGGCTTCCTGACGGCAGTGGGCAGTAACCGCTTCAAGCTGAACACACGTGGCATGGAGATGACGGGCGTGTTCCACCGTAAGAGCAACGGCAAGAACACCTTCAGTCCCGACGACGGCAGTGACCCGATAGTGATTGCCGAGCGCAACTCGGCTCACGCCATGGACGGCGACCGTGTGAAGGTGACGTTCTTTGCAAAACGCCACGGCCACTCGCCCGAGGGTGAGGTGACGGAGATTGTGGAGCGTGGCAACGATACCTACGTTGGCACGCTCGACGTGTCGAAGCAGTATGCGTTTCTCGTCACCGAGAGCCGCACGCTGGCCAATGACATCTTCATCCCGCGCGACCGTCTCAAGGGCGGGCAGGATGGCGACAAGGCCGTGGTGAGAATAGTGGAGTGGCCCAGTGAGGCCAAGAACCCGATAGGCGAGGTGGTCGACGTGCTCGGTCGCGGCGGCGAGAACAACACCGAGATGCATGCCATCCTTGCTGAGTTCGGACTGCCATATACCTATCCCAAGAACGTTGAGGAGGCAGCGGAGAAGATAGATGCTGGCATCACGCCCGAGGAGATTGCACGTCGCGAGGACTTCCGCAGTGTGCTGACCTTCACCTGCGACCCTGCCGATGCCAAGGACTTCGACGACGCACTGTCGGTGCGCCGCCTGGAGGACGGGCTGTGGGAGGTGGGAGTGCACATTGCCGACGTGACACACTACATAAAGGAAGGCTCCATCATCGACAAGGAGGCACTGAAGCGTTCCACGTCGGTCTACCTCGTGGATCGTACCGTGCCCATGCTGCCCGAGAAGCTCTGCAACTTCCTCTGCTCGCTGCGTCCTAATGAGGAGAAGCTGGCATACTCGGTGGTGTTCAGGATGACTGACGACGCGCAGGTGCGCGACTACCGCATCGTGCACACCGTCATCAAGTCCGACCGTCGCTTCTCCTACGAGCAGGTGCAGCAGATCATCGAGAGCGGCGAGGGTCCCTATGCCAAGGAGATACTCGTACTTGACAAGATGGCCAAGGCTCTGCGGCAACGCCGCTTCGACAACGGTGCCCTCAGCTTCGACCGCTATGAGGTGAAGTTCCGTCTCGACAAGAACGGTAAGCCCACGGGTGTCTACTTCAAGGTGTCGAAAGACTCCAACAAGCTCATTGAGGAGTTCATGCTGTTAGCCAACCGCACTGTGGCGGAGCACATAGGCCGCGTGCCCAAGGGCAAGAAGGCCAAGACCTTCGTCTACCGCGTGCACGACCTGCCCGACCCCGATAAGCTCGACAACCTGTCGCAGTTCATCTCGCGCTTTGGCTACAAGCTGAAGACGCAAGGCTCCAAGACCGACATCGCCAAGGGCATCAACCGCCTGCTCGCCGAGGTGCAGGGCAAGCGTGAGGAGAACCTCATCGAGACCATCTCCATCCGCTCCATGATGAAGGCATACTATTCCGTGCACAACATCGGGCACTATGGCCTGGCCTTCGACTACTACACGCACTTCACCTCACCCATCCGCCGCTATCCCGACATGATGGTGCACCGCCTGCTGACACGATATGTCGAGGAGGGCGGACGCAGTGCCAACATGCAGAAATATGAGGGTATGTGCGAACACGCCAGCTCCATGGAGGAGACGGCAGCCAACGCCGAACGTGCGTCTATAAAGTACAAGCAGGTGGAGTTCATGCAGGAGCGTGTGGGGCAGGTGTTCGACGGTGTTATATCTGGTGTCTGCGAGTGGGGTCTCTACGTGGAGCTGAACGATAACAAGTGTGAGGGCCTGGTGCCCATGCGCGACCTCGACGACGACTTCTATGAGTTCGACGAGAAGAACTACTGTCTGCGCGGACGGCGCAGCCACCATGTCTACAGCCTCGGCGACCCCATGCGCGTCAGCGTGGCGCGTGCCAACCTTGCCAAGAAGCAGCTCGACTTTGCCATTGCCACCGACACCGACGGTGCCGATAGAGGCAGTGTGCCGTCGCAGCAGGAGGAGAAGCCCGCGAGCCGTCGCGTCAAGTCGCAGACGGGAAAGCGCACACGCAGATAGAGAGATATGTATATCAGTCATCTTTGACATACTTAATAAATGGAACAGGAATTCAAAATGGTGGCCAAGACCTTCAAAGGGTTGGAGGGCGTGCTGGCCGCAGAACTTACTGAGTTAGGAGCCGACAACATACAGACAGGCAACCGCATGGTGTCGTTCACCGGCGACAAGGCAATGCTCTATCGTGCCAACTTCGCCCTGCGCACGACGGTACGCGTGCTAAAGCCCATAAAGGAATTCACGGCGCAGACCGCTGATGAGGTGTATGAGGCTGTGAAGTCGATGGAGTGGGAACAGTATATCGGCGAGGGGCGGACGTTTGCCGTGGACAGCGTGGTCTTCAGCGAGGTGTTCAGACACAGCATGTTCGTGTCCTACCGTGTCAAGGATGCCATTGCTGACTACTTCCGCGAGAAGACAGGCCGCCGTCCGAGCGTGAGTGTGAAGAACCCTGATGTGTTGCTGAATATTCATGTCAACGACACCGAATGTATCCTGTCGCTCGACTCGAGCGGCGAGTCACTGCACCGCCGCGGCTACCGCACGGGCACCGTGGAGGCTCCGCTGAACGAGGTGCTTGCTGCTGGCCTGATTCTGCTGAGCGGATGGCATGGTGAATGCGACCTGATAGATCCCATGTGCGGCTCGGGCACCATACCTATAGAGGCCGCACTGATTGCGCGTAACATCGCTCCTGGCGTGTTCCGGCAGGACTATGCTTTCGAGAAATGGCCCGACTTCGACCGTGAGCTGTTTGAATCCATCTACAACGACGACAGTCAGGAGCGCGACTTCAACCACAAGATATATGCCTACGACAAAGACCCCAAGGCCGTGGGCACGGCACGTGCCAACATGAAATCGTCGGGCACCGCCCGCGACATCGAGATCGACATGCGTACCCTTGAGGACTTCGTGCAGCCTGCGGAGCCGGCAGTGATGATCACCAACCCTCCGTATGGCGAACGCATATCAACAAACAATCTGCTGGGCCTGTACAAGACCCTTGGCGAGCGGCTGAAGCATGCTTTCACGGGCAACAAGGCATGGGTTCTGAGCATGCGCGATGAGTGTTTCGATGAGATTGGGCTGAAGCCCACGGTGAAGATCGATGTCTTCAACGGCGAGTTGGAGTGTCAGTTCCGCGAATATGAGATCTTCGACGGCAAGTATCGCGAGTTCCGCGAAGATGGCGACGCATTAGACAAGGATGCAGCACGCCGCCGCGTGATGCCGCCTAAAAGCGAGAGTCGTGAGAGAGGCGAAGGACGCAAACCACGTCCTCACCGTGAGGACGACAGGCGTAGCCACGGCGAACACCGCAGCTTCGGCGGTAGGCGCGAGTTCGGAGAAAAACGTGACTTCGGGAAGAGACGCGAGTCGGGAGAGCGGCGTGGCGGCTATGGTGAGCATCGCGGTCATGACGAGAGACGCAGCTTCGGCGGCAAGCGTGAGCATGGAGAGAAGCGCGGAAGCGGAGAAAGACGCTTCGAGAGCTATCCCGAACGTAAGCGGCGCGAACGGGCGGAACGCGTGAAGAACCGAAATATGAATACGGAGACAAACAATGGGAACAATGAGAATGAAGATTAAAAGAAGCACACGTCTGCTGCTGATGATGGCACTGACGGCACTCTGCACCATGGGAGCAACCGCACAACAACTGAAGAAACCCACGCTGGATGACCTCTCGTCGGGTGGTTCCGGCTACCGCTTCACCGAGGATATTTACGGCCTGCAATGGTGGGGCGACACACTGATAAAACCCTCGGAGGATGAGGTGACAGCCGTCGATCCCAAGAACGGCCGCGAATGGAAGCCGCTGACGCGCCAACAGCTGGAAGACATCATGCAGCGCGAGACCGGCAGTCAGGTACGCGTGCCCAACATGGCTGGCGTGCGCTTCCTGTGGTCCGACGAGACAAAGGTATTGGTGCGTAGTGCGGCAGACTACTACATAGTAGACTGGAAGGCAGGTACCGTTGTAGGGCACAAGACGATGCAGCAGGGAGCACGCAATGCGGACTTCTGCGGCGCATCGGGCAACGTGGCCTACACCATAGGCAACAACCTGTGGGTCAACGACAAGGCTGTGACCAGTGAGCCGGACGGCATCGTGTGCGGACAGAGCGTGCACCGCAATGAGTTCGGCATCAACAAGGGCACCTTTTGGAGCCCCGATGGCATGCAGCTGGCTTTCTACCGCATGGACGAGAGCATGGTGACGGAATATCCGTTGGTCGACATTGACACACGGATAGCCACCGCAACCCCTGTGCGCTATCCCATGGCGGGCATGACCAGTCACAAGGTGACGGTGGGCGTGTACGACGTGGCGACAGGCAGGACACTGTATCTCGATGCCGGTGATCCCACCGACCGCTACTTCACCAACATAAGCTGGAGTCCCGATGGCCGCTATGTGTTCCTCATCGAGCTGAACCGCGGCCAGAACCACGCCAAGCTGTGCCGCTATGAAGCGTTGACGGGCAAACTCACGGATGTGCTCTATGAGGAGGAGAACCCCAAGTATGTGGAGCCGCAGAACCCGATAATGTTCCTGCCGTGGGACAATGGCAAATTCATCTACCAGAGCCAGCGCGACGGATGGAACCACCTGTACGTGATGGATCTGAATGCACCGCAGACCCCCGTGGAGCAAACGACGGCCATCGGGTCACGCTACAAGGAGAGCCTGGCGACACAGCAGCTGACGCATGGCGAGTGGATCGTGCAGTCGGTAGTGGGCTTCAACGAAGACCGCAGGCAGGTGATCTACACATCTACGGAGGCGTCGCCGTTACAGACGAACATCTATGCCATCGGCATCGACGGCAAGGGCGTGACGGCCATAGGCAACGGCGAGGGTGTGCACAGCGCATCGCTGTCGGCATCGGGAACGTATGTCATCGACCGCTATTCGACCCCTTCCGTGCCGCGCAACATTGAGATTCACCCCACACGTGGCAAGGGCAAGACGCTGACACTGCTTGAGGCTGAAGATCCGTACAAGGACTTTCAGATGCCGCAGATAGAGACCGGCACCATCAAGGCTGCCGACGGTAAGACCGACATTTGGTACCGCATCGCCAAGCCTGCGGACTTCGACCCAACGAAGAAATATCCCGCCATCGTCTACGTCTACGGCGGCCCCCACGCACACATGATACAAAACAGCTTCCGTTACATGCTACGCGCGTGGGACATCTACATGACCAGCCAGGGATACGTGATGTTCACCGTTGACGGACGCGGCAGTGAGAACCGAGGCTTTGAGTTCGAGAGTGCCACATTCCGTCACCTCGGCGTGGAGGAGTGCAAGGATCAGATTAAGGGCGTGGAGTTCCTGAAGAGCCTGTCCTATATTGACGGCAACCGCATCGGCGTACATGGATGGAGCTTCGGCGGGCACATGACCACGGCACTGATGCTGCGCTATCCGGACATCTTCAAGGTCGGCGTGGCCGGTGGGCCGGTGATAGACTGGAGCTACTATGAGGTGATGTACGGCGAACGCTACATGGACACGCCGCAGGCTAACCCCGAAGGCTACAAGGAGACCAACCTCAGAAATCTGGCAGGCAACCTCAAGGGCAAGCTGCTGATGGTTCACGGCTATCAGGACGAGACGTGCGTGCCACAACATACGCTGAGTTTCATGAAAGCATGTATCGACGCACGCACCTACCCTGACCTGTTCCTCTACCCGGGACACAAGCACGGCGTGGCAGGACGCGACCAGATACACCTCAACACGAAGATGGCGCAGTACTTCCTGGATAACCTATAAGAGACATCATACACACATATACATACAGACATCATTATGACGAAGATATTGTTATTAGGCTCGGGCGGACGTGAGCACGCGCTGGCGTGGAAGATCGCCCAGAGCAGGCAGGTGCAGAAACTGTATATCGCTCCGGGTAATGCCGGAACGATGCAGGTGGGCGAGAACGTGCCCTTGAAAGCTACGGACTTTGTTGCTGTCAAGGCCTTCGTGCTGGAGCACGGCATTGACATGATTGTGGTAGGACCTGAAGACCCGTTGGTGGAAGGCATCTTCGACTACATAAAGGATGATGAGGCAACGAAGCACGTCGCCGTGATTGGGCCGTCTAAGGCCGGTGCGCGTCTCGAGGGCAGTAAGGAGTTTGCCAAGGGCTTCATGCACAGGCACGGCATACCCACAGCACGCTACATGAGCGTCAGCAAGGACAATCTTGAGGCTGGTCTTGACTTCCTTGAGAAGGTCGATGCTCCGTATGTGCTCAAGGCCGACGGCCTCTGTGCCGGTAAGGGCGTGTTGATCCTGCCCACGATAGATGAGGCTCGCCGCGAGCTGCGCGAGATGATTGGCGGAATGTTCGGCGAGGCCAGCTCGACGGTGCTCATTGAGGAGTTCCTCTCGGGCATAGAATGCTCGGTGTTCGTGCTCACCGACGGCCATGACTACAAACTACTGCCTGTGGCCAAGGACTATAAGCGCATAGGTGAGGGCGACAAGGGTCTGAACACCGGCGGTATGGGCAGTGTGTCGCCGGTGCCGTTTGCCGACGAGACCTTCATGAACAAGGTGCGCACGCGCATCATTGAACCTACGGTGAAAGGTCTGGAGAAAGAGGGCATACAGTACAAGGGCTTCATCTTCTTCGGACTCATAAATGTCAACGGCGAGCCTTACGTCATCGAGTACAACGTGCGGATGGGCGACCCTGAGACCGAGAGCGTGATGCTGAGGATAAAGAGCGACATCGTGGATCTGTTTGACGGTGTTGCCAACGGAGACCTGGGAGAGAAGACGCTGGAGATCGACCCGCGGAGCGCGGCTTGCGTGATGCTGGTCAGCGGTGGATACCCGGGGGCATACAAGAAAGGCTTCGCCATTGAAGGTCTTGACAAGGCAGCCGCCAGTGGCAGCGTGATATTCCACTCGGGCACAGCCGTGCGGGACGGACACGCCGTCACCAATGGTGGGCGCGTCATCGCCATAAGCTCTTACGGAGCCACAAAGGAAGAGGCACTGAAGCAGTGCTATGCTGCAGCAGAGCTGGTCAAGTTCGAGGGCAAGTACTGCCGCCGTGACATAGGAGCAGACCTGTAAGACACATGCAACAGCAATCACGCGGTTTCCTGAAGAAGGCCGTCACGGGCAGGACGCTGTATGTGACATCGCTCTTGGTGACTGTCGCGGGGTGGCTCATTGCGTTCGTACTGTCGCCGCAAGACGGCATGGGCGGCACGTTGGCGGCACTCTTGCTCTACATCATTGCCGGTGGCATACTCGTTGGCATCAACCGTACATTCATGCTCATCCGCCCGCAGCTGTTCGTGCAGATGTCCGTATTCTTCATATTGTTAGCCGTGTATGTGCCGCTGCACCGCCTATCTGTCGGCGTGCCGGCATCGTTGTGCTTCCTCGCTGCGCTGTATTCGCTGTTCATGAGCTATCGTAGTACCTATGCTCCGGCGTGGGTGTTCCACTCATTTGCCGCCATAGGTCTGTGCACGGTTTTCGTGCCGCGCTTCAGTTGGCTGCTTCCGTTGTTTTGGTTTGGAGCATCGTTGTTCCACTCCCTTAACCTGAAGGGCTTCGTGGCATCGGTTCTTGGCTGGCTGTTGCCGTTTTGGTTCCTTGCAGCCTATGCCGTCTTCACCGGCGATGCCAGAGTATTGTTGCGCCCGCTTGAGGGCATCTTGCACTTTGAGATCGGTGGCTATGGCGGCGTGCTGTCACAGTGGCCGCTGTGGGTGTATGCTGCCTTGCTGTTTGCCGTCTGCTCGGTACACTGCATGAACGTGTCCACGGAGGATAAGGTGCATGAACGTTACTGCTTGCTGTTCCTTGTGGTCTCCGGTGTGTCCTCCGTGGTGCTTACGTTGTTGCAGCCCGGGCTGTCGCACGTCATGCTGCCGATCCTGCTGTTGTGTACCAGCCTGCTTGGCGGCAAGTTCATGACCACGGGCAGCAGCCGCTCGTCGAACGTGTTTTTCATTGTCATGACGGTGCTGTTGTTGCCGCTATTCCTTTATAACGTAGTATGGATGCCTTTGTTGAGTTGATGGTCAATTGGGGCTATGTGGGGATGTTCATCTCCGCCGTCATAGCCGGTAGCGTTATTCCTTTCAGTTCCGAGCTGGTGTTCGGAAGCCTGATTTACGTAGGGCTTGACCCCGTGCTGTGCCTCATCTCCGCCACGCTTGGAAACACCATCGGCAGCATGACGATCTACTATGTGGGCTGCCTGGGCAAGGTGGAATGGATGGAGAAATACTTTCACGTGAAGCGCGAGAAGGTGGAACGGATGCAGGACTTCCTACAACATAAGGGCGCACTGATGGGGTTCTTTGCCTTCCTGCCCATCGTCGGCAGTGTGATTTCGGCGGCGTTGGGCTTCATGCGCAGTAATCTGACGCTGACGGTGCTCTCGATGATGACCGGCAAGGCATTGAGATATATAATCCTGGTTCTAACCATTGAAGCGGTTTTTTGAGGACGGGAGATGTCAAGGATGAAAGGAAAAGGATTGACAGTGTGGTGTGCAGCGTTGCTGCTGTGCCTGTGTGTGGTGCTGTGCAGCTGCGGCGGAGGCCGTGGCGGCAGTACGGATGGCGACAAGCCACTCGTGATGGTCACCATCGAGCCGGTACGTTATTTCACCGAACGGATAGCGGGCGACCTTGTACGGGTGGAGAGCATGGTGCCGCGTGGCTCCAATCCGGAGTCCTATGACCCCACGCCACAGCAGATGATGAAGCTTGGCAGCAGCACTGCCTATCTCGACAATGGCGGCTATCTTGGCTTTGAGCAGTCGTGGCTGAAGCGGATGCAGCAGAATGCCTCCGACACGCGCTTCTTCGACCTGTCGGAGGGCATGGGACTCATCACCGACGGCCACGAGGCCACAGGCATCGACCCGCACATCTGGTGCTCGTGTGCCAACGCACGCATCATGGCACGCAACATCTTCAACGCCCTCGTTATCCTCGACGGTGCCAACGCCAACGCATACACTGCGGGCTACAACGACCTGCTCGCGGAGATTGACCGTACGGACTCCATAATAAGACAGAAGACAAGCAACATCAAGACATCCCGCACCTTCGTGATCTATCATCCGGCACTGACATACTATGCCGCGGAATACGGGCTGGAGCAGATGCCGATAGAGAAAGACGGCAAAGAACCGTCGGCATCAGGGCTGAAGGACATCATCGACGACGGCGTGAAGAAGCACGTGCGCGTGGTCTTCATACAGCCGGAGTTCGACCGCCACAACGCCGAAGCCATTGCAGCGCAGATAGGTGCAAGGATTGTGGACATCAACCCCATCTCATACGATTGGTCGGCAGAGATGGTGCACATTGCCGAATCGCTGCAAGCGGAATGAAGGAGGGAAATCCATGGAAACGACAGACAACATCATACTGAGGATACGCGACCTGAGTGCCTCCTACGAGGGAAAGACCGTGCTGCACGGCGTGAACTTCAACGTTGCCAAGAACGATTTTCTTGGCATCACGGGACCTAATGGCGGCGGCAAGACCACGCTGATGCGCTGCATCCTCGGCCTCAAGAAGCCCGACGGCGGAAGCGTCTGCTTCGTGCGCCCGCTGCGCGTCGGCTACCTTCCGCAAATAAATCTGGTCGACCGTCGGTTTCCGATCACCGTCGGTGAGGTGGTGCTCTCCGGCTTGCAGGACCGAGGACACCTGATGGGGCGGCGTTCGTCGGTAGACCGCGCGGCGGCCGCCGAGGTGATGCAGCGTGTCGGCATCAGCGACATTGCATCAAAGCCCATAGGCGAGCTGAGTGGGGGACAGGTGCAGCGGGCCATGCTGGCACGTGCCGTCATAGACCGTCCCGAGCTGCTGATCCTCGACGAGCCGAACACCTATCTCGACCGTGAGTTCCAGGGACACCTACAAACCCTGTTGCGCGACATCAACACGCACTGCGCCATCATCCTCGTCAGCCACGACCGCGATGCCATAACGAGCCAGGCGCGAGCCATCGCCTACGTCGACCACGGGATAGAATACCGCACCAACGAGATTTGAACCACGGACACGGACAACGTGAATGTGACGACCGGCACTCCGCGTGCCTGCCGTCTGTGGCTGTACGTCCACAGATTTGTAGCTGTACGTCCACAGATTTGTGGCTGTACGTCCACGGAACTGTGGTTGTACGTCCACAGACTTGTGGTTGAACGTCCACAGACTTGTGGTTGAACGTCCACGCAGACGGTCATGTCCGCCCCATGCGGGACGCATCGTTCACGGCCGACATCACCCAACAAAACGAAGCGGTTTGTTTTGTTCTGCGCACAACTTGCACTAACTTTGCGGCACGTTTTTTTGATATTCATTCCCGATGAAACAATACAGGACTGTAAACAATGCGGTGGGGTGGATAGTGTTCCTCATAGCCGCAACCGTCTACTGCATGACCATTGAGCCGACAGCCAGCTTTTGGGACTGCCCGGAGTTCATAACCACCGGATACAAGCTTGAGGTCGGACATCCGCCCGGCGCACCGTTCTTCATGCTCGTTGCCAATCTGTTCTCACAGTTGGCTGCGGACACCACGCAGGTGGCGAAGATGGTGAACTACATGAGTGCGCTGATGAGCGGAGCGTGCATCTTGTTCCTGTTCTGGACAATAACGCACTTGGCACGCAAGCTGATTATCGACGACGAGCAGCACGTCAGCACCGCACAGATTGTCGCAGTCATGGGCTGTGGTGTCGTCGGTGCTTTGGCATACACGTTCAGCGACACGTTCTGGTTCAGCGCGGTCGAGGGTGAGGTCTATGCTTTCTCGTCGCTGTTCACGGCTGTCGTGTTTTGGCTCATCCTGAAGTGGGAGGACTATGCAGACCAGCCGCACAGCGACCGTTGGCTGGTGCTGATTGCCTACCTCACCGGACTGAGCATCGGCGTGCACCTGCTGAATCTGCTGTGTCTGCCGGCCATCGTGCTGGTCTACTACTACAAACGCAGTCCTAACGCCACGACCGCCGGTTCGCTATTCGCACTCGCCATCTCGGCGGCACTCGTGGCTGTCGTGCTCTATGGCATCGTGCCCGGCATCGTCAAGGTGGGCGGTTGGCTCGAACTGCTGTTTGTCAACGTGTTGGGCATGCCGTTCAACACGGGCGTGGTGGTCTACATCGTCCTGCTGGCAGCCGTGATTGTGTGGAGCCTCTACGAGACATACGCGCAGAAGAGCGAGCGCAGGATGATTGCCTCATTCGTGCTGACCGTGGGCTTCATGGGCATCCCCTTCTATGGCCACGGGGCATCGGCTGTCATCATAGGCATCGCAGTCCTCGTCGCGTTGTGGATCCTGCTGCAACCGGGCGTGCAGGGACGCTTCAAGCCGCAGTGGCGCGTGTCGGCAAAGACCCTGAACACCGCCCTGCTGTGCATCATGATGATGGTGATCGGCTACTCGTCGTATGCCCTCATAGTGATACGCTCCACCGCCAACACGCCGATGGATCAGAACTCGCCCGAGGACATCTTCACCCTCGGCGAATATCTCGGGCGCGAACAGTATGGCAGCCGCCCGCTGTTCTACGGCCCTGCCTTCTCGTCGCAGGTGGCTCTGGTCGAGAACAAGGCAGAAGGATACTGCGAACCAAAGGTGGCATCGCAGACCACGAAGTGGATACGCAAGGAGAAAGCCGCACCCGACGAGAAAGACAGCTATATCGAGATTGTCGGCTCCACCGAATACGAGTATGCGCAGAACATGCTGTTTCCGCGTATGTATAGCAGCATGCTCAACCACCCGCAGCTCTACAAGGCGTGGATGGACATCAAGGGACATGATGTCCTCTATGACCGTTGCGGCGACATGGTGACGGTCAACATCCCGACGCAGTGGGAGAACATCAAGTTCTTCTTCTCATACCAGGTGAATTGGATGTACTGGCGTTACTTCATGTGGAACTTCGCCGGCAGGCAGAACGACATCCAGGGCAACGGTGAGATTGAACACGGCAACTGGATAACAGGCATACCGTTCATCGACAACATGATGCTGGGCAACCAGGAACTTCTGCCGACGGAGCTGAAGGAGAACAAGGGTCACAACGTGTTCTACTGTCTGCCGCTGATACTCGGACTTGTCGGCCTGTTATGGCAGGCATACCGCAATCAGAAGGGCATACAGCAGTTCTGGGTCGTGTTCTTCCTGTTCTTCATGACGGGACTGGCCATTGTGCTCTATCTGAACCAGACACCCGGACAGCCTCGCGAGCGTGACTATGCCTATGCGGGTTCGTTCTATGCCTTTGCCATTTGGATAGGCCTCGGCGTTGCCGGTGTTGCCCGACTGATTGAGAAGGCCAAGGTCAAGCCACTGCCGGCAGCGGCCATCGCCTCCGTGGTGTGTGTCCTCGTGCCCATACAGATGGCAAGCCAGACGTGGGACGACCACGACCGCAGCGGCCGCTATCTGTGCCGTGACTTCGGGCAGAACTACCTCAGCTCGCTTCAGGAACAGGGCAACCCGATAATCTTCACCAACGGCGACAACGACACGTTCCCACTGTGGTATAATCAGGAGACCGAAGGCTTCCGCACCGACGCACGCACGTGCAACCTCTCATATCTGCAGACCGACTGGTACATAGACCAGATGCGCCGTCCGGCCTATGACTCGCCGTCACTGCCCATCGACTGGAGTCGTGCCGAATATGTCACGGGTACCAATGAGTACGTGCCCATACAGCCCGACTACAAACGTAGCATCGATGCCCTGTATGCCGAAGCACGCAAGCAGGTGGAGAACGGCACGAACCCCGACGCACTGAAGAACGTCACGGAGCAGTTCGGCGACAATCCGTATGAGCTTCACAACATACTCGACCATTGGGTGCGCAGTGAGCACAAGGACTTGCGCATCATCCCGACAGACAGTATCGTGCTCAAGGTGGACAAGGATGCCGTGCGCCGCAGTGGTATGATGATCCCGGGCGACAGCATACCGGACTATATGCACATCTCGCTGAAGGGCAAGCGTGCTCTATATAAGAGCGAGCTGATGATGCTCGAGATACTTGCCAACTGCAATTGGGAGCGGCCGCTCTACATCGCCGTCAGCGTGGGGCCGGACAATCAGCTCGGCATGTCCGACCACTTCATCCAGGAGGGCTTGGCATACCGTTTCACTCCGTTCGACAGCAAGGTGACGGGCGTGAGGCTCGACACGGAGAAGATGTTTGACAACATGATGAACAAGTTCCGCTATGGCAATCTGGAGAAGCCAGGACTGTACATCGACGAGAACGCACAACGTCTCTGCTACTCTCACCGCCATGCTTTCTCACAGCTCGTGGAACAACTCATGAAGGAAGGCAAACGAGACAAGGCACTGGCGGCACTGGACTATTGCGACAAGGTGATACCTGCATACAACGTGCCTTATGACTATCAGGATGGTGCGATGAAGAGGGCAACGGCCTACTATCAGTTGGACGAGACGGAGAAGGCAGATGATATTCTTGTTGCCCTGGCCGACAAGGAAGTGGAGTACATGACGTACTACCTCAGCCTTGACGACTACCGCTTCTCGATCTCCGTCGGTGAGTTTGAATACCACACGGCTGTGCTCGACCGCATAGTGACGGTGATGGAGACCTACGGGTCTAACCACATGGCGGACTACGACAGCAAGCTGAACGGGCTGTACGGCATCTATCAGACGCACGTGAAATAAGAGATGCTGATAGAGCAACCGACACAACTGTTCAGGAGAATCTACCCCTCCGCCCTCTGGCGCATAAAGCCGGAGGAGAAGGCGGTATATCTGACGTTCGACGACGGCCCCATTCCCGAGGTCACGCCGTGGGTGCTCGACCTGCTGCGCTGTCATGGCATCAAGGCCACGTTCTTCGTCGTGGGTGACAATGTGCGCAAGCATCCCGATATATATAATATGGTGTTGGCCGACGGACACACCATCGGCAACCATACGCACAATCACATCAAGTGTTGGGAATATAACTCGATAAGCTACATGAAGAACGTGGCAGAAGCCGACAGCTATATCCACTCGAAGTTGTTCCGGCCGCCGCACGGCTTCATGAACCACTTCCAGTACAAGAGACTACAAGCAGCAGGATACACCATAGTGATGTGGGACCTCGTGACGCGCGATTACAGCAAGAAGCTACGCGGGCCGCAGGTTCTTGCCAATGTGCTTCGCTATGCACGCAACGGTTCTATCATAACCTTCCATGACTCCTTGAAGTCATGGAACAACGGCAACTTGCAGTACGCCCTGCCACGTGCCATCGACTTCCTGAAAGAAGAAGGCTATGCTTTCCGCACCATTTAGTCGGGAAGGGTGCCTATGTAGCTTCTCATCCTGGCCTTCTCGGAGAGGGCAGGGTCAGGGTCTGTGGTGGCATCCGGCATCATGCAGAAGTCATCTATCACCCATCGTCCCCCTTCCGGCACCATGTCAAGCTTGACGAAGCTGTCCGTTCCGCAGTTGTGAACCGCTATCACCACTCTGTATCTCTCCGCTTCCGCCTTGCCGCAGGACACGATCTTCATGGAAAGTCCCTGAAAATCCTGTCCGCAGACCCAATGGTCATAGTCGAAGAAGCCGACCGCCTCACCGGCAGGTATGCGCTCATCGACAGCCTTGACCTCGCGGAACAGCCTGTTGTAGTCGGCCGATGTGTATAGGGACTCAAAGTCAGGGCTTTCCTGCAACAGGGAGAGATCCCGCTCCGCCCTCTCATACCATGCAAACACGTGGGAATAGATGGAGTCGACAGACTCGCAGACCTCTTCATCTTCTCCATCTTGAGACTGGGATGTCTTCTCTTGAGAGACGTGTACCGTACAACAGTACAGGAACAACATGGAGAACACAATGGTAAATACTTTCTTCATACGCTTATGGCTTTTCTTGTGTGTCGCCTGAAAAGCAGACAAAGATAACTCTTAATTTTCAGGGTCGGTATTCAGTCGGTCTGGCCGACACCCGTTTCCGTGGGAGAAGTCTTGCACACAAGAACCTTGTCGATGCGTGCGC
Organism: Faecalibacterium prausnitzii; assembly: GCA_963639425.1. Taxonomy (GTDB): domain Bacteria; phylum Bacteroidota; class Bacteroidia; order Bacteroidales; family Bacteroidaceae; genus Bacteroides. The sequence goes on from CAVHVD010000128.1 coordinate 27,485, forward strand.
CGTCCATGTCTACAATCTCCAACGTCAAGCCCTGCCAGTGTGTCTTCTCTCCGGACACAGGAATATGCTTGAGCTGGTCAAGGATGAGCCCGCTGAGTGTGTTGTAGCTGTTACCCTGATAGAGATCGGTCATGTCGTAATGGTCCAGGAAGTCGTAGAACGAGCACTGCCCGTCGATCAGACACGACCCGTCATCGCGAACAATAATCTCTGCCTCCTGTCCGATGGTGGCCGACCCCACAAGAGCATCAAGGATGTCACTCTGCGTCACGATGCCTTCCACCGTGCCAAACTCGTTGGTCACCAGTCCGTAGTGCTGGTTGCCGCTGCGGATGCGCTCCATTGCGTTGAATACGCTCATGTTCTTTGGCAGGAAGTCGGGCTTCGTCGCCACGCTCCTGATGTCGAAGTCTTTGTTGTCAATCTTGTTGAACAGATCCTTAAGGTAGACAATGCCGACGATGTTGTCAAGGTTGTTCTCGCACAGCGGGTATATGGTGTGCAGCCCGTCGACAATCTTGCGCTTCAGCGTGGCGTTGTCGTCGTTCACGTCGAGGAACACGATGTCGCTGCGGTGTGTCATTATGGAGAAGATGTTGCTGTCGCCCATCCCGAAGACGCGCTCCACAATCTCCTGCTCCACCTCCTGCACGTTTCCGTCTTCGGCACCTTCACGTACCACGGCCTTGATCTCCTCCTCCGTGACTTTTTCTTTCTTTGCTTTCAGCCCTATCAGGTGGCATATCGCTGCCGTGCTCTTCATCAGCACCCACACGAAAGGCGATGCCACAATCGACAGCACAGTCATCGGACGTGCCACCAACGTGGCTACACGCTCTGCCGCCGCCATGCCTATGCGCTTGGGAACGAGCTCTCCTATGATGAGTGTCAGGTATGTCACGATGACGACGATGATGAGTTGTGCGATGGTCGTGGCATAAGGCTCCAGCAGCGGACTGCGTGCCAGCAGCGGCGCAACGTTCTGCGCCAGAGCATCTCCGGAGTATATACCGGTCAGGATGCCAATCAGCGTTATGCCGATCTGCACCGTAGAGAGGAAACGGTCGGGGTCTTGCGACAGCTTCAATGCCGTCTTTGCTGCTTTGCTGCCTTTCTTCACACTGCCTTCCAGCTTGACCTTACGCGCGGACACCAGTGCTATCTCCGACATCGACAGCAGTCCGTTACACAGTATGAGCAGTAGGATGATAACAAGTTCCATATATCATGTATTGTTGTATTGGTTGGTGGTCATAGGATGACTCATACGACATCATTCTCCACAATCATGCCGTCGCGCAGATGTATCGTGCGGTCTGTCATCCGTGCCAGGTCTTCGTCGTGTGTCACGATGACAAATGTCTGCCCCATCGTGTCGCGCAGATCGAAGAACAGACGGTGCAGCTCGGCCTTGTGCTGCGTGTCAAGGCTGCCCGACGGCTCGTCTGCCAGGACGATGTCCGGCTCGTTTATCAGTGCACGTGCCACGGCAACACGCTGCTTCTCGCCGCCTGAAAGCTCCGCGGGCTTGTGCTCGGCACGGTCGCCCAGCTTCATGAAGTCGAGCAGCTTCATGGCGGCGGCGTGTGCCTCAGCCATGTCTTTGCCTGCTATGAATGCCGGTATCATCACGTTCTCAACAGCTGTGAACTCCGGCAGCAGCTGGTGGAACTGGAACACGAAGCCTATGTGACGGTTGCGGAATGTCGACAGTTCCCGTTCTCCAAGCCTCAGAACATCACATCCGTTTATGCTGACACTGCCGCCGGCGGGCTTGTCGAGCGTGCCCATTATCTGTAACAATGTGGTCTTGCCTGCACCACTCGGGCCGACGATGCTCACGACTTCGCCCTTGCCGATGGTGAGACTTATGCCCCGCAGCACTTGTAGGCTCCCGAAACTCTTGGTGACACCCGTCACCTGTATCATTGTGTTCTTGTCTTCTTGCATCTCTTTCTGAATCTTCCTGCTAAGTCTTCTTCAACCGGCTGTAGAACCATTGCCTCATCTTGACATACAGTGGCGACACGCTGCTGCCGTGACGCGGGTTGGAGAATGTTATGTCTGCCCTGTCGGAGTCGGCAGTCTGGTCGGGGTAGACCACGATGAGGCTGCTGCTCGAGAAGTAGCGGCTCAGCTGCATCGGTAGCCTCTCGAACGACGGATGGTAGGAAATAGAACCTTGGCGTGCACTGATGATTACAAACAGATGGTCGTACTCCACACGTCCTGTCAGCAGCAACAGGTCTTCCCAGTCATCGAGAATCGAGAAGTCGGTCAGCGTCTGCTTATACTTCGACCGTAGGAAACTCTGTATGTATCCGGTGGTCTGCTCAGTGGCATAGAAGTGTACACGGCAACCTATTGAGGCTCCCATACGGCAGAAATGACGCAGCCAGCGTTGGAATCCTGCTTCATACTCCGCATTCGGCGGCACAGCCACGACGATGCGCTTTATGGTGTTCAGCGGGATCAGCAGCTTGGCTATTATCACCTCACGGCGTATTCCCTTCAGCAGATTGGCTGTGATGGTGCCGAAGAACGAGTCGGCCATGTTCGACTTGCGGTGCAGACCTAAGACCACCGTCGTCACGTCGTGCTCCTTCACCGTATGCACAATGCCCGACGTGACATTGACATCATAACGGCAGATCTGTGCCAGCTTGACATCGGTAGCCGCAGTGACCATCGCCGCACGTTCCAGGCACTGCCGGCCGCGCCGCCCTGCGGCATCGGAGTCGTTGGTGTCTGTCACCACCGTCAGCGACAGCAGGTTGTCCTGAAACTTTGTTCCGCGTATCAGCAACCCAAGCTCCATGAGCTGACCGATGGTGTTGGGGTTGGACAGCGTGATAAGTATCTTCTCCGTCGAACGGTGCAGATGCTCGTCGGGCTGGCTCTCGCTCACGGCGATGATGCGTGCCGTCTTGTCTGTTATCAGCGAGCTGACGACACACGTCACAAGAATCAGCAGGATGGTGCCGTTGAGGACATCCTCGTTCAGCAGACGTGAGCCGTCGGGCAGGACAATGTTATATCCCACCATCACGGCAGCCAGCGTGGCGGCGGCCTGTGCTGTGCTCAGACCGTACATCAAGTAACCTTCAGGACGGCTCATCCTGTTGAGCTTGCGCACGATAAAGCATGCTGTCCACTTGCCGAACAGAGCTACCGAAATCATTATTGCAGCTACCGCCAGTGCGTTGCCGCCTCCGAAAATCACGTGCACGTCGATGAGCATTCCCACGCCTATCAGGAAGTAAGGAATGAACAGTGCGTTGCCGACGAACTCGATATGGTTCATCAGTGGCGACACACGCGGGATAAGTCTGTTCAGCACCAGTCCCGCCAAAAATGCCCCGAGAATGCCTTGCATGCCCACGAACTCCATCAGTGCTGCACCAAGGAAAGCCATGGCCAGCACGAAGATGAACTGCATCACGCCGTCGTCATAGCGGCGGAAGAACCAGCGCGACACCACAGGGAAGAGGAAGACGATGACGAGCGACAGGATAATCACCTTCACGACAAGCCATGTCCAGTAGCTGCCACTCACCTCGCCTTTGAACATCCCGCTGACGACAGCCAGCACAAGCAGTGTCAGCGTATCGGTGACTGCCGTGCCGCCGACGGCAATGCTTACACTGCGTTGGTGTGACAAGCCGTATTTCAGCACGATGGGGTAGGACACCTGGGTGTTCGACGCGTACATGCTGGCCAGCAGGATGGATGTTGCGATGCCATATTGCAGCACAGCCATGTTGATGACGAAGCCGAGGGCTATCGGCACGCTGAAGCACAGCAGTCCCAAGGCCAGGGCCTTGAACTTGTTTTCCTTCAGGTCGTTGAGGTTCATCTCCAGTCCGGCAAGGAACATGATGTAGAGCAGTCCCACCTCGCCGAACAGCTCGAAGCTGCTGTCGCGTGCCAGGATGTTCAGCCCGTGCTCGCCAATGATGACACCGGCAATGATCATCCCGATGATATGCGGCACGCGCAGCCTGTCCATGAGCAGCGGCGAGAACAGTATGATGAGCAGAACCAACAGGAAGATCCATGTTGGGTCAGTCACGGGAAATGTTATGTTCAGGTCGAACCAGTCCATCATCATGGGAGCACGCTTCTGTCGCTAAGAGAGCACAAAATAAAAAACTTTTCATGATAAGGCAATGCGGATAGTGCATTTTGTTCTACTTTTACGCAGTTTTTGCGACTTCATGGATGTGCAGTGCACACCGGCGGTGCGCAGATGTAAACCACAACACTAAAAAAGCTAAAGAGGAGATATAGAAAGATGAGAGTAGCAATTGTCGGAGCAAGCGGAGCCGTGGGACAGGAGTTCCTGCGTATCCTTGAGGAGAGAGACTTCCCCATAGACGAACTGTTGCTGTTTGGCTCGACACGCAGTGCCGGCAGCAAGTACACCTTCCGTGGCAAGGAGGTGACGGTGCAGCTCCTTCAGCACGACGATGCTTTCAAGGGTGTCGACATTGCCTTTGCCTCTGCCGGTGCAGGTACGTCGAAGGAGTATGCAGGCACTATCACGAAATATGGAGCCGTGATGATTGACAACTCCAGCGCATTCCGCATGGACGACGATGTGCCGTTGGTCGTGCCCGAAGTCAATGCTTCCGATGCCAAGAAGCGTCCCCGCAACATCATCGCCAATCCGAACTGCACGACGATACAGATGGTAGTGGCTCTCAAGCCCCTTGAGAAGCTCTCGCACATCACCCGCGTGCATGTGGCTACATATCAGGCTGCCAGCGGAGCAGGAGCTGCAGCCATGAACGAACTGTACGAGCAGTATCGCGAAGTGTTGGCAGACAAGCCCGTGACGGTCAGCAAGTTCCCATACCAGCTGGCGTTCAATGTCATTCCACAGGTGGATGTCTTCACCGACAATGACTATACGAAGGAGGAGATGAAGATGTTCAACGAGACGCGGAAGATAATGCACTCCGACGTGCGTGTCAGCGCGACCTGCGTGCGTGTGCCGTCCCTGCGCTCTCACTCGGAGAGCATCTGGATTGAGACAGAACGTCCGTTGTCTGTCGAGGAGGCACGTCGTGCCTTTGAGGGTGGCGAAGGTCTTGTCGTCGACGACTGTCCGGCAGAGAAGAAATACCCCATGCCGCTGTTCCTCGCAGGCAAAGACCCCGTGTATGTAGGACGTATCCGTAAGGATCTGGCAAACGACAACGGACTGACGTTCTGGATTGTAGGAGACCAGATACGTAAGGGTGCAGCCCTCAACGCTGTGCAGATTGCGGAATACCTCATTGCCGAGAAAGACATCTGAAGTGACTGTCATCTATCCCTCTCCCATCTTCGGGCCGGTGCACTCGCGGCGGCTCGGCGTGTCGCTGGGTATTAATTTGATGCCCGACGATGGCAAGCTCTGCACCTTCGACTGCGTGTATTGCGAGTGCGGATTCAATGCCGACTTCATCCCGAAGCACCGCCGTCCCACACGCGAAGAGGTGGCACGTGCCCTTGAGATGCGTCTGCAGGACATGCAGAAGAACGGCTCTGCCCCCGACGTGCTGACCTTTGCTGGTAACGGAGAGCCTACGGCGCATCCGCATTTTGCAGAAATCATCGACGACACCATACTGCTGCGCGACAGGTACTTCCCGAAAGCCAAAGTCAGTGTGCTGAGCAACGCCACGCAAATCATGCACCCCAAGGTGTTTGAAGCATTGAGC
>CAVHVD010000129.1:0-15062 GCA_963639425.1 Faecalibacterium prausnitzii
CGTTGCGTTCCAAGCTTGGGCATTCTTAGGTTCTTTAAACGGGCATCGTTAGGTGCTATGCTTGCCCATCGTTAGACCCTAAGAATGGGCATCGTTAGGGTGCCAACAAGGGCAAACGCGGAATTAGTGAACGGAAGTGTGGAAAAGTGAACGGTTTTTGAACAAAAACACGGCTTCAGTGGGCAATCAGTGCCCATTTTTTGAACGGTTTTTGAACAGAAAGTAAACGGAAGTGAACGACATCCGCGGAGAGAGTGTCGGCTCAGCTCTGTTGTGCCCGCCTCTGTGCGAAGAAAGCCTTCATGAGGGCGGCACAGTCGTCTTCCATAATGCCGCTGACAACCTCGGTCTTGGGGTGAAGGGCAGAGGGAGAGAAGCGGCTGTAGCCACGCTTGGGGTCGGCAGCTCCATAGACCAGCCGCCCCACCTGCGCCCATCCTATGGCTCCGGCACACATGATGCAAGGCTCCACGGTGACGTAGAGCGTACAGTCGGTGAGGTACTTGCCACCCAGGGCGGCGGCAGCGGCGGTGATGGCCTGCATCTCGGCATGTGCGGTGACATCGGTAAGGGCTTCGGTCATGTTGCCGGCGCGGGCAATGATGCGGTCGCGACATACGACAACGGCACCGACAGGCACCTCGTTGCGGTCAAACGCCTTGCGGGCTTCCTGCAAGGCTTGTTTCATGTAGTGATTGTCGTCCATAGCAAGGGCAAATATACGCCTTGCGTTCCGGACACGGAACGATAAATGTATTATTTTTGCGGAGAGGAAAGGCGACGGCATCAATGGCAAAGCACAACAGGACAGGCACATACGGCGAGAACGTAGCGGCGGCATATCTGGAGGACAACGGGTTCGTGATCCTGGAGCGCAACTGGCACGACGGCGACCGCCATGAGATAGACATCGTGGCTGTCAAAGACCATGAGATGCACATCGTGGAGGTGAAGACACGCAGCAGCACCGAGTGGCAGGAGCCGCAGGATGCCGTGGACCACAGGAAGCGGACACACATCGTGAAGGCTGCCGATGCCTATCTGAAGACACGTGACGTGCTGTGTGTGGTGCACTTCGACATACTGACCGTGGTTGGGACGGGCAATGACCGCACAGTTGTGCTGATAGAAGATGCCTTCAACCCCCACTCCGTGCAGCGGCGCGGCTGCACACGACGGAGGTAGACGACATGACGATGGAGAGTAGGAAACGATGAACACCGACAATAACGAGAGACCGACATACAGGCTTGTGGAGCTACAGACCGTGGACTCGACGAGCAACTTCCTGAACAGGCTGTGCGCAGAGGAGGACGACCGCGTGGCAGACTTCACAACAGTGGCGGCCGAGTTCCAGCAGGCCGGCAAGGGACAACGCGGCAACAGCTGGGAGAGTGAGTGCGGACAGAACCTGTTGTTCAGCTTCGTGCTGTACCCGACATTCGTGTCTGCCAATAGACAGTTCATAATCTCGCAGATGGACGCTGTAGCACTGAAGGAGACGTTGGAGCAGTACACCGCAGGAATATCGATAAAGTGGCCCAACGACATCTACTGGCACGACCGCAAAATCTCAGGAATGCTGATAGAGGTGTTCTTACAGGGCGACAGCCTCGGGCGTTGCATCAGCGGCATCGGCGTGAACATCAATCAGACGGCCTTCCGCAGCGATGCACCCAACCCCGTGTCGCTAAGGCAAATCACGGAGCACGAGACCGACAGGCAGGAGTTCCTGGACAGGTTCATGGATGCGGCGGCACGCTACTATGCCATGCTGGAGCAAGACTTCGAGACGACGGCGGCAATGATTGAGAAGAAATATGACGAGGCACTGTACCGCCGCCACGGCATGCACCGCTATCGTGACAAAGGCGGTGAGTTCATGGCAGAGATAGTAGGGGTGCAGCCCGACGGACGCTTCATCCTGCGCGATGAGGCGGGAGGTGAGCGGGCATATCTGTTCAAGGAGGTGCAGTACGTCATATAGGACACAGACATCACTCACAGCTATGGCCAATACGACAAAGGAGACATATTCGGTGCTGGGCATGAGTTGTGCCTCGTGTGCCACACGTGTGAGCAAGGTGCTGAACCGTCAGCCCGGGGTGAAGGAGGCCACGGTGAACCTTGCCACGGCAATGGCTGTGGTGGAGTTTGACCCGCAGCAGTGCTCGTCGCAGTCGCTGCGGAGGGCGGTGCAGGATGCCGGTTATGACCTGCTGACGGATGAGGCCGCCACTACGGACGAGGCAGAGCGTGCGCAGGAAAGGAAGGTACGGAAGCTGTACTTCCGTGCCTCTGCTGCACTGGGCGTGTCGGCAGTGATAATGCTGATCTCAATGGTGCTCCACGACAGGGTTCCGTATGCCGAGTACGTGATGTGGCTGCTATCCACGCCTGTGGTGTTTTGGCTGGGCAGCGGCTTCTACGTCAGTGCATGGCACCAGCTATGCCACCGCACGGCGAACATGGACACGCTCGTGGCGTGCAGCACCGGCATTGCCTATCTGTTCAGCGTGTTCAACCTTTTCTTCCCGCAGTTCTGGACGGCTCGTGGCATTGAGCCGCACGTCTACTTCGAGTCGGCAAGCATGATAATAGGCTTCATACTGCTGGGGAGGCTCATGGAGGAGAAGGCAAAGAGCAGCGCGAACTCCGCCATCAGGGAGTTGATGGAGCTTCAGCCACGCACGGTGAACCGCATATCAGACGACGGCGATGTGGAGGTGGTGGCAGTGGATCGCATACAGCCGGAGGATGTCATCATGGTGCGCCCCGGTGAGCGTATCGCCGTGGATGGCACGGTGAGCGACGGCTCGTCGTATGTGGACGAGAGCATGCTGAGCGGAGAGCCGGTGCCCGTGCTCAAGGAGAGAGGTGCAAAGGTATTCGCCGGCACCATAAACCAGAAAGGTAGCTTCCGCTTCACAGCGCAGAAGGTCGGCACAGACACGCTGCTGGCACAGATAATACACATGGTGCAGGATGCCGAGGGCAGCAAGGCTGCCGTGCAGAAGACGGTGGACAAGGTGGCTGCCGTCTTCGTGCCTGCCATAATGGGCATTGCGGTGCTGGCATTCATCGTGTGGCAGCTGTCGGGAGCCACAGACAGCCTGACACACGGCATCCTTGCATTGGTGACGGTGCTCATCATCGCCTGTCCGTGCTCGCTGGGACTGGCGACACCCACAGCCATAATGGTGGGGATAGGCAAGGGAGCACGGAGCGGCATTCTGATAAAAGATGCCGGTGCACTGGAGACAGCCAAGGACATTGACATCGTGGTACTGGACAAGACGGGCACCCTGACCGTGGGGAGGCCGGAAGTCACCGATGTGATATGGAGCACTGCCGCAACGGACAGGGATGCCGTGCTTGCCGCCGTGAGTCGGCTTGAGCGGCTGTCGGAGCATCCGCTTGCCGATGCCGTGTGCCGTTATGTCGGGAACGATAGCACGGATGTTGTCGGCATAGACGACTTCAGAAGTCATGCAGGCATGGGCGTGAGCGGCACCATAGACAACACAGGCTACCTTGTTGGTAACGACAAGCTGATGCGCACGAACGGCATCAGCACTGACCTCGAAACCGAAACCAAGGCCAGACAGCTGGAAGGGACGGCACACACACTGGTGTGGGTGGCAGGCGGCGGCAGGGTGCTGGCAGTGATGGGCGTTGCCGATGCCATAAAGCCGTCGGCGGCAGCAGCCGTCGGCGAACTGCGAAGGCAGGGCATCGATGTCTGCCTGCTTACGGGTGACAACGAGGCCGCAGCCAATGAGGTGGCACGGCAGGCAGGCATCAGCCACATCAGGGCAGGTATGCTGCCGCAGGACAAGGCAACGTATATAAAACGGCTACAAGTGGAGGGGCACAAGGTGGCAATGGTCGGCGACGGAATAAACGACAGTGCGGCCTTGGCGCAAGCCGACCTAAGCATAGCCATGGGGAGCGGAAGCGGCATAGCAATGGACGTGGCAGGCGTGACCATAATATCGTCCGACCTGACGAAGATCCCGCAGGCATTGCGGCTGTCGCGCCTGGCGGTGAAGACGATACGCCAGAATCTGTTTTGGGCGTTCTTCTACAACGCCGTCAGCGTGCCGGTGGCAGCCGGAGTGCTCTATCCTATAAATGGATTCCTGCTGAACCCGATGGTGGGCGGAGCGTGCATGGCGTTCAGCAGCGTCAGCGTGGTGGCCAACAGCTTGCTGCTAAGGTTCAAGCGGCTGACAGCAGACAACAAGAAGACATCAAAAACATCAAAAGCATCAAGCAATATGAGAAAGACATACATAGTGGAGGGGATGATGTGCCAGAACTGCCGCAAGCACGTGGAGAAGGCACTCAACAGCATGGACGGAGTAAAGGCAACCGTGACATTGGATCCGCCGCAGGCAGTGGTGGAGTTTGAAGGTGCAGAGCGTCCGTTGGATGAGTTGCAGGCTTTCGTCACCGAAGAAGCGGGCGACTACAAGCTCATCGAAGCATGAACAGCGATGGAGGCAAGCGGCAGAAACATCAAAAAATCTGACGGATTTCCTTGGAAGTTAGGAAAGATAGCTATCTTTGCCGCATAGATTAATGTTTAACATCATTCAGTAAATAACAATGAAAGAGCTTATTGAACAAATCGCAGCAGCTTACGAGGCATTCAAGAAGGATGCCACTGCACAGGCAGAGAATGGCAACAAGGCAGCTGGCACACGTGCCCGCAAGGTGTCGCTGGAGATTGAGAAAGCCATGAAGCAATTCAGAAAGGCTTCTCTTGAGGCAGCAAAGAATTGAGAAGTATTTGCCCGCCACAAGGCGAAAAAGAACAAGAGGAGGGATGATGCAAAAAACATTGTCCCTCTTTTTTTGTGTTGCAAAAAAGTTCCTACTTTTGCCGCCATCGAGTAAGACAAAGGCTTAGGACAAACGGTATTTTATGCAGAATCTTGTAATTGTAGAGTCTCCGGCAAAGGCCAAAACCATTGGCAAATTCCTTGGTAAAGACTATAAGGTGATGCCCAGCTTCGGGCATATACGCGACTTGAAGCAGAAGGCTTTCAGTGTAGATGTCAAGGACGGCTTCAGACCTATATATGAGATTCCTGCTGACAAGACGAAGGTGGTGAACGAGCTGAAGGCCGAAGCCAAGAAAGCCGACATGGTGTGGCTGGCATCCGATGAAGACCGCGAGGGAGAGGCTATATCGTGGCATCTGTCGGAGGTGCTGAAGCTGAAGCCGGAGCAGTCGAAACGCATTGTGTTCCACGAAATCACCAAGACTGCCATACTGCAAGCCATAGAGCATCCGCGCACTATAGACCTCAACCTGGTCAACGCCCAGCAAGCACGCCGTGTTCTCGATCGCATCGTGGGCTTCGAGCTGTCGCCGGTGCTTTGGAGAAAGGTAAAGCCGGCACTCTCCGCCGGTCGTGTGCAGTCGGTGACGGTGCGCCTCATCGTTGACCGTGAGCGCGAGATACAGGCATTTATCCCCAAGGCCGCATATCGTGTCGTAGCAGATTTCGTCATCACCGATGATAGTGGCAAGGCATCGGTCATGAAGGCCGAACTGAACCGCCGCTTCGCTACGAAGGAGGAGGCGAGGGCTTTCCTTGAGCTGTGCCGCAAGGCCGACTTCAGCATAGCAAACATAGAGAAGCACCCCATAAAGAAATATCCGGCTCCACCGTTCACGACATCGACACTGCAGCAGGAGGCAAGCCGTAAGATAGGACTTACTGTGGCACAGACCATGCTCGTGGCACAGCATCTGTATGAATCGGGATACATTACTTATATGCGTACAGACTCGGTGAACCTGTCAGGGCTTGCAATAGGAATGTGCAAGAAGGTGATAGGCGAGACTATGGGAGAGCAGTACGTGCATCCGCGCCAGTTCACGACGCACTCCAAGGGAGCACAGGAGGCGCATGAAGCAATACGTCCTACAAACATAGCGACTACCACCATCAGCGGCACGGTACAGGAGAAACGGTTGTATGAGCTGATATGGAAGCGCACCATAGCATCGCAGATGACGGAGGCCGAGACCGAGAAGACAACTATCACCATCGGGATGACAGGAAGTACGGAGACTTTCGCAACAACCGGTGAGGTGATAACTTTTGATGGCTTCCTGAAGGTGTATCGCGAGTCGACAGACGACGATGTTACTACCGATACCGACAGCACACTGCTGCCGCCGGTCAAGGTCGGACAACCGCTGCAGCGCGACACAATCACTGCCACGGAACGCTTCACACAGCATCCGCCGCGCTACACCGAGGCAGGATTGGTGAAGAAACTCGAAGAGCTGGGCATAGGACGTCCGTCAACCTACGCCCCCACAATATCGACGATACAGAAGCGTGAGTACGTGGTCAAGGATGACCGTACAGGCGAACGCCGCAACTTCGGCATCATAACTCTGACAGGCGACAAAATCACAGAAAAGATAGGCACCGAGACCAGCGGGGCAGAGAAAGGCAAGCTCGTACCGACGGACATAGGGCTGGTGGTCAACGATTTCCTGAAAGAGTGCTTCCCAAGCATACTCGACTACAACTTCACCGCCAGCGTGGAGAAGCAGTTCGACGAAGTGGCAGAAGGACAGGTGCAGTGGACTGATGTCATCAGCGATTTCTACGCAGGTTTCCACCCGCAGGTGGAACAGGTGATGTCACTGAAGCAAGGACATAAAGTGGGTGAGCGTGTGCTCGGCACTGACCCGAAGACTGGCAAGCCAGTGTCTGTGAAGATTGGACGCTTCGGCCCTATGGCACAGATAGGCTCGGCTGATGACGAGGAGAAGCCGCGCTTCGCACAGCTGAAGAAAGACATGTCGATAGAGACCGTCACGCTGAACGAGGTGCTGGAGCTGTTCCAGTTGCCGCGCACCGTAGGTGAGTACGGCGGCAAGACAGTGACCATAGGCGCAGGACGCTTCGGCCCCTACGTCTACAACGCAGGAGTGTACACGTCGATACCCAAGACCATAGACCCATTGCACATTACCCTCGATGAGGCTGTGCAGCTGATCAAGGCCAAGCAGGAAGCTGAATCCAAGAAGCACTTGAAGAAGTTCGATGAGGATCCCGATATGGAAATCATGAACGGACGCTATGGCCCCTACATATCATACAAGGGTAGTAACTACAAGATTGCAAAGACGCAAGACCCTGAGAAGCTGACCTATCAGGACTGTCAGGACATCATTGCCCACGAAGCCGAAAAGCCTGCTAAACCGGCACGCCGCTTCAGCAGGGCAAAGAGAGCCTGAGCATATTGCAGGCCTCCTTTACATTCGCTCGGGAACCTCGATTCCCAAAAGGCTCATAGCCAGTTTGACAACCTTAGCCACATTAGCAGAGAGCACAAGGCGGAACAGACGCGCTGACGGGTCTGTCTCGCGCAGGATGCTGTAGTCATGGTAGAACTGGTTGTATTCCTTCACAAGGTCATAGGCATAGTTAGCAATCACCGACGGGCTGTAGCTGTCAGCAGCATCTTCGATTACACTTGGGAACTCCGACAGACGCTGCACCAGCTCCTCTTCTTTCAGATTCAGCTGAACATCGGCATCAAAACGTTCGGGGATGACGATACCGGCCTCACTCGCCTTGCGCAATACGGAGCGGATGCGGGCATAGGTGTACTGAATGAATGGACCTGTGTTGCCATTAAAGTCGATAGACTCTTCGGGGTTGAAGAGCATGTTCTTGCGGGCATCGACTTTCAGTATGAAGTATTTGAGTGCTCCCATACCAACGATGCGTGCAATATCGTCGGCTTCAGCCGTCGTCATACCGTCGAGCTTACCCAACTCACCCGAGGTCTTGCGTGCAGTCTGCACCATCTCATCCATGAGGTCATCGGCATCGACCACGGTTCCTTCGCGGCTCTTCATCTTGCCGTTGGGCAGCTCTACCATACCATAAGAGAAATGTATCAGGTCTTTGCCCCATTTGAAGCCGAGCTTGTCAAGCAGGATGGAGAGTACTTGGAAATGGTAATTCTGCTCGTTACCGACAACATATATCATTCTGCTTATATCGTAGTCCTTGAAACGCTGCTCGGCTGTGCCTATGTCCTGCGTCATGTAAACGGACGTACCGTCAGAACGCAACAACAGCTTGTGATCCAGTCCTTCGGACGTAAGGTCAGCCCATACGGAGCCATCGGGCTTGCGGTAGAAGATGCCATGCTCCAACCCCTCAAGCACCTTCTTCTTGCCCTCAAGATATGTCTGCGACTCATAGTAGATCTTGTCGAACGAAACGCCTAAACGGCGGTAGGTCTCGTCAAATCCGGCATAGACCCAACCATTCATCTTCTGCCACAAGGCACGCACTTCGGGGTCACCGGCTTCCCACTTCACCAACATTTCGTGTGCCTCTTTGATGAGTGGCGCATTGGCCTCGGCCTCTTCCTTTGTCTGTCCTTGCTGCATCAGCTCACTGACCTCAGCACGGTAGTGCTTGTCGAAGGCAACGTAGTAGTCACCTATCAGGTGGTCGCCCTTCTTGCTTGACGACTCGGGTGTCTCGCCGTTGCCCCACTTGAGCCAGGCGAGCATTGACTTACAGATATGTATGCCACGGTCATTGACGATGTTGGTACGCACCACACGGTTTCCGTTAGCGAGCATGATGTTCGACAATGCCCAACCCAGCAGATTGTTGCGCACGTGCCCTAAATGCAAGGGTTTATTGGTGTTCGGAGAGGAGTATTCAATCATCACCAATGGTGATTCTGCATCAGATTGTTTGAAGCCGTATTGCTTCTGACTATGGATATGGTTGAGCATATCAATCCATACCGACGTTGCGATAATGATGTTGAGGAAACCCTTTATAACGTTGAAATCTGCCACAGCCGGCTCATTGGCTTGTAGCCATTCGCCAATCTCCCGGGCAGTCTGTTCGGGGTTCTTCCTTGAGAGCTTCAGAAGGGGGAAAACCACAAGAGTAAGGTGACCCTGAAACTCTTTCTTCGTCTTCTGCAACTGTATTGCACCGGCAGGAGCATCCTGCCCATAGAGCTGCTGCACGGCAAGAGCCACAGAGCCTGCCAGCTTGTCTTCTATCTTCATATTGTTTCTGTACTGTCTTCCGACGTTAATATCCCTTTTGTCTTTATCAGGCTGCAAAGATAGCGTTATTTGTCTTACTTTTGCGCATCCAAAGACTAAGACACAGGCAAAACGTATGAACAATCTACCTCCGGTTACAAAGAACCTGCTGATAATAAATGTACTGGTGTTCATGGCTGCGATAGTGACAGAACGCTACGGTTTCGACATGTCCGATCTGTTTGGCCTGCACTTCTTCATGGCGAGCGGCTTCTATCTGTGGCAGCCTGTGACATATATGTTCCTTCATGGTGGCTTCGCCCACATATTCTTCAATATGTTCGCACTTTGGATGTTCGGACGCATCATGGAACAGTCGTGGGGCAGCAAGCGTTTCCTTATATACTACTTCGTATGCGGCATCGGTGCCGGTCTGACACAGGAAGTGGTGCAATACGTGCAATATGCCACGGAGCTGTCGCAGTACCAGCAGGTGAACCTCGGGTACACGACGATTGCGATGTCCGAATACCTGAATATGCTGACCACTGTAGGTGCGTCGGGTGCCATCTATGGCATACTGATAGGCTTCGGACTGACCTATCCCAATGAGCGTCTGTTTGTGTTTCCGCTACCGATGCCTATCAAAGCCAAATGGTTTGTGATTGGATATATCGTTATTGAGTTGGTATCGGGATTGGGAGCCGGCGACAACGTGGCTCACTTCGCACATTTGGGTGGTATGATCTTCGGCTATATGCTACTGACGTACTGGAAGAAAGCTCGTGGCAATGGCTTCTATCGTTGACGACATACGACAGACGTTCCGCAGAGGTGACATCAACGTCAGGCTCATCGGCATCAATGTGGCAGTGTTCCTGTTGATGGCGGTGCTTGAGATTGCACTGACGCTCTTCAACCGCAGTTTCCACAGTGTGCTGAATCCCTTTGAGCTACCGGCATCTGTCAGCACACTTCTGCATCAGCCGTGGTCCATAGTCACATACATGTTCATGCACGCCAGCCTTATGCACATACTGCTGAACATGCTTTGGCTGCTTTGGATAGGACGCATATTTCTGGACTTTTTCTCGTCAAAACATCTGAGAGGACTGTACGTATTGGGTGGGATGCTTGGTGGTGCACTCTACGTCGTGACATACAATATCTTCCCTTACTTCAGTGACAAAATCCAATATTCCTATATGCTGGGCGCATCAGCATCGGTGCTGGCGATAGTGACTGCCGCCGCATACCGTTCGCCTAATTACCCCATACAGATGCTGCTGCTTGGCACGTTCCGACTCAAGTACATCGCCATCGGTGCAGTGGTGCTGGATCTGCTAATGGTGACAACCGACAATGCCGGAGGACACATAGCACACATAGGCGGAGCTGCAAGTGGACTGCTATTCGTCTGGCTACTCGACCGTGGCATCGACCTCACGGCATGGATAAACCGAACTATCGATACCGTTGACCTCATACTTGACAGAATGAGGCGACACCGCAATAGAAAGAGGCCGAAGATGAAGGTTAGCTTCGGCAGTCGCGGAGCAACAGCAAGCAACGGCAAGGCAAGTGCAGAGGCTGTAGCCAAGAAGCGTCAGGATCGAATCAACCGTATATTGGACAAGATAAGGCAGTCCGGCTACCAGAGCCTCACGGAAGAAGAGAAGAAAGAATTGTTCAATGCGGATAAGAATTGATCAATCGTTCGTCAGACTGCATATCGCCGTCCTGCTGGCAGGCGGCACAGGACTGTTCGGGCGGCTCGTCGACATCAGCGAGTTGCCGTTGGTGTGGTGGCGCGTGCTACTGTCGGCAGTTATCATGGCTGTTGTCATGGCACTCTCCAACAAGTTGCGTCGTCTGTCGCTACATCATCTGTTGTTGCTCGGAGGCTGTGGCATACTGCTGGCGGTACATTGGACGCTGTTCTATGCCAGCATCAAGACCTCGAACGTATCAATTGGAGCCGTATGTGTATCGCTTGACGGCTTCTTCACGGCACTGTTGGAACCGCTCATCTTCCGCCGCCGTGTGTCATGGCGCGAGCTGCTGCTTGGCATTGTGGCCGTCATGGGCATTGTCCTCATCTTCGGCTTTGACGACCGCTACCGTTTGGGCATCGCACTCGGCTGCGTGGCATCGTGCCTGTATGCACTGTTTGCCATCTTCAGCAGGAGGGTTGAGGTGTCGACAGGGATCAGCAGCAGCACCATGTTGCTCCATGGGCTGATAAGCGGAGGCGTGTTCCTGACACTGGCGACAGGCGTGTACTCGCTGTTGTTTCCTGATGAGCGCATCATGCCGACGGCGCACGATGCCATGATGCTTGTGCTCCTTGCATCCGTGTTCACCGTCATTCCGTTCCTTCTACAGTTACAGGCGCTACGCACCATACCGGCGTTCACGGTCAACCTCACCTATAACCTCGAACCTATCTACACCATCGCGTTGGCAATGATAATCTTCGGCGAAGGCAGCGAACTGAATGTCTCTTTCTATGCCGGCATTGCACTGATAGTCTTTTCCGTCATGACGCAGACACTGCTGACCACAAGAGATAGGAAGAAGACACTGTCGGCATCCCGATAACGCATTTATTTGGGCGCGAATCCGTTTCATATAAGAAAATCTTGTAAATTTGCGGCTTTAGAGTGCAATAATGTAAAAAACAATAATATAAAAAACGATAGACAAAAATGCAAAACAAAGGAATTGTAAGACTTTTCGCGATTCTGCTTACCTTGGTATGCTTGTTCTACCTGTCGTTCACTTTCGTAACTCGCCACTACACTCACAAGGCCGAGCAGTACGCGAATGGTGACCCGCAGTTGGAGCAGGAATATCTTGACTCTCTCAACAACGAGAAGGTCTACTTTGGCAACTGGACGCTGAAAGACTGCCGCGAGATGGAGATTGGCTTAGGTCTGGATCTCAAAGGTGGAATGAACGTTATCCTTGAGGTTTCGGTGCCTGATGTAATCAGGGTACTCTCCGACAACAAGACAGACGAAGCCTTCAATCAGGCTCTGAACAATGCAGCAAAAGAGGCTGTCAACAGTCAGGACGACGTGATTACGCTCTTCGTCCGTGAGTATCACCGTTTGGCTCCGGGACAGCCGTTGGCACAGATTTTCGCCACACAACAGTTCAAGGACAAGGTGACGCAGCAGTCGACAGATGCTGAAGTCGAGCGCGTATTGCGTTCCGAAGTTCAGTCTGCCGTCGACAACTCTTTCAACGTGCTCCGCACACGTATAGACCGCTTCGGTGTGGTACAGCCGAATATTCAGCGTTTGGAAGACAAGATGGGTCGCATCATGGTCGAACTTCCCGGCATCAAGGAACCGGCACGTGTGCGCAAGCTGTTGCAGGGTTCAGCCAATCTGGAGTTCTGGGAGACCTACGAAGGCTCTGAAGTTGCCACATACCTACAAGCAGCCGACATACGTCTGCATAACATTCTGAGCACCACGAGCGCAGCCTCGGATACCACGGCCACAGAAGCTGCTTCGACACAGGCAGTAACGACAAACACGTCAGACAGCCTCGTTGCCGCCATCCGTGGCACAAGCACCGGCACCGATGCCGACATTGAGCAGCTCAAGAAAGAGCATCCGTTGTTGTCCATCTTGCAGGTCTACAACGGACAGGGCAGCATCGTGGGATATGCCAACTACAAGGATACGGCACAGATAAACCGTTATCTCGAGATGCCGGAGGTAGTGGCAGAACTGCCCAAAGACCTGCGTCTGAAATGGGGTGTATCTCCGACAGACCTCGACCCGAAGAAGCAGACGTTCGAGCTTTATGGCATCAAGTCGACACAGCGCAACGACAAAGCCCCGCTTGAGGGCGACGTTGTGGTTGATGCACAAGATCAGTACGACCAATACGGACGTCCCGCCGTTGGCATGACGATGAACTCCGACGGTTCTCGCCGCTGGGCACAGCTCACCAAGCAGAACATCGGTCGCAGCATAGCCATCGTGCTTGACGGCTATGTCTACTCCGCTCCGCGTGTCAACTCAGAGATCACAGGCGGTAGCTCTGAAATAACAGGGAACTTCACTCCCGAGCAGTCCAAGGACTTGGCGAACGTGCTCAAGTCAGGTAAGATGCCTGCACCGGCACACATCGTGCAGGAGGACATCGTTGGACCTTCGCTCGGACAGGCTTCAATCAATGCCGGTATCGTGTCGTTCATCGTGGCTCTCATCCTGCTGATGGCCTACATGTGTTCCATGTACGGACTGATTCCGGGCATGATTGCCAACTGTGCCCTCTTCCTGAACCTGTTCTTCACGCTGGGCATCTTGGCATCGTTTCAGGCGGCACTGACCATGTCGGGCATTGCGGGTATTGTGCTCACACTCGGTATGGCGGTAGATGCCAACGTGCTTATCTATGAGCGTACCAAGGAAGAATTGCGCGGCGGCAAAGCCGTCAGAGACGCATTGACGGCGGGCTACAAGAACGCTTTCAGTGCCATCTTCGACTCAAACCTCACGACCATCATCACGGGTGTTATCCTGTTCAACTTCGGCACAGGACCTATCCGTGGATTTGCTACCACGCTCATCATCGGTATCATCATATCGTTCTTCACAGCCGTGTACGTGACGCACCTCATCTACGACCACTTCATGAGCCGTGACAAACTGCTGAACCTTTCGTTCACCACAGTGCTGTCGAAGAACCTCTTGACCAACGCACACTTCGGCTTCATGGAACGTCGCAAGACGGCTCTCACCGTTGCAGGAGGTGTATTCGTCATCTGCGCTGCTTTTATGGTGATACGCGGTTTCAGCCGTAGTATCGACTTCACCGGTGGCCGCAACTTCAACGTGCAGTTCGAGCAGTCTGTCGAGCCTGAACAGGTACGCGAGCTGGTTGCAGGCAAGTTTGCCGATGCCAACGTGAGCGTCATTGCCGTCGGCACCGACGGGCGTACCGTCCGCATCAGCACTAACTACCGCATCAACGAGAGTGGACAGGAGATTGATGGCGAGATAGAGGCACTGCTCTACGAGGCACTGAAGCCGCTGCTGACGCATAACATCTCGCTCGAGACCTTCGTCGACCGCGACAACTACACCGGCGGTAGCATCATCAGCTCGCAGAAAGTAGGTCCGAGCATCGCCGAGGACATCACGTACTCTGCCATTTGGTCGGTCATCCTCGCGCTGATTGCCATCGGCCTGTACATCCTTGTTCGCTTCCACAACATCGCATACACCATCGGCGCGACGTTGGCACTGGTTTTGGACACGGCAATCATTCTCGGTGCATACTCAATGTTCTGGGGCATACTGCCATTCTCGCTTGAGATAGACCAAACGTTCATCGGAGCCATACTGACCGCCATCGGCTACTCCATCAACGACAAGGTGATTATCTTCGACCGTGTGCGTGAGTACACCAAGCTGTACAGCCGCCGTGGGCTGACGCAGTTGTTCGACAGCTCGCTCAACTCCACATTGGCACGTACCATAAATACCTCGGCCAGCACCTTGATTGTGTTGCTCTGCATCTTCATCCTTGGTGGCGAATCCATACGCAGCTTCGCCTTCGCCATGATCCTGGGTGTCATCTTTGGTACACTGTCTTCGCTGTTCGTCGCATCGCCCATAGCATTCACGGTGATGAAGAAGACAAGCAAGATCGGAGACCAGCCGGCAGAGGCGGCCGTAGCCGCAGTCAAGAAGTAGGCACAAGGAACTTCACACATAGCTTTCAAGAGAGGGCGCACCGCAAGTAACATTGCAGTGCGCCCTCTTTGTGCTTCGTCGGCATTCATATCCACTCAAACGCTGGAGACATGTGAGATTACAGCCGACAGCAAGACAGTGCACCACACTCACGAGGGTAGCATCGGCAATCTGTGCAACGACCGCATACGCCGGATGATGCAGCGTGCCTACAGCTCACTCAACTCTAAGTTTGCCGAGGATTGCGGCGGAGCCGCATAATAAGCAAAGGACTTGAG
>CAVHVD010000130.1:0-21923 GCA_963639425.1 Faecalibacterium prausnitzii
CCTGAATATAGAATCCCTGCATGATACAAAAATAATGGTCAAAATAGTTGGATGGAAACATAGAAAGCACAGACCTGTGGACGTACAACCACAGTTCCGTGGACGTACAACCATAGACTTGTGGACGTACAGCCATAGTTCCGTGGACGTACAGCCATAGTTCCGTGGACGTACAGCCACAAAGTTGTGGATGTACGTTCATAGACGCGCTGATTTTCAATGCCTTACGCCATCACCAAGCACCGCACTCCAACGATGCCCGTCGTTGGGGTGCTACGTTGCCCATCGTTGCCTCTGTCGCTTTCACATCGGCATTTTTCGCTTTGGCGAACAGGGAACAACAGCCGCCGACAGGAATGTCGAACTTTGAGGAGCGTGGCGTGAGCCACGGACAATCAGTGACCTATAACATAAAAACCATAAAAATATGAAAAGGATACACCTCATCGCAACATTGTTGCTGTCGGCGACAGCACTGACGACAAACGCACAACACAGTCTTGAACTAATCAGGGAGACAGAGCCGGTCTTCGAGTTCTGCGAGGGCTTCGTCCCCGACCCGAGTGGCGAGTTCCTCTATCTGACAAACACGCAGGGCAACCCCGTAGAGGCCGACGGCAAGGCCTACATCAGTAAGATAGACTTCGACGGCAACATACTGGAACAGAAGTGGGTGTCCGAAGGGATGAACGCGCCAAAGGACATCTGCCTCTACGGACGAAAACTCTATGTGGCAGACCTGGCGGATGTCATCGAGATAGACATTGACCAGGCCAAGGTGACAAACAGATACACGATTGAGGGAGCGCACCTCAACCACAATGTCGCCGTGGACAAGCACGGTAGCGTATATGTCAGCGAGATGTTCTCGGGCAGGGTCTACAAGATCACGAATGGCGAAATATCGCTCTATGTGGACGGACTCAGCTACACGGCAGGCCTGCTTGCCGACGGCGATGACCTGTACGTGCTGACATCCGAGGGCTTCGCGCTGCCCAACGCCGTAAGTCGGCAGCAGGACACGCAACAGACCGACAGCCGACAAACACCACCGAGAATGAGAGCACAGCAAGACACGGGCAAACTGATAAAGGTGGACAAAGACAAGAACATAACCACCGTGGCAAGCGGCATGAACCCAATGGGCAACGGACTGCTGAAGGTGGCAGACAATGAGTTCATCGTCTCATGCTGGTCGGGCGTGGCGTACTACATAAACGCTGACGGCACGGTGGACAAGTTGCGCGACACCCGCGAGGAACACGTGCCATGTGGATTGATGTACTACGACAAGGCCACGTCACGGCTGTATATGTCCACTGACGAGTGCAACCGCGTACTGGTGTTCCGGCTACAATAAAAGGGCAGAAAGCCTGATGCTTTCTGCCCTCAACATCGATGTTGCCGTTGCAGGCCTCCGCCCTTCACGAAGGATGCTTCGCGAGGGGCAGAGCCGCAGCTGTGTCATTTGAAGATTCTCGGAGCGAAGTCCGCCAGGTACTTGCGCCAGTTGCGCCAGATGTGGCCGCCATCCGTCTCAACATACTCGTAGGGATAGCCCTTCGCGTCGAGCTTGGCACGGAGGTCTTTGTTGCTGTTGTAGAGGAAGTCGGTGTTGCCGATGGCCACGTAGAACAGCGACGGACGGTTCTTGCTGCTGAACAGCACGTCAAGCTTCTTGTCGAAGTCCTGGTAGATGGGGCTGATGCTCGGGTCGGTCACACCGACGGCTGCGCTGAACAAGCCCACGCTGCTGAACTTGTCGGGGTTGTTACAACTGATGTACAGGCTGTGGAAGCCGCCCATCGACAGTCCGGCAATGGCACGTCCTTTCTTGTTGGCCTGTGTGCGGAACGTCTTGTCGATGAAGTTGATGATTTCGGGGAATGCGGTCTCAAACGAGCCTTCCATGGTCTTCGGCAGGCTCATCGTCGGCACGGTCAAGCCCTCGGAGCCTTCGCCGGGGGCTGCCTCCATGGCGAGGTTGCCGTTTGTCATCACCACAATCATGGGCGTTGCCTTGCCTTGTGCAATCAGGTTGTCGAGGATCTGCGTGGCGCGACCCTGTGTGTACCAGGCCTCCTCGTCACCGCCGATGCCGTGGAGCAGGTAGAGCACGGGGTATCTCTTCCCACTGGTCTCATAGCCTGCCGGGGTGTAGACGGTCATGCGGCGGTCTTTGTTCTCTGCCTGGCTGTGGTACCATATCTTCGACACCGTTCCGTGGGGCACGTCCTGCACCTTGTACAAGTCCACCGTCGGGTTGCCGTCGACATAGAGGATGTTGCTCACTGTGGACACGTCGCGGTTCAGATAGACGTTGTTCATGTCGACCATGGTCTTGCCGTCGACAATGAACGAGTAGGTGTACATCTCGGGTGCCACAGGTTCGGGCGTGGTGTACTCCCACAGGCTGTCTTTGTCGATGAGGTCTGCCTGTCCCGTGGCATCGATGGTGCCACGCCCGGGTATCTCCACCTTGCGCGTGGGCAGGAAGTCACCCGTAACCTTTACTGTCACCGCCTTGGGTGCAACGAAGCGGAATGTCACTGTCTTGTCCGGATTGATCTCGGGCGATGCCACGCTGGCACGTCCCCACAGAGCCTGCTGTGCGTGTGCCGTCGTGATGCCCATTGTCAGCATCATAGCTGCTGTTACGAGATATGTCTTTCTCATTTCTTTATGTCTTCTATGCTTGTGTTGTGTTATACCTTATTATAATATGTGTGCGTTCACTTGAAGAGCCTCGGAGCGAAGATGCTGAGGTAGTAACGCCAGTTACGCCAGATGTGGCCGCCTTCGGTCTCGACGTACTCGAAGGGGTAGTTGTGCTGTGTCATGTACTCGCGCAGCTGATCCACACCGCCCTTGACGAAGTCGGTCTTGCCACAGCAGATCATGTAGAGCGACGGACGGTTCTTGGCAGAGAACTGTGTCGCCATCTTGCCGTCGAAGTCGGTGTAGACGTCGGTCGTGTACTGCTGGTTGTTGTTGCCGAGGCTGCCACCGACGCTGGCACCACTGAACAGACCCACGTAGCCGAACATCGTGGGGTAGTACTTCGATATGTTCTCGGAGTGGAAGCTACCCATCGACAGACCTGCGATGGCACGGTGACCCTTGTCTTTATAAGTGCGGAAGTTCTTCTCGATGAAGCTGACCACCTCCGGGAAATGTAGTTCGAAGGCTGCCTCCTTGGTCTGCACACGGCTGCCGCCGCCCATCGACGGCTGCTTGAAGCCCTCTGTGCTCTCGCCCGGAGCCGCCGTCTGCCATGCGTTGCCGTTGGTCATCACGACGATCATCGGCTCAGCCTGTCCGCTGGCAATTAGGTTATCCAGTATCTGCGTCGTGCGTCCCTGGGTGTACCATGCCTCCTCATCGCCACCGGCACCGTGGAGCAGGTAGAACACAGGATAACGCTTGCCGCTGGTCTCATAGCCGGCAGGAGTGTAGACGGTCACGCGGCGGTCGGTTCCTATCACGTCGCTGTGGTACCACATCTTGCGAACCGTGCCATGCTTCACGTTGTTGACAGAGTACAGGTCTCCCTTGTCGCCGCTGTCCTTCTTGATGATGAAGTAGTTGGTGATTGTGGCCACGTCGCGGTTGATGTAGACGTTGGCGGGGTCGGTGGTCTTCACGCCGTCAACAATGAACGTGTAGGTGTAGTAGTTGCTCTCCAGTGGTGCGGGGGTCGTGAATTCCCACACGCCGTCTTTCTCCACAAGGTCGGCAGAACCGGCTGTCGCCATCTTGCCGAAGTTAGGAACTTCGATTGTGGCCTCCGGCAGGAAGTCGCCTGTAATCTGCACCCTCACAGCCTTGGGGTCTTGATAGCGGAACGTAACGGTGTTGTCCGCATTCACCTCGGGAGACTTTATTGATGCGCCTCCCCACAGAGCCTGTTGCGCCTGTGCGGACAACGCCGCAGAGAAGAAACAAGCCGTAAATAATAACTTTTTCATGAATTTGATATTTAGAAATTTGAATCTTGTTGTCTCAACAAAGGAAACAGACGTCCCGAAGGTAATAAAAGTTCACCCGCAGGACGCCCGTTCCTCTCGAATTATTAACCTAAACGTATGAACAACATGTCCGCAATCATGGCAGCAACTCGTTTATCTCGCCAACATACTGTGCGAAGATACCCTCCTTGCCTTGGTTTATAGTAATGGTGTACGTGGAGCCGTCAAGGGTCACCTCTATGTTGCCGGCCGTCACCATGCCTATGGTCTGTGCACCGTCGGCCACTGTGTACCACAGCGTACCGCCCTGCACCATCCAGCTGTATGTGCCCCATGTCATCTCGTACTCGTAGCCTGCGACATATCCCGCTCCCGGGGCGTAGGTTCCGGGATGCAGCTTACCGTCGGCACTGACGAACACAATCTGAAGGTCATTGCCCTCGCCGGTGTATGTGGTGGTGTAGGTCGTCATGTCGAAAGTCGACGTGTAGCCGCCCGTAGACAGCAGTACGGTCACCGTGCCGTCGCCATTGTTGGTAGCACTCTTCAGTATCGGCAGAGCCGTGGGGTCGTCAGGCTCGAACGCCATCTCCACAGAGCCGGAATTGATGCGATATGCCTTGCCGTCCTCGGTGAACAGGACACACTGGTTCACGGTGTATGCGTCACCGGCCTTGGACAGATCGAACGAGCCGTCGACAACCCTGCTTCCTGCAACGTAGCTGCTGGCTCCGAAGTTGCCGCTCTTGACCGCGCCGCCCACTATGGCCGTGTATTTCGTACCCAAAAGATAGTATTGGTTGGTCACCAGCTCCATGCTGATGTCCACGCCTGCATCCGTTCCGAACTTCACGGTGTATGTGCGCAGGTTGCCGTCCTTGACCTTGCCAGTCACGGCAGCCGACGTTATGTCAACATCGGCAGGAGCGGTGTAGATACCCGACAGCGGGTCATGGGCATCGTCCACGCATGCCGCAAGACATACTCCTGCAAGAACTGCCGTCGCCATTCCTAGGAACGCTGATTTCAATGTATATAGTCTCATATTCGTATGTTTTTTATTTATAACTTGTAACTCTTGTATCCTTACCATCCGGGGTTCTGGATGATGTTGCTGTTCAGGCGAACCTCCGTACCGGGGAATGGCAGCAGTTCGTGCTTGCCCTGCTTGAAGCCGTAGAGGTTTGCGTTCGTGTTATAGGCGGAATATGTCACCTGACCGTTCGGGCCGAGCATGGGCAACTTCTCGCCCTGGTTCTTCAGAAGGTCATAGGCTATGCCCCAGCGGGTGATATCCATCCAACGCGTATATTCGCCACACAGCTCGATGCGTTTCTCACGGCGTATCTCGTCGCGCGTGTATCCGCTCTTCGTTGGTGCTTTGGCACGTGTGCGTATCATGTTCATCATCTCGTCGGCCTTGCTGTTGTTGCCTGCCTCGAAATAAGCCTCTGCAGCACACAAGATGACCTCGGCGTAACGCATCCAACGCGGGTTGTTGTCATCGACCATGCCGGAAGTTCCAGAAGGCGACTGCTCATTGAGGAGACGCCATTTCCACATGAAGTAACCTTCGTTGATTATGCTCTGCTTGATGCTCCACCCCATCTCTTGTATCTGTGCGAAAGTCTTCATGGTCTGATTCAGACGATAGCCGTTCTCGCCCTCGACAGTCACAAAATCATCATACAGGCTCTGCTGCGGCACGAGGAAGCCCCATCCCTGAGTGGATACGAGACCGCTGTAGTCGGCCGGTGCATTCATCTTGTCTATACGCCAGTGGCACATCACACCCGTAAGGTCAAAGTTGTTCCACTGGTTATTGTCATCGCTTATACGGTTGGACTCGAACATGCTTTCCACGTTGTGCTTGTGGTTGTAACTGAGAATATCGCCGTAGTCGCCCGTGTAGAGCGCGTACTTCCCACTGTCGACGACCTTCTGGAACTGTTCGGCAGCCTCAGCATACTTGTTCTGCCACAGGTATGCCTTTCCCAACATGGCCTGCGCAAACTGTTTGGTCACACGCCATGTGCTTGTGTCGTTGACATCGGTCTTCTCGGGCATATTGGCTTCGGCTATGGCCTCAGTCAAATCATTCTCGACGAATGCCCATAGTTCTTCCTTCGTGCCGTTGGGCTGGCTGTACTCACCGGATTCAAGCTCGTGGTCTACGATTGGAGGTGTTCCCCAAAGGTTTATCAGGTTGAAATAACACCACGCACGGATGGCCTTTGCCTCGGCACGGCAACGGTCCTGAACTGCCGTTCCGCCCTCCACATGACCAAGGACAACGTTGCACTTGTATATGATTCTGTAGTATGACTGGAACAGACCCTGAATGTAGTCAGCTTCAGTACCGTAGGTGAACTCGTTGAACTGTTCGAGGTCGGAATTGTCGTTGCGTGCCCCGCCACCGCTCCAGAAGTCATCGCCCATGGCGTTCAGTATCATGTGGAAATTGTACTTCGAGCTGTTTATCTGTATGTAGATAGCTGTCACGGCCTCCACCGCTTCATCGTCGTTCTGATAGAACGTGTTGTAGTCCAGTACACCATGCTCCTGTATGTCGAGCCGGTCCTCGCAGGAAGAGACTCCGGCAGTGAGCATGGCCGCACAGACAAGGCTGTATATGAATTTCGATTTCATTGTATTCAAATTTAAGTGATGTTTATATTCCATTACAGTGTGAGGCTGAGACCGAACACCATCTTCTTCGATGTGGGATATGAGCCTTTGTCCACGCCGAGTGAGGAGCCTACACCCGTGATTTCAGGATCAAGACCAGGGTAGCTGGTGAAGGTGAAGAAGTCCTCCAGTGAGCCATAGACACGGATATTCTCGAAGCCGATCTTCTTCATCCAGCTCTTGGGAAGTGTGTAGCCAAGCTGTATCTGCTTTATCTTGAAGTACGAGCCATCCATGACCATAGCGTCGGAGGTCATGTAGTAGTTCATGCCGTTGGCACCGGCACGCGGGTTGGTGGCCTTCAGGTTCTGCTCTGCCGTGTTTGAAACCTTCCAGCGGTTGTCTGTCAGGGCTGTGAGTTTGTTCACGTAATAGTCAGTACGGTTGAGACAGCAGAAGATGTCGTTGCCCTGAGAACCTGTGCCGAACACTATCAGGTCAAGTCCCTTCCATGCGGCGGTCAGCGTGATGCCGTATGTGAAGTCTGCCATACCCTTCCCTATTTCTGCCTTGTCGTCGGCCACCGGAGCATCGGTCACGTTTCCGTCCTTGTCATAGAACAGGGGATCACCGGTGTCATGGTTCAGTCCGGCATACTTGTAGCCATAGAAATACCATGCAGGCTTGCCGACCTCGAAGCGTGTGATGGCTCCGTAGGTGTGGAACGATGTGCCGTCGATTGCATCAAGAGACTCATGGATATAGGTGACCTCGTTCTTCAGCGTGGCGATGTTGGCGCGTACTCCGTAGCTGAAGTCGCCGATGTTGTCACGCCATCCAAGTTCGAACTCAAATCCCTTGTTGGTGATGTTGCCGGCATTGACAGGCGATGCCGTGTTGCCCACAACGGTAGAAGGCGTAATGCCGGTCACGATGAGGTCTTTGGTCTTCTTGTTGAAGTAGTCGGCCGTGAAGCTAAGTCGGTTGCTCAAGAAACGCGCATCAATACCGATGTTCGTCTGCTCCGAGGTCTCCCACTTCAACTTATCATTGCCGGTGGATGAAGGAGCGTAGCCCACGAGATATTCCAACCCGTTGCCTGTGGGATAAGAGCCTGTAGACGCTATCACATTGGCGTAGGCATAGCTGCCAAGAGATGCCGTGGAACCGTTCTGTCCCCAGCTTGCACGCAGCTTGAGCTGGTCGAGCCATCCACGTGTGCTCTCCATGAACTTCTCTTCACTGACTGTCCATCCCAAGGATGCAGCGGGGAAATAGCCCCAACGCTTGGCTTTAGGAAGCACGCCCAAGTCGGCTGCATCAGCACGCAAGGAGAACTGTGCCATATATTTGTTCTCATAGTCCCAGTTCAGTCGGCCGAAATAGGCCAACTTCTTAACATAGCTCGGTTCCGCTCCGCTAAGGCTCTTGCGTGCCGTGGCGGTGGTGTATGCAAAGTAGTAGAACAGCGGGTTGTCTACCTTGACACCTATATCGTCCGTACCGGTATAGCTACCGTAGATGCCGTAGTTGCGGCTTGAGCTGAATGAGGTACCAAGCATTATACTCGTGTTGTGCTTGCCGAAGCTACGGTTATAGTTCAAGAAGTTCTCCCACTGGTAGTAGCTTGGATGATATGTGCTGCCGCTCAGTGTCATGACCTGCGTCATCATCTGCGGGCTGGCGAAATAATCATTGTTGTAGCCATACGACTCCGTGGCACCGAGACGATAGCTCAGACGAGTTGTGAACAGGAAGTTCTTGAACGGAGTGATGTTGAGATATGTTGTTCCGGTTATGTTGTGACCGGCGTTCTTTGTCGTGGAAGCGTCGCGCATAACGAGGGGATTGGTGGTGTTCGACGTGATGTACGCAGACAGACCGTAATAGTTGCCATTGCCATCGCCGAGTATCTCCAGATTTGTAGACTGCATCCAGTTGCGCATGTACTGAGGCATATTATCGAGCGTGTAGGAAGGAGCCGTAAGAGGATCGTACTGGATGACAGAAAGTATCGGAGAACCATACTCCGTTCCCTCGCCAACAGACTGGCTCTTGTAATAGTCTATCTGGTTGTTCGTGCCGACTTCGAGCCACGGTTTGATTTTCCAGGAGGCATTGACCATACCCGTGAAGCGTTCATAGGAGTCTTTATCACCCTTCAACATACCGTCGTTGTTGAGGTAAGATGCAGACACGTAGATTGATGCCTTGTCAGAACCGGCAGACACGGTCAGGTTGTGACGCTGCATAATCGAAGTCTCGAATGCCACGTCCGCCCAGTCTGTATTGGTCTTGAAGTCCCAGTTCTTGTAGAACTCTTCCATCGTTATGAAGCCCGGCTCGGTGAAGTACTCTATGTACTGTTCAGAGTTCATGGTCTTGGGAACCTTGTTCAGGCTCTGTGCCGTGAGCTGGAAGTCATAGGTAATCTTGCCATTGCCCTGCCCTTTCTTAGTAGTGACGAGGATGACACCGTTGCCGGCTGCTGCGCCGTAGATGGCTGCCGAAGCACCATCTTTGAGAACCTCCATAGACTCAATGTCATTAGGATCGATTGTGCTGATGTCACTGGCTATACGGCCATCGACTACATAAAGAGGAGAAGAGTCTCCATTGGAGGCAACGCCACGGATGCGGACAGACGACGTGGCACCGGGCTTGGCAGATGAGCTGAGCACCTGCACACCGGCAGTCTTTCCCTGTAAAGCCTGTGCTGCATTGGTTATGGTACGCGCCTGCATGTCTTCGCTCTTGACCTGCGAGACAGCTCCTGTCATTGAGCTTTTCTTCTGCACACCGTAGCCGACAACCACAAGTTCGTCGAGCATTTGGCTGTCCTCTTTCATCACCACACGCATGGGTTGTCCGGCAACAGCCTTGATTTCCTGGCTGACGTAGCCGACATAAGAAAATTCGAGTGTTGAACCACCGGACACCGACAGCGTGAAATTACCGTCAAGGTCGGTAATGACACCATTTGTCGTACCTTTTTCGAGCACTGTAACAGCCATTAGTGGCTCGCCTTGCTCGTCCACTACGGTTCCTGTAATCTGTACGACTTGCGCCATCAGTGCGGGCAAACCCACAAGAAGGAGCATGGCAAGAACCAGGAGCCTTTTCAATCTGAAGTTTTTCATAGGTATTTATAATTAAGATTTTCGTTGCAATATTACGCCATTGCCATGTTCAACACTTTCGTATGCGTTCGCATGGCTTTCACATACGTTCAACTGTTTTCACCGTTGTTCACATGAGCCTGCAACTTGCTTGAAAGCATGATTTATTGCTACCTTTACGCATCCGCAAAAGAACTTGGAATTATGAAAAGGTACACCTTATTATATTATACGCGCACAGGCATTGTTTCTATCCTATGCGTTATTCTGCCACTTGCATCTATCCTCTCTGCATGCAGTGCACACACGGCAGAAGACGATGATGCCATCACAGCAACCGTCACGCAACAAGATGAGGAGATCAGCCACGTCATCTCCACCGAACTCTCCAACCAACAAATAACAGGCTTTGCCGAGGATGCAGACGGCTATATGTGGATTGCCACCCACCGTGGGCTTAACCGTTACAACGGATATGACTTCCATCAGTATTACTGCACCGACGACAGCACGACACTGCCTGACAACCAGCTGACCTTTGTCTACAATGACAGCCGCAACCGTCTTTGGGTTGGTTCTGTCAACGGAGTCTGCTATCGCACCGACGACGACAGGTTCCGGCGTGTGCCCATGAAAGCCAACACGAGCCACAACGGTGTCCAAATGGTAGAAAACAGTAAAGGACGGTTGTTCTTGAACATCATCGGTAGCTTTCTAATATTTGATGAGGTGAATGGAAGCTTCCTCGAAGAGGTGCAGCTTGGCACAGACACCTATACCATGCGGCTATACGTGGACGACAACGACAAGCTATGGGCTGTGTCGGGCATGACAATAAAGACATTCGACAGTAACACCATGACACTCGAAGACTCGATACCGCTCGACCACTACATGAGACTGTCGTGCCGTATGGATGATGAGATATGGATGTACGACAGCGGAGAGTTCCGCATCTATGACATGAAACAAAATTCGTTCAAGCCCGTACCGACAGCCATAACATCCAGTGTGCAGCTAAGAAACAGTTCCGTGAATTGTCTCAGTCCGCACGACAGCGACAATATGAACATCTATACCAACAATGGGGTCTTCAACTACGACAAGCGCACCGGCATATTGTCTCACCAGTCGGACATGGGCTTTGACGTAGCTTCCGATGAGTTCTTCGCCACATTGACATACACCGACAAGAATGGGAACCTATGGCTCGGCTCATCCTATCAGGGATTTGCCGTCCGCAATGCGGAGAAGAAGGCCTTTAACTCTGACGCAGCTCTGACAGCATTGATGCGTGGCAAGAGTGTACAAAGCGTCATCAACGACGGGCACGATAATCTGTGGATTGCAACCACCTATAATGGCCTGTATCATTACGACACAGGTACGCACGAAGTTCTGCACTACGACATCGGGAGTTTGTTCCCCGGCAGACATAACAGCGGTCAATATGCTTACAGCCTCTATCTCGACCGCGATCGGAATCTATGGGTATGTATGTCGGGAAACAGCGTGGCGAAATTCAAGTACGAGAACGGGCATCTGCGGCTGCTCAAGTCATACTCTGTTTTCATGCCGCTAAACGTCTATGAGGACCGCAACGGCACGATGTGGGTCGGCACTTATAGCGACTACATCTACACCATGGCACGAAGTGAAGACCACTTCACGATACATCGCGCCTTGAGTGCTCCTTTCAGCTACACTTCACTAATCACGGAACTGAAAGACGGGACAGCCGTAGGGCTGACATGGATGGTCGGGATGCAGACACTAAACCCTGACAAGCGCAGAATGGAATGGACAGAGACAATGTCTGGCAATATACAGGGAGCATTGCGCCGTAGCATTTTCCTGCCCACCTGTCTGCTTGAAGACAGCAAGGGACGTATATGGCTGGGGACAGTTGCCAATGGAATACTGTTGTACAGTCCTGAATCCCAGACTGTCGAGCGCATAAACGGATTACCGTGCACCGACGTATGCTCAATGGAAGAGGACAACGAGGGACGCATTTGGGTAAGTACGATGAATGGCTTGTCACTACTTGACCCATCTACCCTTACATTCAAGACGTTCTATGCCTTTGATGGGCTGGCAGGCAACCAATTCTTCGACCGTGCAAGCTGTCGTCTTGGCGACGGCACACTCGTGTTTGGCGGCAACAGCGGACTGACCATATTCTCGCCATCGATAGCCACCGGTGCGCACGAGCAGAAGTTACAGTTTGAAGATTTGAAAGTCCACAACAATGTTGTCTTACCTTCAGCAGACGGAATAATCAGCCAACGGCTTTCAAGAAAGCCCGATATCAACCTCGACTATACAGACAGCGAATTCAGCATATCCTATGCTGCCCTCGACTACAGCATGGGCAACCAACAGGTGCGCTATCAATACCGCCTTGAAGGGTTTGACCACTATTGGGTCGAGGCCAATACAGGACGCGAGGCATATTATGCCAATCTGCCGGCAGGGAAATACACATTCCATGTCAAAGCTACCAACGGACAAGGTGACATTGTCGGGCAGAACAGCATCCGACTTCGTGTTGCTCCTGCACCATGGCGCACATGGTGGGCCTACACACTGTATGCCGCAGCACTGGCTGCACTTGTCTGGTTCGTTATTGACAGCTATGTACGCGTCAGGATGTCGAGACAGAGCGCACTCCAGTCTGAACGCGAGAAAGAACATGAACGCAATGTCAACCGAATGAACATGAACTTCTTTGCCAACGTCAGCCATGAGTTCCGTACACCACTCACCATAATATCTGGTCCCATCGAGCAGCTGTGTGCCGACACGAGCATTGATGGGGAAAGCAAGCATCTGCTATACATCGTGCAGAACAGCGTCAGGCGCATGCTCCGTTTGGTAAACCAACTGCTTGAGTTCCACAAGCTGGAGAACGATACGCTTAAACTGACCGTGCGCAAGGAGGAGGTCACAGCACTGCTGCAACAAATAACCGACATATTCACCTTAAATGGAAGAGAAAAGAACATAGGGTTCAACATCTACGGAGTGGAAGACAGCTTTACGGCGTGGATAGATGCCGACAAACTTGAGAAGATAACGGCAAACCTGCTTAGCAATGCTTTCAAGTTCACACCGTCAGGCGGCAAAATCACATTCACTTTCGATGTGATAACACGTCAGGAAGCTGCCGCATCATTCCCCCTGACAGACAAGGATACAGACACACAATACATCAAGGTAAGCGTGAAAGATAGCGGCTGCGGCATTCCAGTAGGCGAAGAAAAACAGATTTTCGGACGCTATTACCAGCTTGACAAGCATGGTGACAAGGAGTCGCAGATTGGTACAGGAATAGGGCTGAACTATGCACAAAGCCTTGTGAGGCTGCACCATGGCTACATCAAGGCAGAGAACCGCAACGACGGGCAGCAAGGTTCAATATTCAGCTTCGTGTTGCCGGTGAATGAGTCGTCATATAGTGACTCGGAGAAAAAGGCAAGCGACGAGCAGAAAGTGCTGTTCCCGCTACAAGACTATAGCATGAATGAAGTGGGCAACGATGAAGACATCGCCGACAACAGGAAGAAAATACTCGTTGTTGACGACGACATTGACATCGTTGGCTATATGCGCACAATACTGTCGGGCGACTATCATGTTGTGAGTTGCTTTGACGCACAGTCAGGACTGAAGCTGATGCAGGACGATGCCCCAGACCTCGTAGTCAGTGACGTGCTGATGCCCGGGACAAATGGCTATGAGTTCTGCCGACAGATAAAGCAAAATATCCAGTTATGCCATATTCCGGTTGTACTGGTGACAGCCAAGGCTACTACCGAAAACCAAATAGACGGATTAGAATCGGGTGCTGATGCCTATGTCGTCAAGCCTTTCGCTCCGTCATATCTAAAAGCTCTAATCCACAGTCTGCTGCAAAATCGCGAAAGAGCACGACAAATATTGGTAAAAAGTACACAAACGGCGAAAGTGCCACAGGACATACTGCTGCCACAAGACAAGAGCCTGATGAACGAGGTCTACAGCATCATGGAGAAAGAGTTGGGTAACCCTGAACTTGATGTCAGCCACATGACCGAGATGCTTCACATATCACGCACCAAGCTGTACTATAAAATCAAGGGACTCACAGGCATGAACCCCAGCGTGTTCTTCCGTTGCTACAAGCTGAACCGTGCGGCAGAGCTCATCAAGGAAGGCAAGTACAACATCTCGGAAATAGCATACATGACGGGGTTCAACACCCTGTCTCATTTCAGCACCAGCTTCAAGAAACAGTTTGGCATGAACCCAAGCGAATACAAGTAGTCTTACTTGTATTCGCTCCAGCTCTTTATTGCCAGGTCGTCGAGCGTCAGGGTGCAGAATGCGTTGATGAACGCACTTGCCAGGCGGGCATTGGTGATGAGAGGGACATTGAGGTCAATGGCAGCACGACGGATCTTGTAGCCATTGTCCAGCTCACCGGCCGATAGATCCTTCGGAATGTTGACCACCATATCTATCTGCTTGTGGTGCAACATGCCCAAGGCCTGCGGCTCCTTCTCCTCGCTGGGCCAATAGACCAACGTGTTCTCAATGCCGTTGTCGTTGAGGAACTTACTCGTACCTCCCGTGGCATACAGCTTGTATCCCTTCTGCTGAAGCATCTTTGCCGCCGACAACATGTCAACCTTCTGCTTCATCGTTCCTGTGGACAGCAGTATGTTCTTCTTCGGTATGCGATAGCCGACAGACAGCATCGACTTGAGTAATGCACTCGAGGTGTCTGCTCCTATACAGCCGACCTCACCCGTCGATGCCATGTCGACACCAAGCACAGGGTCGGCCTTCTGCAAACGGTTGAACGAGAACTGCGAAGCCTTGATGCCTACATAGTCGAGATCAAACAGGTTCTTGTCCGGCTTCTGAACCGGAATGCCAAGCATTATCTTCGTGGCAAGCTCGATTAGGTTTATCTTGAGCACCTTGCTGACGAACGGGAAGCTGCGCGACGCACGCAGGTTACACTCGATGACCTTGATGTCGTTGTCGCGTGCCAGGTATTGTATGTTGAACGGCCCTGATATATTCAGCTCATGGGCGATCTGCCGACTTATGCGCTTGATGCGGCGCACGGTCTCCACATAAAGTTTCTGTGGCGGAAACTGTATGGTGGCATCTCCGGAG
Organism: Faecalibacterium prausnitzii; assembly: GCA_963639425.1. Classification (GTDB taxonomy): domain Bacteria; phylum Bacteroidota; class Bacteroidia; order Bacteroidales; family Bacteroidaceae; genus Bacteroides. The sequence goes on from CAVHVD010000130.1 coordinate 14,885, forward strand.
TGCACTCCGGCGAACTCAATGTGCTCGGATATGGCATAGGCAATGACCTCGCCGTCCTTTGCCACGGCATCCATCTCCACCTCCTTGGCGTGTTCCATGAACTTGCTTATGACCACGGGGTGCTTCTTCGACACGTTCGCTGCCAACTTCAGGAAGCGTTCCAGCTCATCGTTGTTGGAGCAGACGTTCATGGCTGCACCGGAAAGCACATAGGACGGACGCACCAGTACGGGGAAGCCCACCTTGTCAACGAAAGCCTTGACATCGTCCATGGATGTCAGTGCGCTCCATTCAGGCTGATCCACCCCGATGCGGTCGAGCATCTCCGAGAACTTGTCACGGTCTTCCGCATTGTCTATGCTGTGTGCATCGGTGCCGAGGATAGGAACATTCTCCGCGTCCAAACGCATCGCGAGGTTATTGGGTATCTGTCCGCCGGTAGAGACAATCACGCCATGTGGCTGTTCGTAATCCAAGATGTCGAGCACACGCTCAAACGTAAGCTCGTCGAAATACAGACGGTCGCACATGTCATAGTCCGTAGACACGGTCTCAGGATTATAGTTTATCATTACACTGCGGTAGCCACCGCCACGTATGGTATTCAGTGCCTGCACGCCGCACCAGTCAAATTCCACCGACGAGCCAATGCGGTAAGCTCCGGAGCCCAAAACCACTACCGAACGACCGTCATTCTCATACACAACGTCATTGGCCGTGCCGCTGTATGTGAGGTATAGGTAATTGGTCTGTGCCGGATACTCGGCTGCCAACGTATCAATCTGCTTGACGACAGGAACGATGCCTATACTCTTGCGATAACGACGAACATCCAGGACACCGTCATCCATATCCTCCTCCAAGCCAATGGCACGGGCAATCTGGAAGTCACTGAAGCCATACACCTTGGCACGACGCAACAGGCCAGCAGGCAAGTCTGTCAGCAGCGAGTGGTTATTGCCCCACTTGTGCAGCTCGATGCTGACATTCATTATGTTCATCAGCTTGTCGAGGAACCAGCGGTCAATCTTCGTAAGGTCATGGATATGGTCAACGCTGTAACCGGCACGCAGTGCCTTCGAGATGACCAGGATGCGCTTGTCAGTAGGCTCGCACAGAGCCTTGTCTATATCAGGGATCTCCAGCTCTTTGTTTTCCGTGAAGCCGTGCAGTCCCTGCCCTATCATGCGTATGCCTTTCTGTATGGCTTCCTCGAATGTACGGCCTATGGCCATGACCTCTCCCACCGACTTCATGCTCGAGCCTAACTCGCGATCCACGCCGCGGAACTTGCTCAAGTCCCAGCGCGGAATCTTGCAGACCACATAGTCCAGCATCGGCTCGAAGAACGCCGATGTGGTCTTGGTGACAGAGTTCTTCAGCTCAAAGAGTCCGTAGCCCAAGCCGAGCTTTGCTGCCACGAATGCCAAAGGATAACCCGTGGCCTTCGATGCCAATGCCGACGAACGGCTCAGACGGGCATTCACCTCGATGACACGATAGTCCTCACTGGCAGGGTCGTAGGCGAACTGCACGTTGCACTCACCCACGATGCCTATATGACGGATGATTCTTATCGCCAACTCACGCAACTTGTGATAGTCGGTATTGCTCAGTGTCTGCGATGGAGCGATGACAATAGACTCGCCGGTGTGTATGCCCAGCGGGTCGAAGTTCTCCATATTGCAGACGGTGATGCAGTTGTCATACTTATCGCGCACAACCTCATACTCTATCTCTTTCCATCCACGGAGTGACTTCTCCACCAGCACCTGCGGCGAGAATGAGAAAGCCTTCTCAAGGAGCACGTCCAGCTCTGCCTCGTTATCGGCAAAACCGGAACCCAGTCCGCCAAGAGCATAGGCGGCACGCACGATGACAGGATAGCCAAGCTCACCCGCAGCCTTGCGGGCATCTTCCGCGTTCTCGCAGGCCTCACTCTTTATGGTCTTGACATCTATCTCATTCAGACGCTCCACGAAGAACTCACGGTCTTCGGTGTCGATGATGGCCTGTACCGGAGTGCCGAGCACCTGTACGTTATACTTCTCCAAGATTTTGTTGCGATACAGCTCCACGCCGCAGTTCAGGGCGGTCTGTCCGCCGAAAGCCAGCAGTATGCCGTCGGGGCGTTCCTTCTCGATGACTTTCTCTACGAAATATGGTGTCACCGGCAGGAAATATATCTGGTCTGCCACTCCCTCGCTGGTCTGCACCGTAGCGATGTTGGGGTTTATGAGGACAGAATAGATGCCCTCTTCCCGCAGTGCCTTCAGTGCCTGCGAGCCTGAATAGTCGAACTCGCCGGCCTCACCTATCTTCAGCGCACCCGAACCCAACAAGAGCACTTTCTTTATTGCATTCTCTTTCATTTCTTCAAGTCCTCCAAAGATTTAGTGTAACATTCCGACAAAGTCGTCAAACATAAACAGCGTATCTGTTGGGCCACCGCATGCCTCCGGATGGAACTGCACCGAATACCATGGATGCGCCGTGTTCTCTATGCCTTCGTTGGAGCCATCGTTCATGTTCACAAACAGCGGCTTCCACTCGCCGGTCAGGGTATTGTTGTCTACGACATAGCCGTGGTTCTGCGATGTGATGTAGCACTGCGTGGTACCTACCTTGCGTACAGGCTGGTTCTGACTGCGGTGTCCATATTTCAGTTTGTAGATGCTTGCACCGGCAGCCTTGCCCAGCAACTGATTGCCCATGCAGATGCCGAAAATCGGCAGAGTTGAGTTCTGCATCGCCGTGCGTATGTTCTGCACGGCAGCGTCGCAGTTGTTAGGGTCGCCGGGGCCATTGCTAATGAACAGCCCGTCGAACTGCAGGTTGTTGAAGTCATAGTTCCACGGCACGCGTATCAGTTCCACTCCCCTACTTATGAGGCTGCGCAGGATGTTGGCCTTGACACCACAATCCATAAGCACCACCCGTTTGCGTCCGCCGCGCAGGGTCTCTATGGCTTTGTTGACCTCCTCATGCGGCGCGTGTGCACTGACGTGCGTACATTCGTCACCGGAATATATCATCACCTCCTTACAGCTCACCATGTCCACGTAGTTGACAGCATCATACGACGGGAACTTGTAGCCCTCTATCTGCTCCTCATCCTCATCGAAAGCTAAACGACCCATCATCACGCCACGTTCGCGAAGTGTCTTCGTCAGCTCACGTGTGTCTATGCCCGTCACACCGGGTATATGTTCGCGCTTGAGCCAGTCGCCTAAACTCTCCACGGCATTCCAATGGCTGTAGTTCTCGGAATAGTCGCTCACGATAAGAGCTTCAGGATATATCTTGCCGCTTTCCATGAAGTCCTGTATGCCATTCTTGGCACAGGTGAATGGTGGCACACCATAATTGCCAATCAGCGGATAGGTAAGTGTCATGAGCTGTCCTGCATACGACGGGTCTGTCAAGCTCTCCGGATAGCCGGCCATAGCCGTATTGAACACAACCTCACCGACCACAGGCTTCTCATATCCGAACGACCAGCCCTGAAACCGGAGCCCGTTGTCAAGAATTAGGGTTACTCTTCTCATTAATCTAACTTTTTGTTTTGATCTTGATGGTACATGGATAAGAACCCCATACATGTGCTGTTTCGTGACGGCTGATGCGCATGATGAACATTCACTCCGAGCTGCAAAAGTAAGGCTTTTCTTTTTCACCCGCAAACAATGCCTTTTTTATTTTGGCACCGGCAGACAAGATTACATGCAGTGGCAACAATGTTGCTGCAAGACAATGTAAATGCTGTCGTAAGACCTACTCAAGTCCTCTCACATCGTTCGATGTGAACACTCACAACGTTCGATATGAGCATTCACAACGTTCGATGTGAACGTTCACATCGAACGTTGTGAGACGACTTATGATATCATCTGACACAACTTACATCAACTGATACAAGCACTTCCCATATCTTCTCCTCCGACATAAAGGTTATTGTATTCTTTGCTTGTGGATAAATGACACGGAGGCGAGATGCCCACAAACAGGGCGAGGACGAACAATAACGCACAGAAGAAAAGAGCCAGTAGTGCTGTTACCCATATTACATCATGTTATGTTTTAGTCTTTTAAGCAAGCAAGTGGTATGACTTTAACGCCATCAGGGCGCGTGTAAGCCATATATCCGCCTGTCATAACAATCATCAAATCGGGTTCACGCAATGGAACTTGCTTTTCAGTTTTGTTATGCTCTTGAATAAGTCGTTTTATCTCCAAAAGATGTTTGGCTCCTTCTTCAATTTCATGACTGCCGAGTTTGCACTCTATCAGTGCATAGCGTCCATCGGCAAGATGCAGTACCAAGTCAGCTTCCAACCCGTAGCGGTCGCGGTAGTAAGATAGATGATTGCCAAAACCTGGAGTGTAAGCCCGAAGATCACGCGCACACATCTGCTCAAATATAAACCCAAAGGCCTTGAGCTGAGTCATCAATACCTCTGGCGAAAGTCCTAAAGCTGCCACCGCAATGGATGGGTCCACGAATGCACGCTTTATACCACTTCTAATGGCCGTCTTGCTTCGAACTGTTGGGCACCACGCATCTATATTGTCAATAACAAACAATCTGTTGAGGGAGGTCACATAATCCTCAAACGTACTCATCGTGAGTGACACTTCGCCTGAGGCGGTAACGTCGGCTAAAAGAGCTGTATTCTTTGCCAACGTAGATATGTTGCGAGCATATGAACGTAATATGGCGCGAGTAGTCCGCTCGTTCCTTTGTACACCATCCACTCTTGAGATATCATCTCGGCAGATGGCATCTACATAGTTACATGCAATAAGCAACTTGGCCTTATCACTCTTCATATTGATAAACGCAGGCCATCCACCACGGCAAGCTGCATAAATCAAGTCCTCAATCTTCATGTCAGAAGTGATGCCGTCTATATCCAAGTCCTGATTATCGAACAGTTCTTTTAGGGAAATCTTCCCATTAGACTCTCCCGATTCCCATAGACTCATTGGTAACATCTTCATTCGTGATATCCTACCCGTTCCTGAATGATGAATCTTACTTCTGTCAACAACAGTAGACCCAGTAAGAATGAACTGTCCCGGAACCTGACGCTTATCCACCATGGTACGCACAGCATCCCAAAGTACAGGCGCATCCTGCCATTCGTCTATGAGGCGAGGCGTTTCACCCATCAGCAACAATGATGGTTTTGAAGCGGCAGTTGCAGCGTATTCTTCCTGCATCTCCACATCTTGCATCTTGATGACACTTTTACTCATTTGTTCTGCAGTCGTTGTCTTCCCGCACCACTTAGGACCCTCTATGAGTACAGCTCCAAAAGCCTCAAGATGCTCAGCCAGTTGAATGTCTGCAATTCTATGTGAATAGCTCATAAATTTGACGTAATTAGATTTACGTGCAAAATAAATGATATTCAGCCATGTATGCAAGAGACTACTAACTTTTGCGGTATTCCATCACTAACTTTTGCGGCATTCCATTACTAACTTTTGCGGTATTCCATCACTAACTTTTGCGGTATTCCATTACCTCTGCACCTATTGAGTGCGTGTTGCTTGTCGTTATTTATTTTTATCTTTGTGGTCAAGCCATGAGGCGTGACAAAAGCAGGGACAACATGAACTACCCATCAATAAAGGAATATAGAGAGGCGATACTGTTTGCAGAGGAGAACTTCGAGCAGTTGAAGGATCTCCGTCCTGTGAAGGATGGAGACGGCAATCCGGTGATGTCGAGCGGCAACTTCGCCGTCGTGTTCAAGATGAGAGATGTGCAGACAGGGAGGCTGTATGCCGTGAAGTGCTTCATCAAGGAGCAGGAGGGACGGGCTGAAGCCTACCGGCTGATTGCCGACGAGCTGGAGTGCGTCAGCTCTTCCTACCTTAGTCGGTGAAATATCTGGAGAAGGAGCTGTTCGTAGACAGCAAATGCGAGGATGAAGAGTTCCCCATTCTCCTGATGGACTGGATTGACGGCGAGACGATGGAGAAATACATCGCAGAGAACCATCATGACAGCTATGCGATGTCCATGCTCTGCTACCGTTTCTGCAAGATGGCGGCATGGCTTCGCTCACAGCCTTTTGCCCATGGTGACATCAAGCCGGATAACATCATGGTCTGTCCCGACGGCAGCCTGACGCTGGTGGACTATGACGGGATGTTTGTTCCTGCCATGAAGGGGCGCAAGTCTCCCACGATTGGCACAAGGAACTTCTCCCATCCCTTGCGGACTGTCGACGATTTCGATGAGACCATCGACGACTTCACACTGGCAAGCATAGCCCTGTCGTTGAAGGCCATCTCCCTGAAGCCGTCCTTGCTTGCCGGATATGGCGTGGCAGACAGGCTGCTCTTCTCTGCAGAGGACTATCAAGACCTTAGCAGGAGCAAGGTTCTGAAAGAGATGCAGGAGCTGCTGACCGACAAAGACACGGCCAGACTGCTTTCCCTATTCCTTATGTCCTATTCGGAGAAATCTCTCTCCATGTGCTCATATAGGTCGTTCGGAGTGGATAAGCCAAAGGAAACCATCCTGGCGATAAGCACGGAGGTTACGCAGGAAGAATTATACAATGCCGTTGTGGATGTGCGTGGCGTGAAATATAGCAAAGACTGGAAGAAACTCCTCAAAGCACCAAGATATATACATGGTTCGTACACTATCAGGAAAGGGACTTTAGCTGTGTGTAATAGTGCGTTTTTGTTGTGTGAATCTCTTTCTTCAATAAAAATCCCCGACAGCGTAACAAGTATTGGGAATTCGGCGTTTACGTTTTAAAGGAAAGTAAACAAATATATATCACAGCATGAAGCAATATTCTGAACTAAACATTTTTCTCGCCACACTCTGCCATTACGGCAGGATGACATCAGAGGCAGAACAAGAAATTCTTTCGAGAATTACAATCGTACATCGTCCCAAGGGTTATGAAATCATCAGAAAGGGACAAGTGGTAAGCAGTTTTTTCATCGTCAAGCAGGGAATGGTGCGTGCCTACTACAAGAAGGGAAATGCGGAGATAACCAGTTGGTTTGC
>CAVHVD010000131.1:0-10420 GCA_963639425.1 Faecalibacterium prausnitzii
AGCATAGCACCTAACGATGCCCGTTCAAAGAACCCAAGAATGCCCATCCTTGGAACGCAACGATGGGCATCGTTAGACTGCGACACCTGACATCGCCGGACTACGACATCGGGCATCGTTGTAACGCGACACCTGACACTACTGTAAAGCATTGAAAATCAGCGTTTCCATGAACGTACAGCCACAACTCTGTGGACGTACAACCACAGAGCTATGGCTGTACGTTCACAAGCTTATGGCTGTACGTCCGCAAAAGCAAGGGCCGCGACCCTTACTACGCAAGCACATCGGCAATGTTGGAAGTGAAGAAGTCGAGGAGGCTGATGCCGTCCGTACCTACGACTATTGACTTGTCGGGATGAAATCTCTCATTGAAAGCCGGAAGTCCGCTATTCATGCCACGTCTGCCACTCTTCACCTCTATCGCCGTCACGCTACCGCCTCTATCAACGATGAAGTCGACCTCATCGTCGCGGTCGCGCCAGTAATACACGCTGTATCCTTCGCTTTCGGCCTGATTGAGAAGGTGGGCACCTACGGCGGATTCGACCCAACGTCCCCACTGCTTCGTGTCCACTCGCGTCTGCTCGAAGGTCGTATGATGGTGGGCTGTCAGCAGGGCATTGTTGTACACCTGGAGCTTCGGCACCGATTGGTATTTCCTTGTGTCATCGACGGCATACTTCTGCAAGCCGGCCAGGAGGTTGCACTGCTTCAGAATGTTCAGGTAAGACTGTAGGGTCGTCACGTTACCGGCATCCTGTAGCTGGCCGAGCATCTTCGTCAGAGACAGCAATTCGCTGGAATAGGAACATCCAAGCTCGAACATCTGCGTCATCAATGCCGGCTTGTATATCCTTGAAGTCATGATGACATCCTTCTCTATTGAGGGAGCTACGAGAGAGTCCTTGACGTATTTTCTCCACCGGCGTTCGTCCGCTGCGAGCCGTGCTCCGCCGGGGTAGCCGCCGAAATACATCCATTGGTCCAGCGAGAAGCCGAAGGCATCGTGCATCTCCGCGTAGGTCCAGTGGCCTATTCTGATAAGCTCATAGCGTCCTGCAAGGGATTCCGTCAACCCCTTGCGCAACAGCAGGCGGGAAGACCCAAGCAGGACAACCTTCATGTTCAGGCGCGACATGCTGTCCTTGTCCCACTCCCGCTTCACGTATTCACTCCAGTTGCTTATCTTCTGAATCTCGTCTATCACGAGCAGGTATTCGCTGCTGCCACGGAGACTCATGGTCTGGCGTGCACTCTCCCACGAACGCACAATCCATTCACTGTCATTCTCGTCCACCGTGTCCGCACTGAAGAACGAATGAGGAATGTCTGTTGCCTCCATCACCTGACCAATCAGCGTGGACTTGCCCACCTGCCGCGGTCCCATAAGTACTTGTATGAACATACGCGGCTCCGCTATGCGCTGCGTTATTGCACTGTATTCTCTTCTCCTGTATTCCATATATAGTATGTATTACACGGCTTATCCCCGTCTAAATCTACACGACGAAATGTTCAAATCTCCGCAACGAAATGTTCAAATCTCTGCTGCAAAATGTTCAAATCTCTGCTGCAAAATGTTCAAATCTCTGCTGCAAAGGTAATCAAAACCGGTAAAAAAGGAAATCGAACGAAGCCTGTCAGCGCGGCATAAGGTCACAGCTTCAACCTCATTTGCAGCTGTAGGTCGGTCTTGGTGCTGCCCTTTATGAGGTCGTGACCGGAACTTATCTCGTTGCGGTCAGCGTAATGGGTGCAGCCGAGCTTGGCTATGAGCATAAGCGTCCTGCCAATGTCGAGACGCAGATGTGCCGAGCCACGGAAGCCCGCGCCCGCGTAGGAAGCCGACGAATAGGTATAGAGCAGCCCGCGCTCGTAGACATAGACACGCGAATCGTAGTCGTCGGTGTTGAAATACGTGCCTTGCAGCGTCAGCGTAAGTGGCAACCGCCCCACCCCGACGGTTGCTTTCTGTGTCAGCTGATAGCCGTTGGACGATGCTATCTGGTTGAAGACATTATAGTCGGCGGTGGTTTGCAGGTCTATCCCACGGATGCGACACGTCAGGCGATACCTGAACTTATGATGATGCGTGGGCAGAGTCTGCTGTCCGTCGGTACCGCTGACATCCCTTTCCTTGCGCTTATAGCGATAGTTAAGGTACATTGACAGGTTGTCTGTCGGCGTATAGCGCGCCTGAAACATCACGTCTTGTCCCTGCGATGCCTTGCTGACGCGGTATCTCTGCCAGGGGAAAGAGAAGAGATCCACCGACGCGAAGAACTGCCAATGGGCAAGGGGACTGACCTGTGCTGCCGCATACCAACCGTTTTCGTTCTGCGGCTTTGACCCTTCGCCGAAGCTGCGGCCATAGAAACTCCAGTAGTCTTCAGAGTAATAGCGGTGTAGGAGCACGAGCTGACAGTCGCCTGTCGGACTGTAAATCATGCGGTTCAGCAGCGCATATCCCTCCTTTCCCGTGGCCTCCTCACCGGCGATCTGTAGTCTGCCGAGACGCAGGACATAGTCGATGCTGGCGTTATAGAACGTGTTGCCGTGCATGTTGTATCTGCGATAGCCCTTGAGATTGGGTGCCAACTCTTTGTCGAAGCCATACCACAGTCCCGTGGCTCCTATCTTCACGCGGTTGCTGTTCCACGTCATGTTGCCACCGGCAGTCTGCACGGCAAGCACTCCACGGCGGTCTATCTCCGCCTGCGTGCGGTGCATCCCTGTGCTTTGGATCGATGTCACCCTACCCTCTTCCGTTATGGCATCGCGCTTGCGCCGCGAATAGAAAGCCGACAGCTCCACGTTCCTCACAAGTCCGACGGTGGCTGCCAAGCCGTTGAAGTAGTTCACTTCGTCGGAAGAGCTGTGACGGCGTATTCCTGTGGCACGGCGGTCTGTCGTGCTCATGGAGAATGTCTTGCCTATTCGGAAGCCCGAATTGAGCACCAGCCCCTGCCCGAACGACATCCTGTAGCTGCCGAGAACGGCGCGTTTGAGCATGCCAAGTCCGGACACGGCGACGTAGGCCGAATAGTGGTCGAAGCCATTCCTGTTGTTTGCAGCAAGGAACGTCTCTCCGGCATCTTTCTCGCCGACGAAGCCCGCCTGAAGATAGTCACCGTAGCTGAACGAATACTTCAGCGATGCGTATTGCGGAGTGCCGAGATAGGAGCCGTCGGCATAGCCCTCACGGCGGTAGAACGGCACGTCAAGCCGCGAGAGCACCTCGTGCCGTCCGCCCTTCAGCATGTTCTTCAGCTTTGGATAGTGTTTCCCGCTGTCGCCACTGCCTATCATGACATACGGCTTCAGCAGTTCTATCGTGCGATAGTCAAAGCCATAGACCATGCGAAGCTCATTCAGGTCGCGCATGGCACCGTACCTATATATGTAGTAGTGCAGGTTTTCTATCTGCATATCCGTGAGGAAAGGAAAGACCGACAGCTGCTCGCGCGTGGCCGTATTGATGTCTATCTTGTTCTCAGACAGTGCTGCAAGCTCCTCCAGCTCGTCGTCCCAGTTTGCCGACGGGTCTGTTTCCATCAGCTGCTCCATGGTTTCGTCGTCGTCGGCCGGCAGCAGAAGACTCTGTGCCGCCACGCGTGACGGGAACAACACGGCTATTGCCGTTGCCAAGCATGGCAACAGGTGCCTCAAAGGACTGATACAGTGGACATCCATGAGACACAAAAGTAAATAAATTCGTTAATAAAGCATTGAAAATATAAAGACTAACAATAGCGTTTTGGTCAAAGGCTTACTTTTGTCCGTTAGAATGGCATGTAAGGCTCTCACAGTATGTATCGCGCTCCTGCTCTGTTTCAGCGGCAGAGCAAGGGCGCAGAAAGCGGCAACGACAGGCGGTCCGCAGCTGACGCGCATGTGTGTGTACAAGGGCGACACGATTCCTTACGTGCCGCTGCGCACTATATATGTGTTCAAGCCAATGGTGTTCAAGAACAAACGCCAGCAGGTGAAGTACGACCGCCTTGTGCGGGATGTCAAGAAGGTGCTGCCGATAGCCAAGGAAGTTAACAAAGCCGTGATTGAAACATACGAATACCTACAAACAATCCCCACAGAGAAAGGACGCAAGCAGCACATCCGTGATCTGGAGAAAGGGCTTAAGCAGCAGTACACGCCGCGCCTGAAGAAGCTGAACCTGCGGCAAGGCAAGCTGCTTATCAAGCTTATAGACCGCGAGAACAACCAGACATCCTACGAGCTGGTCAAGGCTTTCCTCGGCGGCTTCAAGGCAGGAACCTATCAGCTGTTTGCATCTATGTTCGGCGCAAGCCTCAAGAAAGAATACGACCCCGACGGCGATGACAAGGTTACGGAAATGGTTGTGGTGCTTGTCGAGAACGGACAGATATAGCACGACGTGTACTTTCCGACGAAAAAACCGGCATCTGCGTGCAAGGTTTCTGCCACTTCAGCGTTTATATAGACAGAGAGAAGAAGGACAAGGTGATAAGAGACGAAGAGAAAATCGCCTCAGCTGTTGCCGCCGGCGACAGAGAGGCTTTCAGGACACTGTATGACTGCACTGTCCGGAGCCTTAGTACCGTGTGCTCAAGATACATCTCTGATACGGAAGACATGCACGATGTCTTGCAGGAAAGCTATATCGACATCTTCCGAAGCATCGGCCGCTTCAGTTGGAAAGGTGAGGGTTCGCTGCGGGCATGGATGACGCGGATTGTCGTCAACAAGTCTGTTGACTTCCTCAGAGAGCAGGCCAAGGTGCAGAACACCGAGCTTACGGAAGGCCTCTCTGCCGACATTCCCGACGAGCCGGAGGCGGATGCGGACGACATCCCGATGGACACGATAGTGCAAATGATTAGGGAACTGCCCGCAGGATACAGGACTGTCTTCAACATGTTTGCCGTGGAGCACATGCCGCACAAGGAGATTGCACAACGGCTCGGCATCACCGAGAAGACTTCCGCATCGCAACTGCACCGCGCAAAGGCACTGTTGGCAGTGAAAATCAACGAATACCGCAAGGGGAACTCACGGATGGCAAGGACATAAAGACGAGATATGAAGAAAGACAAGGACTGGACAGACATACTTGGCGAACGACTGAGGGAGTACGAAACGGATGCTCCCGAGGGCTTGTGGCAGGACATTGAGGCTGCACTCGACAGACAGGCATCTGCCATGCCAAGGACTGATGGCACGAGAACCGTCAGCATGAGACGCACGTTGCTGGCCGTTGCAGCCTGCGTAGCGGTCAGCGCCGTCAGCGGACTGCTGGTCTACGTCGGCATTGACAGCCAAACGGCAGACATGGACATTGCCAATCAGGCACTAACGATGCAGCCTTCTGTCGGCAAACAAAGCGGTGAGGCAGAGGAAAACATAAGCGCGAAGGAGACGGCAAAAGGACATGATGAGTTGGTATTGGCACAGACACATGTTGCAAACCACGGAGTTACGGAAGACAAACCGGCGGTTTACGAGGAGAAAACCAGTGGTTTAGGTGACGAAAACCAGCGGTTTACAGAGGCAAAACCAGCGGTTTCCGAGCAAGAAACAGGTGACTCAGGACAGGAAGAGCAGCAGCAGCCGTCTGTCAAAAGCGACACATACGTGAGGAACAGCACACAGCACCCACAGCTGCCGCGGCAGAAGAAGAACCGGAAGACGAAGTGGAACATCAGCGCATACACCACAAATCTGCCATCTACGGACTTGGGCGACGGCGGAGACATGTCTGATTATGGATATGACGTGATGTCTTCGGAGTCCACAATCACCTATTCGGCAGCAAACAACACCGCCATTCTGCAAAACAACTTCCCCGATGCCGTCAAGGAAAACACCTACATAAACGATAAGACAAGCGACAGGATGAGTCTCGACCACAAGACTCCGCTGAACATAGGACTGAAACTGCGCATCGGACTGACCGACAGGCTCTTTGCAGAGACCGGAGTTGTCTATTCCTATCTCAAGAGTGAGGGCACGTCATCTGCACGAAGCTACACGCAGCGGCTGCACTATGTCGGCATACCGCTGGGAATTGGATATAATATATGGAGGAAAGGCAATGTGACAGTCTATGCTGTCGGTGGTGGAACAGCGCAGAAGCTCGTCAGCGGAAAGGCAGATACACAGTACTACATGCGGGGCATCGAAGAAAGGAAGACGCTCAAGGAAGGTGGAATGCAGTGGTCTGTCAATGCTGCGGCGGGAATAGAGTACAGCATAAAGAGCATCGTCAGACTGTATGCCGAGCCGTGCGTGTCATATTACTTCGACAACGGCAGTCGGATAGACAATATTTATAAGGACAAGCCCACGGCATTGAACTTGCAGTTCGGACTGAGATTCGGCATGTGAGGCACAGCTTCCGTTCAGCTGTCCATGTGCAGCAGACGGAACATCTCCCACATCACGATGCCGGCTGTCACGGAGACATTCAGCGAATGTTTTGTGCCATACTGCGGAATCTCAATACATCCGTCACTGGCATCGACCACTTCCTGCTGCACGCCCTTCACTTCGTTGCCAAGGATAACGGCATAACGCTTGCCGTTATCCAGGTGCATTTCATCAAGCTTAGTGCTGCCTTCCACCTGCTCTACCGACAATATGGTGTAGCCTTCGCTGCGGAGTTCATCCACGGCATTCATGGTTGACTTGAAGTATCTCCAGTCTACAGAATCTTCCGCGCCGAGAGCTGTCTTGTGAATCTCAATCCGTGGCGGCACGGCACAAATGCCGCACAAGCAGATACTCTCTACTCTGAAGGCATCGGCAGTGCGGAATACGGAGCCAATATTGTACTCGCTGCGCACGTTATCAAGCACGACGACAAGTGGCAACTTCTCTGCCAGCTTGTATTCCTCTTTGCTTATCCGGTTCAATTCTGTAACTTTGAGCTTGCGCATTGGCTTCCACGTCTTTTGAATGTACGTCGCAAAAGTAGCTCTAATTGCGTTCATAACACAGCGAAGATGGTTAATAAAGTGTGCATAGCGTGTTGACAAGTGATTGAAAAGAAACGGACAAAACATTTTGAACTGATGATATAGGGCTTGATATACAGGAAAAGACAACGGCAAAATCTTAGCTCGTCTTTTTGTTTGTCTCTTTTCAACCGACTTTCAACTGCTGACAGTGCTCTTCTGACGCTAAAAGTTTTTAACTTTGTATGTTGTTTACATGGTGTTGACAACCTGCTGAAAATGACTTGTATTCCTGTGAAAGCCTATGCTTTACGCAGCATGACTGTCGGTTGACAACGGTGTTGACAGTATGAAGCCTAATGATGATAACTTGCCATGCAAGAAAATGGAGAGATTCTTTTCATTGTTTTCAACAGGATACCATCAACATCACAAATAGAATTCAAGATAAATAAACAATAAAGAATATATATTGTCATGGATAAACTCATTGAGGAGATAAACAGGCTGAGGCGAGAGAAGAATGCCGTGATACTGGCTCACTTCTATCAGACGAGCGACATACAGGACATAGCAGACCATGTCGGCGACAGCCTGGCACTGGCACAATGGGCGGCAAAGACCAATGCAGACATCATCGTGCTGTGCGGCGTACACTTCATGGGTGAGACAGCCAAGATACTATGCCCTGACAAGAAAGTGCTGGTTCCCGACGCGAATGCTGGTTGCTCGCTTGCCGACAGCTGTCCGGCCGATGAGTTCGCGGAGTTCATCAAAGGACATTCGGGATATAAGGTCGTGAGTTATGTCAACACATCGGCTGCCGTAAAGGCACTTACCGACGTGGTTGTCACATCTACAAACGCGCGTCAGATAGTGGAAAGCTTCCCAAAGGATGAGAAAATCATCTTCGGTCCCGACTATAACCTGGGGAATTACATAAACTCAATAACAGGTAGAAACATGCTGCTTTGGAACGGAGCATGTACCGTACATGAGAAATTCTCCGTGGAAAAGATTGTCGAGCTGAAGAAAGTCTATCCTCGGGCAAAGGTATTGGCGCATCCTGAGTGTAAGGGAGCAGTCTTGAAGTTAGCAGATTACGTAGGTTCGACAGCAGGAATACTGAAGTTTGCCATTAAAGATGAGGGAACGGAGTTCATTGTAGCCACAGAGTCAGGCATACTGCACAAGATGCAGCTGGCATGTCCGCAGAAGGTTTTCATTCCTGCTCCGCCGAATGACAGCACATGTGCCTGCAACGAATGTCAGTATATGCGGCTGAATACAATTCAGAAAATTCACGATTGCCTCCGTGACGAGCAGCCGGAGATAACGGTAGATGCTGATATATGCGAGAAAGCTGTGCGTCCAATAAAGAGGATGCTTGAGATTTCAGCCTCATTGGGGCTTTGAAGGAGAATATGAAATAGGTACGGTGATAGCCGTATTCTCTTGCTTCAGTTTCTTAGAAGGAACTTCGCCAGCTTTGCAACCGCGCGTGCACGGTGGCTGATTTTGTTCTTCTCGTCATTGCCAAGCTCGGCGAACGTCTTGCCGTAGCCGTCGGGAACGAACACGGAGTCATAGCCGAAGCCACCGGTGCCACGCCTTGAAAGTGTTATGTTTCCGCGCACGATGCCTTCAAAGAGGTGCTTCTTTCCGTCTATGATGACGCAGATACATGTGCGGAACTGTGCCTGACGGTTATCACTATCGGAAAGTTCTGCGAGCAGCTTGTCTATATTGGCTTCGGAATCGTGCGCGTTTTCATTGGCATAGCGTGCAGAATGTACTCCGGGAGCACCGCCGAGAGCATCCACTTCCAGTCCGGTGTCGTCGGCAAAGCAGTCTGTCTTGAATTTGTTGCACACATACTCTGCCTTTTGAGTGGCGTTTCCCTCGATGGTGTCTGCCGTCTCCGGAATATCGTCATAGCAACCGATGTCCTTGAGTCCGATGACTTCAAACTCATCATGCAGCATGGAATGTACCTCGTCAAGCTTGTTCTTATTATTGGTAGCAAAGACTATGGTTCTCTTCATGGCTTCTTTAATATTGAAAATCTGACGTTATTCAGGGACGTAATCCTGCATCTTGTCTTTCTTGACCTTCACTTTCAGTTTGTCAAAGCCTTGACCGAACACTCCGATGACGGCACTCTGCGATATGAGAGCATCAGGATCTATACTCTTCACGAGGCGAAAAATATGTTGCGACTGTTGCTTGGAGGCGAGCACAAACAGCACTTTCACGTGGTTTTTCGTGTACCATCCTTCACCGTCAAGCACGGTTACGCCACGGTGCATGCTGCTGTTTATGGTATCGGCAATCTTGGAATATTCTCTCGAAAAGATGAAGAACTGAACCGATTGTCGCGCACTGTTGACAACGTAATCAAGCACATAGCCTATAATGAACAGCGTCACAAAACCGAAAATCACACGTCGCCAGTCATGAAACACGAAGTAGCACGAGCTGATTATTATGACATCGCAGAGCTGTATCATGCGTCCAAGTGATACGTCACGGTACTTATTGACAATGGCCGCTATGATATCCGTTCCTCCGGTACTGCCATTGTACAGGAAAGCCATTCCGAGACCTATTCCACACATCACGGCACCGATGATGCAAGCCATGAAATCCTGTCCTGGACCAATGATTTGCGGCAACGTACCGTCGTCGTTCTTTATGAGAGTCTGAAAGAGCCACAACAGAAAGGTCATCATAAAGATTCCGTAAGTGGTCTTTATGCTGAACTTAGGCCCTAAAATCTTTATTGCAAACGTCAGCAAGACTGCGTTTATGATGAAGTAAGTGCTCTCGATGGGAAAGCCCGAAGCATAGTAAATGATTGCGCCGATACCCGTAGTTCCGCCGGTTGTGATCTGATAAGGCAGAAGGAACAGTGCCCACGCAGCGGCGTAGGTTATAAGTCCTACTGTGATAAGTATGTAATCCTTTACTTCGCTAAGGATCTCCCCTTTTGTGGGCTTGTGCATTACCATTGGTTAAGAAACAGAATATGTGTGTATTAACCCTTATTTGACAACGATGTTGACAATCTTGCGCGGCACGACAATCACCTTTATCACCTGCTTGCCTTCCATCCATCGTGCAGATCTCTCGTCGGCAAGTACTTCTTTCTCTATCTCGTCATTCTGTGCGTCAATAGCAAACTCCTTGTTGAAGCGTGCTTTGCCATTGAATGAGACAGTGTAATTGACCGTATCTTCCTTGATGTACTCCTCGTTATACTGAGGCCATGCAGCGTCACAGATTGTTGTGTCATGTCCTAAAACAGACCAAAGCTCTTCGCAGATGTGCGGAGTGAACGGCGCAAGGCAGACAGCAAGAGGTTCCAGCACAGATTTCTTGCTGCATTTGAGCTGTGAAAGCTCATTGACACAAATCATGAATGCACTGATGGAGGTGTTGTACGAGAAGTTCTCAATGTCGCCGGTGACCTTTTTTATGAG
>CAVHVD010000131.1:10430-10860 GCA_963639425.1 Faecalibacterium prausnitzii
GATTTCAACTCGTCGGCATTAGGTTCGTCATCGCAGACAAGGAACTTGTCATTGCGGTCATAGAACAGATTCCACAGCTTTTTCAGGAAGCGGAATGTGCCGTCAATGCCGTTTGTGTTCCATGGCTTCGATGCTTCCACAGGACCAAGGAACATTTCGTAAAGACGAAGTGTGTCGGCTCCATATTTGTCGACAATCATATCGGGGTTGACAACATTGAACATCGATTTGCTCATCTTCTCGATGGCCCATCCACAGATGTACTTTCCGTCATCTTCAAGTATGAATTCGGCGTTGTTATATTCGGGTCGCCATGCCTTGAAAGCATCAATATCGAGCACATCATTGTCAACAATATTCACGTCGACATGGATAGGAGTGGTTTCGTACTTGTCCTTAAGATTCAGCGAGACAAATGGATTGGTGTCCT
>CAVHVD010000132.1:0-17350 GCA_963639425.1 Faecalibacterium prausnitzii
AGCATAGCACCTAACGATGCCCGTTCAAAGAACCTAAGAATGCCCATCCTTGGAAGGCTACGTTGGGCATTCATAGACAGCGACACCGGACATCGGTTGTGACCAATGCCGACAGCCCTTGACTGTCCATGTCGCAAAGCTACAACCTTTCCCGTGAAAAGAAGAATCCCGCCACTGATTTTGGGACCGTTTCCATTTTGAGCTATCTTTGCCCAAGAACTTAGGACAACACCACTCATGCCGGCACGCATCAGAAAGGGGAACACGTGACACAGCTTTCAATATAACGCAATCCAACCTATACGCCTTACGGATTATTACCTCGTAATGATATTCTGCTTACACTTGGATATACAGACAGACAAAATAAAATAAACAGTCATAGAAATCAGCACCAACAAAGAAAAAAGCAGTAATTTAGCAGCCGAAAGAGATACAAATGACAGCAAACAACAACAAATAAGAACAAAATGCCAACAACGTTACACTTCACAAAGATGCAGGGAGCGGGCAACGACTACATATATGTAGATGCCTCGCGCTACGATGTGCTCAAGCCGGCAGAGCTGTCAGTACGGCTGAGCGCATACCACACGGGCATCGGCAGTGACGGCCTGATACTCATCGGGCGTGGCGGTGGCGATGCAGACTTCACGATGCGGATATTCAACAACGACGGGTCGGAAGCCATGATGTGCGGCAACGGAGTGA
This sequence comes from Faecalibacterium prausnitzii, assembly GCA_963639425.1. Taxonomy (GTDB): domain Bacteria; phylum Bacteroidota; class Bacteroidia; order Bacteroidales; family Bacteroidaceae; genus Bacteroides. The sequence continues at coordinate 712 of CAVHVD010000132.1, forward strand.
GGTGTGTAGGTAAGTATGTCTACGACAAGGGGCTGACACAGAAGCGCGAATTGAAGATCGACACGCTGTCGGGCATCAAGACGCTGCAACTGCATACCGGCAGTGACGGTCGCGTGAGCAGTGTCACCGTGGACATGGGCGTGCCACAGCCAATATCAGTAGACAGGGGCGACGGCCATCCGCGCAGCATGCTGGAGGAGACCGTGACCGCTGGTGGGCGCACGTTCAGCGGCACAGCCATATCGATGGGCAATCCGCACCTTGTGATCTTCACCGACGCGATAGATGGCATTGACCTCGCGGCGTTGGGGGCAGAGCTGGAGAGACACCCGTGGTTCCCCGACCGGGTGAACGTGGAGTTTGCGCAGGTGCTTGACGACAGACGCATCCGAATGCGGGTGTGGGAACGAGGCTCGGGCATCACGATGGCCTGCGGAACGGGAGCCTGTGCCACGGCGGCGGCGGCACTACTGACAAGGCGAAGCCACGGAGAGAGCGAAGTGATAATGGACGGCGGCACACTGACCCTGCAATGGGGAGGAGCTTCCGCCCATTTGTTTATGACGGGACCTGCCGAGACCGTGTTTGAAGGCACGGTGGAGGTCGATAGCGAATATGCAACAGAAGCCATACAGACGGCGACAAACTGACAACAACAACCACAGAAGAAAGGAAAAGACACAATGGCACTGGTAAACGAATACTTCACGAAGCTGCCCGAGAGCTACCTGTTCTCGGACATTGCCAAGAAGGTGAACAGCTTCAAGGTGACGCACCCGAAGACGCGCGTCATCAGTCTCGGCATCGGCGACGTGACGCGCCCGCTGCCACAGGCATGCATCGAGGCCATGCACAAGGCCGTGGACGAGATGGGCAGTGCAGACACGTTCCGCGGCTATGGGCCGGAACACGGCTATGACTTCCTGATAGATGCCATCATAAAGCACGACTTCGCACCGCGCGGCGTGCGCCTGACACCACAGGAGGTCTTCGTCAGCGACGGAGCGAAGAGCGACACAGGCAACATCGGCGACATACTCCGCCACGACAACAGCGTCGGCGTGACCGACCCGACATATCCGGTCTATGTGGACAGCAACGTCATGGGTGCACGCGGCGGCGACCTGATGGCCGACGGCCGGTGGAGCAACATCACATACATCCCCTGCACTGCCGGCAACGGCTTCGTGCCGGAGATACCTAAGAAGCGCATAGACATAGTTTACCTGTGCTTCCCCAATAACCCGACGGGCACAACACTGACACACGCGCAGCTGAAGGAGTGGGTGGACTACGCTCTGAAGAACGACACGCTGCTGCTGTTCGACGCGGCCTACGAGGCTTTCATCAGCGAAGACAACGTGCCGCACAGCATCTATGAGATAAAGGGTGCCAAGAGGTGTGCCATCGAGTTCCGCAGCTTCTCGAAGACGGCAGGGTTCACCGGCGTGCGCTGTGGCTATACCATCGTGCCCAAGGAGCTGACCGCCGCAACGCTGAGTGGCGAGCGCATCGGGCTGAACCACCTGTGGAACCGCCGCCAATGCACAAAGTTCAACGGCACAAGCTACATAACACAGCGCGGAGCAGAGGCGGTGTACACGCCCGAAGGACAGGCACAGGTGAAGGCAAACATCGACTACTACAAAGAGAACGCACGGCTGATGCTCACCGGCTTTGCAGCCATAGGGTTGCAGGCTTTCGGCGGGGTGAACTCGCCATACATCTGGCTGAAGACTCCGAAAGGCATAGGGTCATGGCGGTTCTTCGAGCAGATGCTCTACGAGGCAAACGTGGTGTGCACACCGGGGGCAGGGTTCGGTCCGAGCGGCGAGGGATATGTGAGGCTGACCGCCTTCGGACAGCACGACGACTGCAAGGAGGCAATGCAACGCATAGGCCGCTGGCTGTGACCGGCAGACAGGAAGACATATAAAGGTATTGGTTTCAGATAAGGTAAGAAGATTGTAAACAAGCAAACGACAGAGGAGGGAAAAGCAAATGAAGAAGATTGAGGCGGTCATCCGCAAGACGAAGTTCGACGAGGTGAAAGAGGCATTGCTCGAGGCAGACATCGAGTGGTTCTCCTACTATGAAGTTAGAGGCATCGGCAAGTCGCGTCAGGCCAGGATATACCGTGGCGTGATGTACGACACCAGTTCCATCGAGCGCATACTGATATCCATCGTGGTTCGCGACCGCAATGCCGAGCGCACCGTCGAGGCAATAATCAAGGCGGCACAGACGGGCGAGATTGGCGACGGCAGGATATTCGTGATTCCTGTGCTCGACGCGGTGAGGATACGTTCGGGCGAGCATGGCGACATCGCTCTCTACAACGCCGAACAGGAGAGGTGAGACACAGACAGAAATACAGCTAAACGACACACTACAGATACAAGTACAACAAACAAAGACTTTACAGAGAGATATGACGAATATTACAGAACTCGCAAACGGACTGAACACCGTGTGGATGTTGTTGGCAGCCATGCTGGTATTCTTCATGCAACCGGGCTTCGCACTGGTTGAGGCCGGCTTCACACGCACAAAGAACACTGCGAACATACTGATGAAGAACTTCATCGACTTCATGTTCGGGTCGCTGCTCTACTGGACCATTGGCTTCGGGCTGATGCACGGCATCGGCACATTCGTGGGCATGCCTCACCTCTTCAGCGCAGACTTCATAGGCATGCCGAACGGAGTGCCTGCCGATGGCTTCCTGGTGTTCCAGACAATGTTCTGCGCCACGTCTGCCACAATCGTATCGGGAGCCATGGCCGAACGTACAAAGTTCTCCATGTACGTCGTCTACACCATATTCATAAGCGTGCTGATCTACCCCGTGTCGGGACACTGGACGTGGGGCGGCGGGTGGCTGTGCGATGCCACCGAAGGCTCGTTCATGAAGGAGACATTCGGCACCGCGTTCCATGACTTCGCAGGGAGCACCGTGGTTCACTCCGTAGGCGGATGGATTGCGCTCGTGGGGGCATTCATACTGGGGCCGCGCATCGGCAAGTATGCCAAGGACGGCACGAGCAAGGCCATACCGGGACACAACCTGACGGTAGCAGCCTTGGGCGTGTTCATCCTGTGGTTCGGATGGTTCGGCTTCAACCCTGGCTCGCAGATGGCAGCCGCCACCGCTGCCGACCAGGCAGCCATATCACACGTGTTCCTGACCACAAACCTGGCGGCATGTGCCGGAGGATGTCTCGCTCTCGGCGTGAGCTGGCTGAAATATGGCAAGCCGCTGCTGACGCTGACGCTGAACGGCATACTGGCAGGACTGGTTGGCGTGACGGCAGGATGTGACATGGTGTCGGCAACAGGGGCAGTGATAATAGGAGCCGTCTGCGGCACGCTGATGGTGTTCGCCGTGGAGTTCATCGACAAGAAGCTGCACATCGACGACCCCGTGGGCGCAAGCTCCGTGCATGGTGTCTGTGGATACACGGGCACGTTGCTGACGGGACTGCTGTCTACGTCCGAGGGTCTGCTGTATGGCCACGGATGGGGCTTCTTAGGAGCGCAGGTGTTCGGAGCCACGGTGGTCAGCCTGTGGGCTGCCTGCATGGGCTTTGCGATATTCACCGTCATGAACCGCATACACGGCCTGCGTGTGAACCGTCGCGTTGAGGAAGAGGGTCTGGACATCTACGAGCATGGCGAGGCAGCATACAACAGTTGAAGCAAACGCAGTGAGACAAGGATACATTGAGTGTTCAAGAAAGGAAACAACTAAAAGTTTAAAACAACAAATAAACAAAAGCTTATGTCAACACTAAGATTTAAAGTGGTAGAGACGGCGTTTCAGAAGAAACCCGCAAAGGTGGAAACCCCTTCGGAGAGACCATCGGAGTATTTTGCCAAGTACGTCTTCAACCGTGAGAAGATGCGCAAGTATCTGTCCGCAAGCACTTACGAGAAGCTGACAGATGTCATCGACAACGGCACGACACTGGATCGCAGCATCGCCGACGAGGTGGCCGAAGGCATGAAGAGATGGGCCATAGAGATGGGTGCCACACACTACACACACTGGTTCCACCCACTGACAGAGGGCACAGCCGAGAAGCACGACTCGTTCATCGAGCACGACGGCAAAGGTGGTGTGGTCGAGGAGTTCAGCGGCAAGCTGCTGGCACAGCAGGAGCCGGACGCATCGAGCTTCCCCAACGGCGGCATACGCAACACCTTTGAGGCTCGCGGATACTCGGCATGGGATCCTTCATCACCGGCGTTCATCGTGGACGACACGCTGTGCATACCTACCATATTCATTGCATACACGGGCGAGTCACTGGACTACAAGGCTCCGCTGCTGAAGGCTCTGCATGCTGTTGACAAGGCAACGACGGACGTATGTCGCTACTTCTACGACGACGTGAAGAAGTGCTACGCATATCTGGGCTGGGAGCAGGAGTATTTCCTCGTGGACGAAGGGCTGTATGCCGCACGTCCCGACCTGCTGCTGACAGGACGCACGCTGACGGGACACGACAGCGCAAAGAACCAGCAGCTGGAAGACCACTACTTCGGAGCCATACCACCGCGCGTGGCAGCCTTCATGAAAGACCTGGAGATAGAGGCTCTGAAGCTGGGCATCCCATGCAAGACACGCCACAACGAGGTGGCTCCCAACCAGTTCGAGCTGGCTCCTATCTACGAGGAGTGCAATCTGGCCGTGGATCACAACATGCTCATCATGGCACTGATGCGCAAGGTGGCACGCAACCACGGCTTCCGCGTGCTGCTGCACGAGAAGCCTTTCAAGGGAGTGAACGGTAGCGGAAAGCACAACAACTGGTCACTGGGAACGGACACGGGCATCGGCCTGATGAGCCCGGGCAAGACACCGGTAGACAACCTGCGCTTCATCACATTCATCGTGAACACGCTGGCGGCCGTGTACCGTCACAACGGACTGCTGAAAGCCAGCATCGCAAGTGCCACGAACGCACACCGTCTCGGTGCCAATGAGGCACCTCCAGCAATCATCTCGAGCTTCGTGGGTAAGCAGCTGAGCGAAATCCTGGATCACATTGAGAAGAGCGACAAGGAAGACCTGCTGAAGATAAGTGGCAAGCAGGGCATGCGCCTGGCCATCCCGTCGATTCCGGAGCTGATGATAGACAATACCGACCGTAACCGTACAAGCCCGTTCGCCTTCACCGGAAACCGCTTTGAGTTCCGTGCCGTAGGCTCGGAAGCAAACTGCGCCTGCGCCATGATTGCGCTGAACACAGCCATAGCAGAGCAGCTCACCGACTTCAAGAACGATGTCGACGCACTGATCGCCAAGGGTGAGAAGAAGGAAGCGGCGATACTCGACGTGATACGCAAGTACCTGAAGATGAGCAAGCCCATACACTTCGACGGCAACGGCTACAGCGACGAGTGGAAGGCAGAGGCCGCACGCCGTGGGCTGGACTGCGAGACGAGCGTGCCGGTGATCTACGACAACTATCTGCGTGAAGACAGCATAAAGATGTTCGAGAGCATGCAGGTGATGACCAAGACCGAACTGGAAGCACGCAACGAGGTGAAGTGGGAGATGTACACAAAGAAGATACAGATCGAGGCACGCGTACTGGGCGACCTGGCGATGAACCACATCATACCCGTGGCAACGAAGTATCAGACACAGCTCATCGACAATGTCTACAAGCTGAAGAGCATCTGCACAGAGGAGCAGGCTGCGAAGTTGTCGGCGAAGAACCTTGAGCTTATCGAGGAGATCTCGAACCGCACAGCCTTCATAAAGGAGCACGTCGACGAGATGATCGAAGCCCGTAAGGTCGCAAACAAGATTGCGGACGAGCGCGAGAAAGCCGTGGCATACCACGACAACATCGTGCCACGCATGGAGGAGATACGCTACCACATCGACAAGCTGGAGCTTATCGTGGATGACTCCCTGTGGACGCTGCCCAAGTATCGTGAACTGCTGTTCATCAGATGAGGCAACGGATTGCCACGAATCGGTCGTGCAAGCCTGACAGGTCCGAGGAGACCGACCTGACGGCTTGACAAGACCCAAAGAGAAGACTAAAGGATTTATTTCTTTTGTTGGTTGTTTTAAGTTTGCTGCGGAGCGTGGCTGTGAAGCTGCGCTCCGCCTTTTTCATTCCGCACCACCCCATATCATCAAAGCCGGAGACGCAGGCAACACCCATCCCACCCCATCATACTCATCCATCCCATACCGCAGCACACAACCACAAATCCGTGGACGTACAGCCACAAGTCCGTGGACGTACAGCCACAAGTCTGTGAACGTACAGCCACAACTCTGTGAACGTACAGCCACAAGTCCGTGGACGTTCAACCACAAGTTATACAGGTGTAATCATTGTCCTGTACAAACCGGCAAATGGATAGTTGTGCCTTCCCAGTGCTCATGGCGAAGATTTTCAATAATGGTTTCTTGTCATTTGGTCATAAATCGTATCTTTGGTGTGTAGTCAAGTTTTGGGCTATGGAGGAAGAATCATTCCTCGTTAATTTACTAACACTTAAATCTGCTCTCCGCAGGGGGAGACTAACACACATGAGAAACCACATCTTTAACGTCATGGCATTGGCCGTGACGATGTTGTTCGTATCGGGTTGCGAAAGCCCTGTGACATCGGCAACAGACAATCCTGCGGAACAGCAGGAGGAGGTCAAGTACAAAACCATCAGCTTCAACGTCTCCGGCTTCGAGGTAACGACAGAAGACATCACCACCACAAGAGCCGACAAGGCACTAAGTAGTATCAACACCATAACAAATCTGACGATTGCGCTTTTCACAAAAAACAGTGACAATGAGGAATACGAGAAAGCGTACACCTTGCAGCAGACATCGAGCGACAGCAATTTCGGAACCATATCAGCATTTGTTGCCTATGGCAATTATAGGATTGTGGTAGTTGCTAACGGCGGTAACGATTACTACACCGTGGATTCTCCAACAAGTGTCAGCAAACCTGCAAGTATGGAGAGGGTCAAAGACACGTTTACCTACGTAGACGACTTGTCTGTCGCGGAAAATTCGGAGACCACACCAAACATAGTACTCAAACGGGCTGTCGCAGCTGTCGGTCTCCGGATTACAGAGGATTACGCAGACCTGCCGAAAACGTTTGACCATTTCAAGTTAGAGCTGAAAGGCGGAAGTACAGCATTAAATCCAACGACAGGTCTTGGTACAGAAAATTCGACACAGACGATAGAAGAGAAGTACACCGATAGCAAAACAAGCGTCACATTAGGCATCTACACATTCGCGACAAGCGGCAATTCGTTGGAATTTGTTGCACAAGCTATTGATAAAGACGGTAACGTGATGAGAACACGTAAATTCAGCGGTTTTTCGCTATCCGTAAGCAAGAGGGTTGTACTTAAAGGAGCGTTCTTTGCAGACAATGAGAACTTCTCCATTCTCGTGGACGAAACATCATCAAGCTGGAAGGATGATACAATGAGTTTCCAATGAGACAAGAAAGCTGACACGCAAAAACTTCGCCGCAGGTTGTGCTCTTACACACCCTGCGGCGAAGTTCGTTTGTGTACTACGTGAATGTTTTTACGTCAAACAGCGGCAGTCAATGCTTTCTTGGCTTCGGCATACTCGTCGGTCATTTCCTTCATGACTTCAGCGACGGTCTGTATGCCCTTGCTATTGAACTGTGAGGCGTTCTGCCCAATCTCCAACTCGCCGTTGTCAAGATCTCCTTCGAAGATGCCCTTGCGGGTACGGCCTATGCCGATTATGCCGAGCAGCTCATCGACACTTGCCCCTGCATCCTCGGCGGACTCTATCTCCTGCCGATACTTGTTCGGAGCCATGCGTGTCGGCGACAGTTTCTTGAGCAGCAGCTTGGTGTCCCCCTCATTCAGGTTCAGGCAGTAGTTCTTATACGCATCGCTCGCCGAGCTTTCTGCCGTCAGAGCAAAGCGCGTCCCTATCTGCACGCCCTCAGCACCAAGTGCCTGTGCAGCAAGAATGGCCTGCCCACTGCCGATGCCGCCAGCGGCTATTAGCGGCAACTTCGTGGCCTTGCGCACTGCCGGTATCAGGCACATTGTGGTGGTTTCTTCCCTACCGTTATGTCCTCCGGCCTCGAAGCCTTCCGCAACGACTGCATCGACTCCGGCTTCTTCGCACTTCACGGCGAACTTCGACGAAGAGACCACATGAACGACGGTCAGTCCACGCTCTTTCAACCATGACGTCCATGTCTTCGGACTACCTGCGGAGGTGAAGACAATCTTCACGCCCTCATCGACAAGTGTCTGCATCATCACCGGCAGCTCCGGCTTCTTGAAAAGAGACACGTTCACGCCGAACGGCTTGTCTGTGGCCTGACGGCATTTACGTATGTGTTCGCGCAGCAACTCCGGTGTCATCGAGCCTGCACCTATCAGTCCCAGACCTCCGGCATTGCTCACAGCAGAAGCCAGCCGCCAGCCGCAGCACCACACCATGCCGCCCTGTATGATGGGATACTCTATTCCGAAAAGAGATGTTATTCTGTTCATAATGTGTCTGTTTTTGTTCCTCGTTTCTCATTCCTTCTCTATCGCCGTCAGCATGCCTTGAAGCTCATGTCGAGGCCCTTGACGGAATGTGTCAGAGCACCGACGGAGATGAAGTCAACGCCACATTCAGCATAATTGCGAATGGTGTCGAACGTTATGCCTCCGGAGGATTCGGTCTCATACTTCCCGCCTACCATCTCCACAGCCTTGCGCGTCTGCTCGGGCGTGAAGTTGTCGAACATGATGCGGTCGATGCCGCCGATGTCAAGCACCTGCTGCAACTCATCGAAGTTGCGCACCTCAATCTCGATCTTCAGGCTCTTGCCTTTCTCCTTGCAGTATTCCTTGGCACGTGTTATTGCCTTGTCGATGCCTCCGGCAAAATCCACATGATTGTCCTTCAGGAGGATCATGTCGAACAGGCCTATGCGATGGTTCATTCCGCCGCCAATCTTCACCGCCATCTTCTCCAGTATGCGCATCCCGGGTGTTGTCTTGCGCGTGTCGAGCACATGCGTCTTGGTTCCCTTGAGGCGTTCCTGATAGCGGTGGGTCATGGTGGCTATGCCACTCATGCGCTGCATTATGTTCAGCATCAGACGCTCGGTCTGTAGCAGGCTCTGCACCTTGCCCTCGACAAGCATGGCAATGTCACCAGGCTTGACACAGGCTCCATCGTTGATGTAGACCGTGACCTTCAGTGTCGGGTCGAAACGGCGAAACACCTCTTTGGCAATCTCCACTCCTGCCAGTATCCCCTCTTCCTTGATAAGGAGGTGCGACCTGCCCATTGCCGTAGGCGGTATGCACGAGAGCGTGGTGTGGTCACCGTCGCCTATATCCTCTGCAAATGCAAGGTCGATCAGCTTGTCTATCAGTTCTTTTTCTGTGTACATAGTCCGTATTCTTTACTTGATGAAGCCAAAGGTATGAATTTATCCCGACATTGTGGATAAAATCCTAACTTTGTCCGCGCAACACATCAGAGCGTCAAGAACATGAAAACGGCACTATTAGTAGTGGGTAAGACCAACGAACAATACTTCATCCGGGCTATAGACGAGTACGTGCAGCGCATCAAGCACTACACGGGCTTTGATGTGGAGGTCATTCCCGAACTGAAGAACACGAAAAACCTGACGGAGCAGCAGCAGAAAGAGAAGGAAGGTGAGCTGATAATGAAAAGCCTTGGCACTAACGACTTCGTGGTGTTGCTCGACGAGCATGGCAAGGAGATGCGCTCGGTGGAGTTTGCCGACTGGATGCGAGGCAAGATGAACACCGTCGGCAAGCGTCTGGTGTTTGTCATCGGCGGGCCGTATGGGTTTTCAGAGGAAGTCTACAAGAGAGCCGACGGGAAGATGTCGCTGTCGAAGATGACGTTCTCACACCAGATGGTGCGGCTCATCTTCGTCGAGCAGCTATATCGTGCTTTGAGCATACTCGCAGGCAGTCCTTACCACCACGAATAGCCGCCGCAATCACCATCCGAGTTGTGACAGTCCTGCTGCCCGATACCATCCTGTAGCGTGATATGCCGTGTCCTTGCTATCGGTAAGGCTTGCAGAGACAGGGATGTATTGAGCCACGCCCTTCGCGTTTTCCATCGAGAACATGCCGACGAAAGCAGAGTAGTTGCGTGCTGTCGTCTGCCAATACGTCAGAGTTCCGTTGAAGGCAGACTGCCACGCCGACAACTCCGCAGCAGACAGCAGCGTCGCCATCATTCCGTAGAAGTCATAGTAACCGATGTGGCTACGCGACGATATGCGTTTGTCGTAGTCCAAAACCGTCTGCCTCAATGTGGCAGGGTCTGCATCGCCCGCAGAAGCCAAGGCGGAAGCTGTGGCTTCTGCCAACGCCACGACAGCCGACGTGTTCATGACACCGACGGACACGCCACCCGTCCAGTTGTCGCTTGTCATGCCCGCACCGTCGGCATATTTGTCGTTGTAGTAATCGAAATATGCACGTGCCATGTCAGTGACATAGGTGCTCTGTGGCGAGAACATATACGGCAGAATCTTGTCGTAAGGAGCACCGGGGCCGGGGACCTCCGTCGGTGAGCCGACGATGTAATCGGTGCAGTCCTTGAAGGCATAGGCCACTTCCGTCGTCAACATGTAGCAAGCGTCGAACAGCACGAAGTCCACCTTGCCGACAATCGCCTTCACGGCTGCTGCTGTGTCGTCGATGTCACCATAGTGATACATCCCGCCGCCGTTATTGATGTCCTGCCCTATCCAGCGCAAGTCGGTAGAGCGCATCTTCATCAGCGTAGCGGGCATCCACCCATCGCCGTGCGACCAATAGACAAGGCCGTAGCTGTCTGCTGCATACTGCGATGTCACCATGCTGAGCACATCCTCGAACACATCCACGTCGGTCGATGTCAGCTCCTCGCCGAAGTCGCGCACGACCGTCTTCTGTGCCACGCCGTTCTCGTTCGATATGCGGTAGAGCTTGGGCATACTGTAGTCATCGACATACAGCAGCAGGTTGCTCTTCATCTGCGTCTCGTCGACATTCAGTATGCCTTGCATCATCTCGTTGATGTCGCCGCCGGTCTGGCTGTTAAGGCTATTGTCCGCGACCATATATACCAACACCGTGCGTGACGGCCTTGTGTCCGGCATAGGATCGTCTTTTTCGTGGCACGATGCCATGAGCAGCAACGCGGCCAACGCCGAGAGTATTACCCTTAGCTGCTTCATACCCACTATTGCTGGTTCTCCGGTTTACTGAATGTGAAATCCTCTCTCTTGACCAGCACCATGTTGGCACTGTTCTTCTCGTATTTCTTCAGGAACTTGCGGTAGTCTTTCTCGGCCTTACTCCGTTTGAGTTCGTAGACCGTCATCGTGCTGTAGTCTGCCTTGTGCATCCGGCTCTCTATGTGTGCTCTGAACTGGTTGGAATAGTCAGAACGCATCTCCAACACATTGTACTTCCCGACCTTGGCACTGTCGAGCAGCTGTATGTCGGTGTAGTAGACGATGGAGTCGTTGAACGACAGGCCGATGCCAAACGCATATACCGGTGTGAACTCGTCAGCCTTGTCCGTCTTCTTCTTTCTCGCCGACGCTCCGAGGGCGACAGACATCAGCAACACGGCGTAGAGTAGTCTCCTGAATTTCATCGCTCTTATCAACCTAAATACGATTTCAGCAACTTGCTTCTGTTGCTCTGACGGAGGCGGCGTATGGCCTTCTCCTTGATTTGGCGGACACGCTCGCGTGTCAGTCCGAACTTGTCACCAATTTCTTCAAGTGTCATCTCCTGCTGACCGATGCCGAAGAACATCTGTATGATTTCTTTCTCCCGTTCGGTAAGCGTGGACAGTGCACGGTCTATCTCTTTCGATAACGACTCGTTCACCAGCTCCCTGTCTGCCATCGGGGAATCCTCGTTTGGCAGCACGTCGAGCAGGCTGTTGTCTTCACCCTCCACAAACGGAGCATCGACGGATATGTGGCGTCCCGATACCTTCAGCGTGTCCGACACCTTGTCCACCGGCACATCCAGCTCGTCTGCCAGCTCCTCGGCCGACGGACGGCGTTCGTTCTTCTGCTCGAAGCGCGACAGGGCTTTGCTGATCTTGTTCAGCGAACCGACCTGATTCAGCGGCAGACGCACAATCCTCGACTGCTCTGCCAGAGCCTGCAAAATGGACTGACGAATCCACCACACGGCATAGCTGATGAACTTGAAGCCACGTGTCTCGTCAAACTTCTCCGCTGCCTTTATCAAGCCCAGGTTACCCTCGTTGATGAGGTCGGGCAGGCTCAAGCCCTGGTTCTGATACTGCTTCGCAACAGAGACCACGAAACGAAGGTTTGCACGGGTCAGTTTTTCAAGAGCAGCGCGGTCTCCCTTTCTGATGCGCTGTGCCAGTTCCACTTCTTCTTCCACGGATATCAGACCCTCACGGCCTATTTCCTGTAGATATTTGTCGAGTGACGCGCTCTCGCGATTGGTGATACTTTTGGTAATCTTTAGTTGTCTCATCCTGTAAATTCGAATTTGGAGGACAAAGGTATCGATTTATTTCCGTACCTCGCCTCTTTTATCCTTTTTTATTCAGCAAAACGGCTTTTATCCAAATACGACATACTTCATTTGTTGTCTCTAAGCTTCTTGATTTCCTTATCGAAATCACTTTCCAATAAATCCATTTCACGTTTGCGATAGATAGCAAACTCTTTTTCTGCTTTTTCAATCGCTTGTTTGTGCGAAATATTTCCCTTGCCAATCAAGACTTTCCGTTTATGAGCAATAATCTGATTATCCAAAGCCTCTATCCAGTCTTTCATCGTCATAGGATTCATTTCCAATGCTTGAAACTCTGCAAAATCCAGGAACCCGGAAACAAGTAGATTCAAGCGTTGAAGTTCAATTTCAGACAAATAGTTCTTTGCAATTTTCACATCATCTTTCGTCACATAGTTGCCTTTGAAGTTTGTCATTCCTACAAAAGGTTTTTCATTATCCACACGATTGTATACAATTTCGGCAGCTGTATTTTCGAGGACAGCGTAATGCAGCTTGTTTTGTACAGTAGCGAAGAACATCTTTGTCATACTGTCGCGTGGGTCATAGTCCGTCGCCGTAGCATAAATGTCAGTAACCTGTTGGTAAAAGTTGCGTTCACTGCTGCGAATATCCCTAATACGCTGCAAGAGTTCTCGAAAATAACGGTTTCCTCCTTGTTTCAATCGCTCGTCATCCATAGCAAACCCCTTTTGGATATATTCGTGAAGCCGTTGGGTAGCCCATCTGCGAAATCGTGTAGCTACTTGTGACTGGACACGATAACCCAAGGCAATAATCATGTCAAGATTATAGTGGTCAATGTTACGTTTTACCTGACGATTACCTTCCTGTCGAACTGATAAGAATTTCTTATAAGTTCGATTCTCGTCCAATTCCTTGTCTGCATATATATTCTTAATGTGCACAGAAATATTCTCTTGTGTAGTACAATATATTTCAGCCAACTGATTTTGTGTCAGCCACAAATCTTCATCGGCAAAACGTACCGATACACGAGTTATTTCGTTATCGTCTTGATAGAGTATAATTTCGTTCTCTTTGTTCATACCCATTAATTATTTCCTTTTGTCTTAGAAGCTGTTTAAATTTCATCTGAAAATATTGCTACGACGGGTGATAAATGATTAAAAAATACTCAACCAACCTCACTGACAAGCAATGGCAAATAACGGAAAAAATCTTGAACCAAAGCATAGGAAGAGGAAATTTCCCCTCCGATTTCCGAAGGTAATGCAAGGGCAGAAAGCATCCGGCAGAAGCCCGAGACCATCATGTCCCCGCCCCTGCCGGATACGTGTTCTTGCAGCGTCTATGCTAACCGCCGTCTTCGCGCGTCATTCGTCGCTAAGGCTGACGGCATAGTTGGCTCTCCTGCCGCTCGGGAACATTCCGGTGATGAAGAGCACCTGCTCGGGCGACTGCGTCGCTGTGCGCAGAGCCTGCTCCAAGTCGTCGGTAGTGCGCATGTTCTCACCATTGACCTTCAGTATTATGAAGCCACGACGAATTCCCGCATCCTGCAACTTACCGCTCGACACTCCCGTGACTTCCAGTCCGTAGCTCAATCCGAGCTGCTCCTTCATCTTGTCGGAGATAGGCTTGAATGCACCTCCCAATACATCTATGCCAGCATTCTTCACCACCTTGGTGTTGCCCTGCGAGTTCTTCAAGGTTATGTCGACAGTCTTCTCGGATTTGTTGCGCACGATGGTCACCTTGATCTTGTCACCAGGACGGTGCTGTGCCAAAGCCTCCTGCAAGTCGGAGAACTTATGAACCTTCTTCCCGTCGATACCCGTGATGACATCGTTCTCCTTCAGCACTCCTGCTGCCGAGCCACCGTCAACCACTTCTGCCACATAGACACCATCGGTGGCACCAAGCTCCTCAATCTTCTTGCGCATCTGGGTGGTCTGCTCCTCAGACATCGTTAGGTCTGTGCCCAGTGTGTTGCCACGGATGCCGAGCAACGCACGCTGCACGGTGCCGTACTGCTTGAGGTCCGATACGACCTTTGTCATTATGCTTGTCGGGATGGCGAAGCCATAGCCAGAGTACGCCCCTGTAGGAGAATAGAGCATGGCATTGATGCCTATCAATTCGCCACGGGCATTGACCAAGGCACCACCGCTGTTGCCCGAGTTGATGGCGGCATCGGTCTGTATGAACGACTGGATGTTGGCAGCCTGTCCGTTGGCAGCCGATGTCCCAATCTGACGTGCTTTCGCACTGACGATGCCGGCGGTGACGGTAGAGTTGAGGTTGAACGGGTTGCCCACTGCCAGCACCCATTCACCGACCTTCAGCTCGTCCGAGTTTCCGACAGGCAACGTCGGGAAGTCATCGCCTTCAATCTTGACGAGGGCGAGATCGGTGTCTGCATCCGTACCTATCAAGCGTCCTTTGAACTCACGCTCATCGTTCAGCTTCACCGTAATCTCATCGGCATCCTCGACCACGTGGTTGTTGGTCACGATGTAGCCATCCCTTGAGATTATCACACCCGAGCCGTAGCCCACGCGCGGCTGTGTCTGCACCTGACGTTGCTGTCCACGGCCGTCGCCGAAGAAGAAGTCGAAGAAGTCAGGCATGTCCTGCACGGTCTGTGTCTTCCCCATCTGCGTGGAGCGTATGTGCACCACTGCATGCACTGCCACTTCGGCGGCCTGTGTCAGGTCGACAGGCTGTGCGTCCGTGCCGTATGCGGCAAGGCGGATGTTCTCATTCTGCTCAAACAAGTCGGAGAATGAGGCAGACTCCTGCTTGGGAGCCAATTTGTAAGTCGTATAAGCAGCCACACCGGAGCTTAGCAATGCTATTGCAGCCACTCCTAAAATCGTTTTTACCTTTTTCATAAGCTTCGTATGTTTGTTTTTACTGTTAATATTTTCTCCTCGGGAAACGTTAATATTAAGCATTTGTTTAACGCTTCCTGCAACGAAGTAACAGCAAATCCTGTTCGATTGTTCTGTTCCTCCGTTCTTTTTTCTGTCTTTTAACAAAGGCTATCAGGAGCTTAACAGCGGTTAACTGCTATGTCTGACATTTTTACACTATTCAAGCATCCGCACTGACACATTTGCGCCCTGCGGGCATCCCGTCACAGCTTCTCCACGCCGATGCCCGCCCTGTCGGGTAGTGTTATCTTTCCATTCACCACCTCCATGCCACGGAAGCGGTCGTTGGTTATCAGCAGATTGCCGTCGAGGTCGGCGAAATCGACAGCCGGCGACAGCTGTGCCGCTGCCGACACTGCACATGAGGTCTCGGTCATACATCCGACCATCACTTTCATGCCGAGCGCACGTGCCAGGTTCGCCATCTTCCACGCTTCACGCATCCCCGTACACTTCATCAGCTTTATGTTGATGCCGCTATAAGCACCTTGCAGTGCCGCCACATCGCGCAGACGCTGCACGGCCTCGTCCGCGAAGACAGGCAGCGGACTGCGCTCGGTCAGCCACGCAGCATCTTCAATCTGCGCCACAGGCAGCGGCTGCTCCACCATGACCACGCCCCGCTCTGCCAGCCATCCGATCATGCCGAGTGCATACCGGCGGTCTTTCCACCCCTGGTTGGCATCTACGGCTATGGGGAGATCTGTCACCGTGCGGATGGTCTCTATCATTTCCTTGTCGTTGTCGCCGCCGAGCTTCACCTTCAGAATGTTGAACCTGTCCGCACACTCACGTGTCTTCTCTTTCACCACATCCGGAGTATCTATCCCGATGGTGAAGGTCGTGCTTGGTGCCTTGCTCTTGTCAAGTCCCCAAATGCGATACCACGGAGCACCCAACATCTTGCCGACAAGGTCGTGCAACGCAATGTCGACAGCAGCCTTGGCTGCCGTGTCACCGGTAGACAGGCTGTCCACATACGCCAGGATGTCCTCCAGCTGGAACGGGTCGTTGAAGCGGCTCAGGTCTACCCTTTGCAGGAAGGACGAAACGCTTGCGACGGTCTGTCCCAAATACTGCGGCATCGAGGCCTCGCCATAGCCCGTAAATCCGTCATACTCAATCTCCACCTGCACATCGGGCGTGGTGGTGCG
>CAVHVD010000133.1:0-6459 GCA_963639425.1 Faecalibacterium prausnitzii
CCGAGAAGCACCCTAACGATGCCCATTCTTAGGGTCTAACGATGGGCAAGCTTGGTACCTAACGATGCCCGTTCAAAGGACCTAAGAATGCCCATCCTTGGAGGGCAACGATGGGCATCGTTGCAACACACCGTCGATGGCCTTTGACTTGTTCGCGGAGCAAAAACAATGGGGCGTACCGCCTTGTCAGCGATACGCCCCGCGTCATGAAAACCAGTATTAACCTGCTTCTGTCTGAAACAGAAGCACCATTGTTCGTCTTTACTTCTTGTCGGGCTTGCTCTCGGTAATCATCTTACCGTCGTTCAGTGCATACTCGACCATTGTTGCCATGAAATCTTCTGTAATCATAATTCAATCTCCTTATCTCAAAAAAATAGACTTCTTTGTTGTTCTTGTCCGCAGGAGGTTGTGTCCTCTTGCTGACATGACAAAGGTATGATGCGGAGAACGGAGTGAGGCAATACTTTCGACGTTTCGGCAAGATGTGTCGACGAACCTTGTGCCGTTTATAGTTCTTAACGTTGTGACGGAATCATTTCCCCAGGTACTGCTCGTCAAGCCAGTCCCAGTCGATGTCGTCGGTGTCGTTCTCGTCCTCATCGACAGGCGTAATGTCTTCGTCTTCGCCCTCGTCGTGCAGCTCCTGTTGCAGCGTGGCGGCGGCTTTCTCGCGGTGTACCAGTGAGCTGTAGTCTTCGGGCATCTCCTTGTTCAGCTCCGTCCACAGCACGTCTTTCAGCCGCTGTATGCCAAGGCCGGTCAGTGACGAGATGAATACGTGTGGGATGCCTTCGGGCAGTGTCTGTTCCATCTCTGCGATAAGCTCGTCGTCGAGCATATCGCTCTTGGTGATGGCAAGCACGCGGCTCTTGTCGGCCAGCTCGGGGTTGAAGGTGACAAGCTCGTTCATCAGCACCTCATATTCGTGTGCCACGTCGTCGGCATCGGCAGGCACCATGAACAGCAGCAGCGAGTTGCGCTCTATGTGGCGCAGGAAGCGCAGTCCCAGCCCCCGTCCCTCGCTGGCACCCTCGATGATGCCCGGTATGTCGGCCATCACAAACGACTGGCTGTCCCTGTACGGCACGATGCCCAAGTTCGGCTCGAGCGTGGTGAACGGGTAGTTGGCAATCTTCGGCTTGGCAGCCGAAACGACAGACAGCAGCGTGGACTTGCCTGCATTGGGAAATCCCACAAGTCCTACATCGGCCAGTAGCTTCAGCTCCATTATCACCGTAATCTCCTGATTCGGCTCACCGGGCTGTGCGTAGTCCGGTGCCTGGCGTGTGGGAGTGGCGAAATGCCAGTTGCCCAGTCCGCCTCGTCCGCCTTTCAGCAACACCACTTCCTGCCCGTCGTCCGTCACGTCGCACAGGTATTCGCCGGTATCGGCGTTATATACCACCGTGCCGCAAGGCACCTCTATGTACTTGTCCTCGCCGGCCTTGCCCGTAGAGCGGTTTCGCGACCCGTTCTCTCCGTTGCCGGCAATGATGTGGCGGTTGAACTTCAGGTGCAGCAGAGTCCAGAAGTTGCGGTTGCCGCGGAGTATGACGCTGCCTCCACGTCCACCGTCGCCGCCATCGGGACCGCCGTTGGGGATGTACTTGACGCGGCGCATGTGTGTCGAGCCGCGTCCGCCCTTGCCTGAACGGCAGTAGATCTTAACGTAGTCAACAAAGTTCGATTCTGCCATGATGTGCTGCTTGTGCTGTTCGGTGTGATTGATAAGCAACGCGTGGCACCGCACCCTGCCGCATTGTGCTGCGGGGCCGTGTCACGCGCGTTCCTGTCTGTCTTTACTTGTTCACTGCATCGATGGCGGCGCAGATGTCGCCGAAGATGCGCTCAAGCTCGCCCAGTCCGTTGATGTGGCTGTGCTTGCCCTCCTTCTTGTACCAGTCGATGAGGGGCGATGTCTGTGAGTGATAGACATCAAGACGCTTCTTGATGGTCTCCTCGTTGTCGTCGGCGCGTCCGCTCATCTGTCCGCGCTTGATGAGGCGTGTCATAAGTTCGTCTTCGGGCACGTCGAGTTCGAGCATCACGCTCACGTCCTGTCCGCGCTCTGCGAGCATCTTCTTCAGAGCCTCTGCCTGCGGGATGGTGCGTGGGAAGCCGTCGAAGATCACGCCTTTGCTGTCCTTGAAGCTGTCGAGCGTGGATGCCAGTATGTCCACCATCAGGGAGTCGGGAATCAGTTGTCCCTGCTTGATGTAGCCGTCGGCTGTCTTGCCCAGCTCTGTACCGGCCTTGATCTGTGCACGCAGCACGTCTCCCGTGGAGATGTGGTTGATGCCGTATTTCTCCACAATCTTCTCGCTCTGTGTTCCCTTGCCGGAACCGGGAGCACCAAAAATCACGATGTTAAGCATAATGTTCAGTCTTTCTTTTAGGTGTTATTGTTTCAGAATATGTGTGTTCATCTCTCTTCCCGCTCGTCGACAAGCGTGTAGATGTCGGGCAGGTTGCGTCCGTAGCCGTCATAGTCAAGCCCGTAGCCAAGGATGAAGTCGTTGGGGATGTGCATCGCCACGTACTCGATGTTCAGATCCACCTTCAGCTTGTCGGGCTTCACCAGCAGCGTGCAGATGTGTATCTCCGCAGGATGCTTCTTCCGTAGAGATTCCGTGAGGTGCTTCATGGTTATGCCCGTGTCCACGATGTCCTCCACGATAACCACCGTGCGTCCGCAGATGTCCTGCTCCAGGCCGACCGTCTCGTGTACGGTGCCTGTGGTGTCGGTGCCCTGGTATGACTGCAGCTTGACAAACTGTATCTCCGATGGGATGTTGACGCGCTTCATCAGGTCGGATGCGAACATGAACGAGCCGTTAAGTACGCTTATGAACAGCGGATGTTTGCCCTCAAGGTCGCGGCACAGTTCGGCGGCAACACGGTCTACCTGTTTCAGAATTTCCGCCTCCGGAATGGACATGGCGAAGTCCTTGTCTTTCACGCGTATCTTCTTCATCGTTCAGTTTCTTGCTTTTGAAAGCGCAAAGGTACAACTTTTTTGTGCTACATTTGCCCATCTACAAATTATAACCTCTAAGAGCTATGAACAAACAGACCAAGGCGGCTCTTGTGCCGCAGCGACTACAGTCGCTCGATGCCCTCCGCGGCTTCGATATGTTCTTCATCATGGGTGGTGCAACGCTCATTGCCAGCCTGGCGAACATCTTCCCAAACGCCTTCTTCAACGGACTGGCAGAACAGATGAGCCACGTGCCATGGGATGGGCTGGTACACCACGACACCATCTTCCCGTTGTTCCTTTTCATCGCAGGCATCTCGTGGCCGTTCTCGCTGTCGAAGCAGAGGGCCGCAGGCAAGAGCGAGGCCGACATATATAAGAAGGTGATACGCCGCGGCCTGACGCTTGTGCTGCTTGGCGTGCTCTACAACGGGCTGCTGTCCACGCTCGACTTCACCCATCAGCGTTATGCCAGCGTGCTGGGACGCATCGGCTTAGCATGGATGTTCGGCGCGCTGATCTTCATGAACACACGTTGGAAGACCCGTGCAACGATTGTCGGTGTCGTGCTGATAGGCTACTGGCTGCTGTCCGCCTTCGTGGGTGCTCCCGATGCTCCTGCCGGTGCCAGTCCGCTGTCGCGTGAGGGCTGCTTGGCCGGATATGTTGACCGTCTGCTGCTCCCCGGCAGTCTGTGCTACGGCGACTTCGACCCCGAGGGTCTGCTCAGCACGTTCCCTGCCATCTGCACGGCACTGCTCGGCATGCTGACCGGTGAGTGGATAAGATATGAGAAAGAAGGGCTGACCCCTGCACGCAAGGCTCTCTACATGGCCTATGCCGGTGTGGCTTTCCTTGTTGTCGCGGTGCTATGGAACACGGTTCTGCCGGTCAACAAGATGTTGTGGTCCAGCTCGTTCGTTTGTGCTGTGGCATCCTACTCGTTGCTCATGTTCGCACTGTTCTACTATGTCGTCGATGTCCGTGGCTGTCGCAACTGGACGCTGTTCTTCGTGGTCATCGGCGTCAACTCCATAACCATCTACCTGGCACAGGCATTCATCAGCTTCAGCTTCACGGCCAAGGCGGTGTTTGGCGGACTTGCGGGACTGATGCCGGAGTCGTGCCAGTCCACCGTGCTCAGCGCGGCCTACATCCTGCTGTGCTGGCTGTTCCTCTACTTCCTCTACAAGAGAAAGATCTTCCTGAAGGTGTGACTCGGGTGAAGAACGACAAAAGCAGTCCGCCGCAAGACCATGTCTGCGGCGGACTGCTTTGTTTTTCCCCGTTGTGCTTCCTCAGATGGCGTCGAGTGCCTGCTTGAGGTCGGCGAGGATGTCGTCGATGTGCTCAGTGCCGATGCTTAGGCGTATCGTCGACGGATAGATATGTTGCTCTTCAAGCTCGTCGGGTGTCATCTGCGAGTGTGTCGTCGTGGCGGGATGTATGACGAGGCTCTTCACGTCGGCCACGTTGGCCAGCAGCGAGAATATCTTCAGATTGTCGATGAATGTCCATGCTTCCTTCTGTCCACCCTTGACCTCGAAGGTGAAGATTGAGCCGCCGCCGTTGGGAAACAGCTTCTCGTACAGCTCGTGGTCAGGATGGTCGGGCAGCGACGGGTGGTTGACCTTGGCAACCTTGGGGTGGTTGGCGAGGAACTCCACGACCCTCAAGGCGTTATAGACGTGGCGTTCCACGCGCAGTGACAGCGTCTCGAGGCTCTGCAGCAGGAACCATGAGCTTATCGGGGCAATGGTGGCACCGGTGTCGCGGAGGACGACGGCACGTATGCGTGTGACGAATGCTGTCGGCCCTGCCACATCGGCAAACACGGCACCGTGATAGCTCGGGTCTGGCATGCCCAGCGTGGGATACTTCTCCGCGTTGGCTTTCCAGTCGAACCTGCCGGCTTCAACGATTATGCCGCCAAGGGTGGAGCCGTGGCCGCCGATGAACTTTGTCGCCGACTCCACCACTACGTCAGCTCCGTGCTCGAGAGGGCGGAACAGATATGGTGTTGCGAACGTGTTGTCGACGATGACTATTGTGTTGTGGCGGTGTGCAATCTCAGCAATCTTGTCGACATCGGTGACGCTGGCATTGGGATTGCCGAATGTCTCCACTATTATTGCCTTGGTGTTGGGCTTGAAAGCCTTGTCCACCGCGTCGAAGTCGCTGGGGTCGACGATGGTTGCGCTGACACCCTGCGTGCTCAGCGTGTGCTCTATCAGGTTGTACGTGCCGCCATACAGGTTGTTGGCAGCGATGATGTGGTCGCCGTTGCGTGCGACGTTCTGGAGAGCATACGTGACGGCTGCCGCGCCGCTCGCCAGTGCCAATGCCGCCGTTCCCCCCTCGAGGGCGGCTATGCGCTTCTCGAACACCTCCTGCGTGGAGTTCGTCAGACGGCCGTAGATGTTACCGGCATCGCGCAGCGCGAAGCGGTCGGCGGCATGCTGTGCGTTGCGAAACACGTATGATGTCGTCTGATAGATGGGCACTGCCCGTGAGTCGGTGGTCGGGTCGGCCTGCTCTTGTCCTACATGAAGTTGCAGTGTCTCGAAATGATAGTTCTTTGTTGCCATAGCTGTAAATCCTTTCACTTGTTTGTGTTCTTGTTCTGTTTTCACTGGCAAAGTTATGGCTTGCAGGTATTATGAACAACTATCTGCTGAAATATGGATAAAATGACTACATTTGCCGCTGATAGGAGAAGAAACGTCCGTTTGGACATCCTCGGACGGACGGATGACAGAATATTTTTCTTTCGGAGAACTATGGACAGAAGCATACCCATCGTGACCTTGGACAAGACCGACCTGCAGCTGCTGCGCATATTGCAGGAGAACGGTCGCCTGACCATCAAGGAGCTGGCCTCTCAGGTCAGTCTCTCATCCACGCCGGTCTACGAACGCCTGCGCCGTCTTGAGGGCAATGGCTATATAAAGAAGTATATCGCAGTGCTCGACGCCGAGAAGCTGAACCAGGGCTTTGTGGTGTTCTGCAACGTCAAGCTGCGACGCATGAACAGAGACATTGCCCGTGAGTTCGTGTCTATGATACAGGACATACCCGAGGTCACCGAGTGCTATAACATCTCGGGACAATATGACTACCTGCTGAAAGTGCATGCGCCGGACATGAAGTACTACAACGAATTTATCATAAACGTGCTTGGCAGCATCGACAGTCTTGGTTCCATCGAGAGCACGTTTGTCATGAGCGAGGTGAAGCACAGCTACGGCCTGCACTTCTGATGTCGGTTGTCGCCACGGTGCTGCACCGTGCCTCTCCGTGCCGTTGTGGAGGGACGACAGCCGCGTCTTCGGATGCCGAAATCAGAGATGTTTGTTGGGGCTTTTGTGGCTGTACGTCCACAAGTCTGTGGCTGTACGTCCACGGCTCTGTGCTTTCTATGTTACCATCCAACTATTTTGACCATTATTTTTGTATCATGCAGGGATTCTATATTCAGG
>CAVHVD010000134.1:0-8988 GCA_963639425.1 Faecalibacterium prausnitzii
CCTGAATATAGAATCCCTGCATGATACAAAAATAATGGTCAAAATAGTTGGATGGTAACATAGAAAGCACAGCTCCGTGGACGTACAACCACAAATCTGTGGACGTACAGCCACAAATACGTCGATTAAAGCTATGAATTCTGTCGGGGAAAGAACACCTTGTCCATGGTGAAGTCGTGGCGTTCCGTGATGAGGTTCTCCAGCATCTGGAATGAAAAGCAGACACCGGCTTTGCGGGCATTCGCAAGCCCGGGTAACAGCTTGTCGTAGTATCCCCTGCCACGCCCCAGGCGGTGTCCCGAGACATCGAACGCCATGCCGGGCACGACGGCAAACGCGATCTGTCCGTAGTCGGTGAATGTCGCTCCCACGGGTTCCATTATCCCGAATGAACCCACGCGCAGGTCTTCGTCGCCACGGTATGTCGCAAGCTCCAGCTCGTCGCCGCTTACCCTTGGCAGCAGCACGTGCTTGCGCCGTGCCCACCGGCGCACGAAGTCGTGCGTGTCCACCTCGTCGGGCAGTGACCAGTAGAGCAGTACGGTGTCCGCCGCCAGGAAGTCGGCATCACGCTCGATCAGCTCCAGCACCCGTCGCGACTCGTCGAGGAGCACCGTGTCCTCGGCCTGCGACTTCAGCCGCCGGATGTGTCGGCGCAGTTCGTCCTTCGTCATCGTCATTGTTCGGTCTGTTGCTCTGTGGGGTCGACGGCTTGCGGAGCGTCGGGGAACGACTTTCCTTCCTTTAGGATCTCCACCGCACGGAGGAACGTGTTGTCGGTCTTGTTCCAGAACTTCACGTACTGCTCGTTGCCGAGGATGTTGCTAATGATGTTCGCGCAGAGATACTTCTCAAGCAGCTTGTGCGACTTGCGGATCAGCAGGTTGCGCCTCTTGATGCCTTTGGCATCGGCATAGCCGATGAACTGCCCCACGATGTTCTGCTTCAGCAGATAGCTCTCCATCTCTGCCTCGTCGGTCAGCTTGCTCAGCATCTCACGGTTCTTGTCTCCATAGTTGAAGCCGAAGCGCGATATGAGTCCCTTGTTGCTGACTTCTATGAGGTAGGACGACACGCCCGTGGTGTCCTGCGGAACGAAAACGTCGGGCATGATGCCGCCGCCGCCGTAGACGGTGCGTCCTATTCGCGTGTGATAGATCTCGTCGGTGTTCTGCTTGATGCTGTCTTCCGAGAAGAACTCGCCGTGCTGATAGCGTGTCAGCCAGTCGCGCTCATAGTCCTCGTCCTTGCCGTTGTGGTAGGGGCGTTGTATGCAACGGCCCGACGGGGTGTAGTAGCGTGCTATGGTCAGACGTATCGCCGAGCCGTCGCTGAAGTCGATGGGTTGTTGCACCAGTCCCTTGCCGAACGAACGGCGGCCTATGATTGTGCCACGGTCATTGTCCTGTATCGCCCCTGCGAAGATTTCGCTCGACGATGCCGAGCTTTCGTTTATGAGAACCACCATCGGCATGCTCTGACAGCTGCCGGTGCCGTTGGCATATTCTTCGATGCGCGGATAATTGCGCCCCTGTGCGAACATTATCAGCTGACCCTCCGGCAGAAACTCGTTGACCATGCGTATGGCGGCATCCATATAGCCGCCGGTGTTGTCGCGCAGGTCTATGATGAAGCCCTTGCACCCCTGATGGTTGAGGAGCGCAATGGCGTTGAGCAACTCCACGTGGGTGTTGCGTCCGAACTTGTCAATCTTGATGTAGCCGAAGTCGCCCTCGGTGAGGTAGGTTGCCGTGACTGAGTTCTGCGGAATGTCGCCGCGTGTCACCACGAAGTCGAGCAGCTCCTTCTCTCCCGAACGCTTTATGCCAAGCTTGACCTGCGTGCCTTTGGGGCCTTTCAGATGTGCCTTGGCGGTCTTCTCGTTGACGATGCTTCCCACGAACAGGCTGTCGTCGACCATCACGATGCGGTCACCGGCCATGATGCCGACCTTGGCGGACGGCCCTCCCTCGAAGACATCATTTATATGTATGGTGTCGGCCTCGATGACAAACTGTATGCCGATTCCGCTGAAGCTACCCTCCAGCTCGGAGTTGACCTCCTCGACGTTCTGCGCCGGTATGTAGACAGAGTGGGGGTCAAGCTCCGCCAGGATTTGCGGCATGGCATCCTCCACCAGCCGACCGATGTTGACGGTGTCCACATACTGATCCTCCACGATGTGCAGCAGCGCGTTCAGCTTGTTTGACGAGCCGTTGATGATGCCAAGGCGGTTGCCGCCATAGTGCTTGGCGTAGAATGTTCCAATCAGTATGCCCAGCACCACGCTGAAGGCGATTATCAATGGTATGAACCGTGTGTTCCTATTCGTTGACATATTGTGTATCAGTCTCTATACTTCAATGGTTATTGTTGTTTCTTGTCGTCCGCGCTGTCTGCGTCGTCACAGGTATTGATGTTCAAGACCTCGATGCCGGCTCTCTGCAACAGCTTGATGCCGTCGTCGAGACGGTACTGGCGCGAGTAGACCACGCGCTTTATGCCTGCCTGGATTATCAGTTTCGAGCACTCGATGCACGGAGCATCGGTGACATAGAGTGTGGAGTCTTCGCTGTTGTTGCCCGAACGGGCAATCTTGGTTATGGCATTGGCCTCGGCATGGAGTACGTAGGGCTTGGTGACGCCGTTCTCGTCTTCGCACATGTTCTCAAAGCCCGAGGGCGTGCCGTTGTAGCCGTCGGAGATGATCATCTTGTCCTTGACAATCAGTGCTCCCACCTGGCGGCGTTTGCAGTATGAGTTCTCCGACCATATCATGGCCATGCGCAGGTAGCGTCTGTCAAGGTCGCGCTGCTTCCTGTTGTCCGTCTGTTGTCCGTCCATGCTTCACCTCCGTATCTTCACTTGGTCTTCGAGACAAACAGTGCCAGCACGCGCTCCATGGTGTTCTCCTTGTAGTGCAGATACAGCCCGTTTGAATCGCCCGTGTATTTGTAAACATTTTGCAGACCACGCTTGAAGTTCACCGCCTGCACGTCTGTCTCGGCATTGCCGCCGAACGTGAGATTGCTGATTGTCAGAGCGTGCGTGCCGGCATCGGCCTGCCACTGTCCGGAGAACGTGGAGTTGACGATGCGCCCGTTCACGGAACCCCGGAATGTTCCGCCCATCTCTGCGCCGCTGAACTCCACCGTGTAGTTCCCCTCAACGTCGCGCAACGTGCGGCTTGCCGCTTCCTTGGCCGCGTCGCCATCCCAGAAATCTATGGGGATGCTGTATGCTCCTTCGGCATAGATGTAGCTGAGTTTCCATGTCTTGCCGGTGAAAATTTCTTTCACGTCGTCCTCGTTGTCACAGGCTGTCAGCATCGGCTGAACGAGCAGCGTCAGTGTGACGGCGACGATAAGGTACGCGGTGTGCCTTTCTGTCATTCTCATTTCTTCAGTCCGTTTCGTTCCAGTAATGCGTCGATCGTGGGTTCTTGTCCACGGAAACGTTTGTACAGCGTCATCGGGTCTTCGGTGCCGCCACGCGATAGGATGTTTTCCCTGAACGATGTCGCGACTGTCGCATTGAACAGTCCTTTCTGCCTGAATAGGGCGAAAGCATCGGCGTCGAGCACCTCGGCCCACTTGTAACTATAATATCCGGCGGCATATCCACCGGCGAAGATGTGGGAGAACTGCGTGCTCATACACGTCCCCGTGACATGTGGCAACAGCTGTGTACGTTTCCACGCTTCCTGTTCATAGACCATGACATCACCGTCGAAAGGCTCCGTGCGTGTGTACCAAGCCATGTCGAGCAGTCCGAAGCCGACCTGACGCATGCAGGCATACGCCACGTTGAAGTTCTCCGAGGCTTTCAGTGCCTCCACCATACAGTCAGGAATCTGCTCACCGGTTTTGTAATGCTTGGCAAAGGTGTGCAGGAACTCCGTCTCCGTGGCGAAGTTCTCCATGAATTGTGAAGGCAGCTCCACAAAATCCCAATAGACATTGGTGCCGCTCAGGCTTCCGTAGTGCGTGTTTGCAAACATCCCGTGCAGGCTGTGGCCGAACTCGTGCAGGAAGGTGGTCACTTCGTCGAACGTCAGCAGCGCAGGCTTGTCTTTCGTCGGCTTGGTGAAGTTCATCACCAACGACACCTGCGGGCGGCTGTTCTCACCGGTAGCCGTGTCTATCCATTGTCCCTTGTAGCTCGTCATCCATGCCCCCGACTGCTTGCCTGCACGCGGGTGGAAGTCGGCATAGAGCACGGCGAGGAACGTACCGTCCTTGTCTGTCACTTCGTATGCCTTGACGTCGGGATGATAAACGGGTATGTCCTTGTTCTCCTTGAACGTTATTCCGTATAGACGTGTTGCAAGTCCGAACACGCCACTTATCACGTTGCCAAGTTCGAAATACGGGCGTAGCTTCTCATTGTCAATATTGAACTTACGCTCTTTCAACTTGTGCGAGTAGTAACTCCAGTCCCAAGGCATCAGCGTGAAGCCGTCGCCTTTCATCTCGCAGGCCAATGCCTGCACCTCCCTAACCTCGTCTTTGGCAGCAGGCATGTAGGCATTAAGCAGCTTATCTAACAGACGGTAGACGTTCCGGCTGTCGTGCGCCATGCGGTTTTCCAACGCATAGTCGGCATAGGTTCTATATCCTAAGAGCTGTGCCACTTGCATGCGCCGGTTCACGATCTGTCGCACGATATCGGTGTTGTCCTGCGTGTCGCCATGTGTGCATCGTGTGTTGTAGGCCACATAAAGGGTATGGCGCAGCTCGCGGTCGTCGGCGTATGTCATGAAAGGACCGTAGCTCGGAGCGTTCAGCGTGAACGTCCATCCGCTCTGTCCGTCTTCAGCGGCAGCTTCTGCCGCCGCCTCCACGATACCGTCTGGCAGACCGGCTATCTGTGCCTTGTCCGTAAGGTTCAGCTTGTATGCGTTTGTATCTTTCAGAAGGTTGTTGTTGAACTGCAATGACAACAGACTAAGGCTCTCGGAAAGCTCGCGCAAGGTCTTCTTGTCTGTGGCAGAAAGGTTGGCTCCGCCTCGTGCAAAGCCTTTGTATGTGTCGTCGAGTAGCTTGTTCTGTTCGGTATCAAGAGTCTCGTTGCTGCGGTTGTCGTAGACGGCCTTCACACGTGCAAACAGCTCCTCGTTCAGACTTACGTCGTTGTAGTGGTTGCTGAGTACTGGCATCAGCTTGTTGGCCAACTCCTGCAGTTCGTCATTGGTTTCGGCACTCAGCAGATTTTCAAACACGGTCATGACGCGCTCCAGCAGACGCCCTGACATCTCGTATGCCTCTATCGTGTTTCTGAATGTGGGGCGTTCCGGATTGTCGGTTATGGCTTTTATCTCGTTGTTGTGCTGCTCTATGCCCCTCATGATGGCCGGTTCGAAGTGACAGGTGCTGATCTTGTCGAAGGGCACGGTGCCGTGGGGCGTATCATAAGGCAGGAAGAAAGGATTCGTCGTCTGCTCTTTTGTCATTTTCAGTTCGTTGTGTGTAGGAATAAGACGTTAGTGTACCTGTCTCTTGGATGTGCAAAAGTGCGAAAAAAATGGGCGACCTCGTTGAAGGCCGCCCATTTAATATGATTATTTAACGAACGTCTCAGCCGTTGTGCTTCTTCATGATCTTGATCAGGTCAACAACCTTGTGAGAGTAGCCGATCTCATTGTCATACCACGAAACTACCTTGACGAACTTATCTGTCAGATAAACGCCTGCATCAGCATCGAAGATTGATGTCAACGGGCAGCCAAGGAAGTCGGAAGAAACGACCTTATCCTCGGTGTAGCCCAAAATGCCCTTCAGCTCACCTTCAGATGCTTCCTTCATAGCCTTGCAGATGTCCTCCTTAGTTGCAGACTTCTTCAGGTTGACAGTCAGGTCGACAACAGATACGTCCAAGGTCGGGACGCGCATTGAGATACCTGTCAGCTTGCCATTCAGTTCAGGAATAACCTTGCCTACGGCCTTTGCAGCACCCGTAGAAGACGGGATGATGTTGCCAGAAGCGGCACGGCCACCACGCCAATCCTTCAGTGAAGGACCGTCTACTGTACGCTGTGTAGCTGTCGTCGAGTGAACGGTTGTCATCAAACCAGTCTCGATGCCGAACTTGTCGTTCAACACCTTAGCGATAGGAGCCAAGCAGTTGGTTGTGCAAGATGCGTTGGAGACGATTGTCTGACCAGCGTATTTGTCGGTATTTACACCGCATACGAACATGTCAGCCTGGCGGCCATCATCGCCCTTCTTTGAAGGAGCCGACAGAACAACGTATTTTGCGCCTGCCTGCAAGTGCTTCTCTGCGCGATCCATTGTCAGGTACAGACCTGTTGACTCAACAACATACTCTGCGCCAATCTCGTTCCACTTCAGGTTGGCTGCGTCCTTCTCTGCTGTGACACGAATGTGGTTGCCGTTGACGATGAGCTCGTTCTTCTCTGTGTCAGCCTCGATTGTACCGTCGAACTGACCGTGCATTGTGTCATACTTCAGCATGTATGCCATGTAGTCAACCGGCAGCAGGTCGTTGATACCTACTACTACAACATCCTTTGCGTTTGCAGACTCAAGAGTTGAGCGGAATACGAAACGGCCGATACGACCGAATCCGTTAATGCCAATTTTAATCATTTTGTTTTTAAACTTTAAAAGGTTTGTTCTTATATCTTCGTTTTGTTCTCCACGATGCTTGGCGTGCGTCTCCGCCTCGTGCGATTTCGCACTGCCTGCAACGACAAGCGGAAAAATATATTTCCGCTTTTGCGGTGCAAATATACAAATTTGTTTTTACATTCGTCCCTGAATCAACATTTAATAAATTTTAATTCGCGTATGCACAAACTATTACAGGACTTTAAGGACTTTGCCATGAAGGGCAATGTGGTTGATATGGCAGTGGGTGTCATCATTGGAGGCGCATTCGGAAAGATCATCACCTCGCTGGTCAGCGATGTTATGATGCCGCTCATCGGACTGTTGATTGGCGGTGTGAACTTCACAGGGCTGAAGTGGGTCATCAAGCCCGAGACCCGTGACGAGGCCGGTAATGTCATCAAGGAAGCCGCAACGCTCAACTACGGCAGCTTCATCCAGAACGTGGTTGATTTCCTCATCATTGCCGCCTGCATCTTTGCAGTCATCAAGATCTTGACGACCCTGATGCGTCGTACCAAGGCTCAGGAGCCTGCTCCTGCCGCACCTGCGCCGCCGGAGCCGACCAAGGAAGAGCAGCTGCTCACCGAGATACGCGACATCCTCAAGGAGAAGAAGTAGCTTCCTCTTGTCGTTAATCGTGACGGGTGCGTCGCATGGCGGGACGGTGCGCTCCTTGTCGAGCTTTTTTTTGAAAAATAAGAATGAAAGGTTTGTCGGTGAAAAAATACTTGCTACCTTTGCACCGCCTTTGAGGATAAGGCATCGGGGTGTAGCGCAGTCCGGTTAGCGCACCTGCTTTGGGAGCAGGGGGTCCCAAGTTCGAATCTTGGTACCCCGACAACACATGGATGGGGAGTTACGGCATCGTAGCTCCCCTTTCATTTGCTCTCGAGTTGTCGCACAAGTTCGCGCGACAGCAGATCCTTGACCTCCTCCATGTCCATCTCCCGTCCCAGCTCCTTCTGTATTGACGTGACACCCTTATCGACGAAGCCGCAGGGATTGATGTAGCTGAAGTAGCGCAAGTCGGTGTTGACGTTCAGTGCCATGCCGTGCATGGTCACGAAGTGCTTGCTCCTCACGCCTATGGCACAAATCTTGCGTGCCCTTGCGGTGTGGGCATCCAGCCACACGCCTGTGGCTCCCTCCAGCCGTCCAGCCTCGATGCCGTAGGTGGCACACAGCCGTATCACCGCCTCCTCAATGACGTGCACATACTCCTTCAACCCCAGTCCGAAGTCTTCGAGATTGAGGATGGGGTAGCACACGATTTGTCCCGGGCCGTGGTAGGTCACGTCGCCGCCACGGTCGATGTGAAACAGCTGTGCCCCTATCCGTTGCAGGAAGTCCGTGCCGATGAGCATGTTGCTGTCCTTGCCACTACGCCCGATGGTGTAGACGTGCGGATGCTGGCACATGACGATGCGGTTCTCATAGTCGTGCCTGCCTGCCAGTTTCTTCTCCACCATCCCGTCGAACAGCTCCTCCTGCCTGCGCCATGCCTCGGCATAGTCCACGGTTCCCCAGTCTTCGATCCTCGTTTCCATTTCTCCATATTATATATAGGAGGAGCAAAGGTAGTGAAAGTTTCTGTGGGAAATCGCTAACTTTGCGCCCTGCAAATCAAAAACCCACCAGGAGAGAGACAAGATGAAGATAAGCAACGCCGAGTTTGTAGTCAGCAACACTGACGTAAGCAAGTGTCCGCAGCAGATGTTGCCCGAGTATGCCTTCGTTGGCCGCAGCAACGTCGGTAAGTCAAGCCTCATAAACATGCTCACCGGCCGCAAGGGGCTGGCCATGACCAGTGCCACCCCCGGCAAGACGATGTTGATAAACCACTTCATCGTCAACAGGGAGTGGTTCCTTGTCGACCTGCCGGGCTACGGGTATGCCAGACGCGGGCAGAAGGCCATGGAGCAGCTCCGGCGCATGATAACGGACTACGTGCTGCGGCGACAGCAGCTGACGTGCCTCTTCGTCCTCATCGACAGCCGTCTTGCGCCGCAGAAGAACGATGTCGACTTCGTGAACTTCCTCGGCGAGAACGGCGTGCCCTTTGCCATTGTATTCACCAAGGTCGACAAGCAGTCGCGCAGCAAGACCAGCGGTAATGTGCAGACCTGGCTCGAGAAGATGCGCGAGACCTGGGAAGAACTTCCTCCGGTGTTCCTCACCTCGAGTCTCAACGGCGACGGCCGCGACGCGCTGTTGCAATACATCGAAGACATAAACAAATCGCTTTCCGACGACGCATCTGTGGCTGTACGTCCATAGATTTGTGGCTGTACGTCCACGGATTTGTGCTTTCTATGTTTCCATCCAACTATTTTGACCATTATTTTTGTATCATGCA
>CAVHVD010000135.1:0-5711 GCA_963639425.1 Faecalibacterium prausnitzii
ATGGCAGAGGGGAAGAAGGGCACAGTAGGTGCACAAAATCCACTCACACCGAGAACGAGAAAAAGTGGTTGCACCGTAATCTTAATATACGGCACAGTTTCACTGGTGTAGTGAAGAATGTTGGCGGTGCAATAATTAGGTGGAGGATGTAAAAAGTTTCAGTTTTATTTGTCAGGTTCGATATTCTCTTTACTTTTGCAACCAAATAGCGAAGCAATGAGCGAAATGTTTACATACATTCTATTGTGCGGAGTCATTATTCTACTACCGAAGGTCAGTGGGAGTGAGTTCTGCGCATAGTTTGGATATGCATATATTCTAAAGCCTTTCTCACTTCTGTGGTGCGAAAGGCTTTTTTGATGATAAAAAAACTATACTGTTAGAGATGAGCGAGAAATTGTTTGTTTTTGATACCACCCTGCGGGACGGAGAGCAAGTGCCGGGGTGTCAGTTGAACACAGTCGAGAAGATACAGGTTGCCAAGCAGCTGGAGTCTTTGGGCGTGGATGTCATTGAAGCCGGATTTCCCATATCAAGTCCCGGCGACTTCAATTCGGTGATTGAGATTTCGAAGGCTGTCACGTGGCCAACCATCTGTGCGCTTACGCGTGCCGTGCAGAAAGACATCGATGTGGCGGCGGAGTCTCTGCAATATGCCAAGCACAAGAGAATACATACCGGCATCGGCACGAGTGACGAACACATAAAGTATAAGTTCAACTCGAACCGCGAAGAGATAATAGAGCGTGCCGTTGCCGCCGTCAGGTATGCTAAGAAATACGTGGAAGACGTGGAGTTCTATGCCGAAGATGCAGGCAGGACAGACAACGAGTATTTGGCGCGTGTGGTGGAGGCCGTCATAAAGGCCGGTGCCACGGTGGTGAATATCCCCGACACGACGGGATACTGCCTGCCGCAGGAGTACTTCGAGAAGATAAAATATCTGAAGGAGCATGTCGACGGTGTTGACAAGGCCATACTGTCGACCCACTGCCATAACGACCTCGGCATGGCAACGGCAAACACACTTAACGGTGTCCTGGCCGGAGCGCGTCAGGTGGAGGTCACCATAAACGGCATAGGCGAGCGAGCCGGCAACACCTCGTTGGAGGAGATAGTGATGATTCTTAAATGTCACAAAGGCATAGGAATAGACACCGACATCAACACCACAAAGATATTCCCCACAAGCCGAATGGTGAGCGGACTGATGAATATGCCCGTCCAGGCAAACAAGGCCATTGTCGGGCGCAACGCCTTTGCCCACTCGAGCGGCATACATCAGGACGGTGTTCTCAAGAACGTGTCCACATACGAAATCATCGATCCGAAAGACATCGGCCTCGACGACAACTCGATAGTCCTGACAGCAAGAAGCGGACATGCGGCACTGAAATATCGTCTGCACGTCTTAGGTGTCGACGTGAACGACGACAAGAGGATGGACAGAATCTATGAGTCGTTCCTGCGGCTTGCCGACAGGAAGAAAGAGGTCAACGACGATGACATCCTGATGCTTGCCGGTGCCGACAGGTCGGCATCACACTCTGTCAAGCTCGACTACCTGCAAGTCACCACGGGTATGGGTGTGCGCAGCGTCGCCAGCATAGGGCTGGACATCAGCAATCAGAAGTTCGATGCTGCTGCCACGGGAAACGGCCCTGTCGATGCTGCCATAAAGGCATTGAAGAAGATAATCCAGAAGCAGATGGTGCTGAAGGAGTTCACAATACAGGCCATCAGTAAGGGCAGCGACGACGTGGGAAAGGTACACATGCAGGTCGAGTACGACGGGCATATCTACTATGGTTTCGGAGCAAACACCGACATCGTGACGGCATCCGTAGAGGCATATATAGACTGTATCAATAAATTCAAAAACTAAGGATAAGACACATGAACACTCTGTTTGACAAAATATGGGACACGCACGTAGTCCAAAAGATTGAAGACGGTCCCACGCAACTGTATATTGACCGCCTGTACTGCCACGAGGTGACCAGCCCGCAGGCATTCGCAGGGATGCGCGAACGTGGACTGAAATGTTTCCGTCCGGAGCAGATATTCTGCATGCCGGATCATAACACGCCGACACATGACCAGGACAAACCCATAGAAGATCCTGTGTCGAAGAAGCAGGTAGACACCCTCGAGAGAAATGCCAAGGACTTCGGGCTGACGCACTTCGGCATGCTGAATCCGAAGAACGGAATCATTCATGTCGTCGGTCCCGAGCGCGGTCTCAGCCTCCCTGGGATGACAATCGTCTGTGGCGACTCGCACACGTCGACCCACGGTGCTGTCGGTGCTGTCGCCTTTGGCATCGGCACGAGTGAGGTCGAGATGGTGATGGCATCGCAGTGCATACTCCAGCAGAAGCCTAAGTCGATGCGTATCAACATCACCGGCAAGCTGGGCAAGGGCGTTACGGCAAAGGACGTGGCACTGTATCTGATGTCGAAAATCTCTACATCGGGTGCTACGGGCTACTTCGTGGAATACTCCGGCTCTGTCGTCAGTGACCTCTCCATGGAGGGACGTCTGACGTTGTGCAATCTGTCGATAGAGATGGGTGCCCGTGGCGGCTTCATCGCCCCTGACGAGAAGACTTTCGAATACATAAAAGGCCGTGAATACGCGCCGAAGGGTGCCGACTGGGACAGGGCTGTGGCTTACTGGAAGACACTGAAGAGCGGCGATGATGCCGTGTTTGACCGCGAACTGACGTTCGACGGTGCAGACATACAGCCCATGGTGACATACGGCACGAACCCCGGCATGGGAATGAGCATCACCGACAACATCCCCACTCTCGAAGGGATGGGTGAGGCTGCACAGGCATCGTTCTTGAAATCGCTTGACTATATGGGCTTCAAGCCTGGCGAGAAGTTGCTCGGCCACAAGATTGACTATGTGTTCCTCGGAGCATGCACGAACGGACGCATTGAGGATTTCCGAGCTTTTGCCTCTCTGGTGAAGGGAAAGAAGAAGGCTGATGGCGTGGTGGCATGGCTTGTCCCGGGGTCATGGATGGTCGATGCACAGATCCGTCAGGAGGGTCTTGACAAGGTGCTTGCAGAGGCAGGGTTTGAGATCCGCCAGCCCGGATGCTCTGCCTGCCTGGCTATGAATGACGACAAGGTCCCCGCAGGCAAGTACTCCGTGTCCACGAGCAACAGAAACTTCGAAGGACGTCAGGGACCTGGCTCAAGAACGATACTGGCCAGTCCGCTCGTGGCAGCAGCGGCAGCAGTGACAGGGGTGATAACAGATCCGCGAACATTAATATAAAGGAGAAAGCGATGAAACAGAAATTCAACATAATAACCAGCACATGTGTTCCACTCCCACTGGAGAATGTCGACACTGACCAAATAATACCGGCACGCTTCCTCAAGGCTACCGACAAGAAGGGCTTCGGAGAGAACCTGTTTCGCGACTGGCGTTACGACAAGCAGGGCAATCCGATAAAGGACTTCGTGCTGAACGACCCGCGCTATGGCGGCGTGATACTGGTGGCAGGGAAGAACTTCGGCAGTGGCAGCAGCCGCGAGCATGCAGCGTGGGCCATTGCCGACTATGGCTTCCGCGTGGTCGTCAGCAGCTTCTTTGCCGACATACACAAGAACAACGAACTTAACAACTTCGTGTTGCCGGTGGTCGTCAGCGAACCGTTCCTGAAGGAGCTGTTCCTGTCCATATCCGATAATCCGAAGACAGAAGTCGAAGTCAACCTGCCGAAACAGACCATAACCAACAAGGCAACGGGCAAGAGCGAGAGTTTCGAGATAAACGCATACAAGAAGCACTGTCTGATGAACGGCTTGGACGATATTGATTTTCTTCTTGAGAACAAGGACAAGATAGAAGCGTGGGAGAAACAGCATGAAGGACGGTTCGCGGTCGCACGAGATTGAGATAATGGACACCACCCTGAGGGATGGTGAGCAGACCAATGGCGTGTCGTTCGTTCCGCACGAGAAGCTGATGATAGCCCGCCTGCTGCTCGACAGACTGAAGGTTGACCGCATTGAAGTGGCATCAGCACGGGTCTCGGAAGGCGAACATGAGGCTGTTGCGATGATAACGGAGTGGGCTGCACGTCATGGCTATCTCAATAGAGTAGAGGTGCTTGGCTTCATCGATGGCAGGACTTCTGTCGACTGGATTTCGTCGGCAGGCTGTCGCGTCATGAACCTCTTGTGCAAAGGCTCTCTCAAGCACTGCACTTACCAGCTGAAGAAAACCGTTCAGGAACATATAGCCGACATCAAGGAAACGTTGGCTTATGCTGTGTCCAAGGGCATGGATGCCAACGTCTATCTTGAGGACTGGAGCAATGGCATTCAGGATTCGCCCGAGTATGTGTTCGAACTGATGGATGCACTGGTGCAGACGGAGATAAAGCGGTTCATGCTGCCCGACACCCTTGGCATATTGAATCCGATGCAGACACATAAGTTCATGAGGCTTATGGTGGAGCGTTACCCCGATGTGCACTTCGATTTCCATGCCCATAACGACTATGACCTGGCTGTCGGCAACGTCCTGTCGGCAGTGATTGCCGGTTGCAAAGGACTGCACACGACAATAAACGGTCTTGGCGAGAGAGCCGGCAACGCTCCGTTGGCCAGCGTGCAGGCCATCCTGAAAGACCACGACAAAGCACAGACACACATCGATGAGAACCAACTCAATGAGGCCAGCCGCATCGTTGCCTCATATTCGGGAATAGCAGTCCCGCCGAATAAGCCCATCGTCGGCGAGAGCGTGTTCACGCAGGTGGCCGGAGTGCATGCCGACGGTGACAACAAACGCAATCTCTACTGCAATGATTTGCTGCCCGAACGCTTCGGGCGCAAACGTGAGTATGCCTTAGGCAAGAACAGCGGCAAGGCCAATATCCGCAAGAACCTTGAAGAGCTGGGGCTTGATCTTGACGAGATATCTATGAAGAAGGTCACCGAGCGCATAATAGAGCTTGGCGACAAGAAGGAACTTGTCACGCCCGAAGACCTGCCATACATCGTGTCGGACGTGCTGAAGCATGGTGTCACGAGTGACAAAGTGCGGCTTATAAGCTACGTCGTCAACCTGGCACACGGCCTTAAGCCTATGGCCATGTTGAAGATCTCCATTGACGGCAACGAGTTTGAGGCCAGCTCGAGCGGCGACGGACAGTATGATGCCTTTGTGCGTGCGCTGCGCTTCATCTACAAACAGCTGCTGAACCGCAAGTTCCCCATGCTCGTGAACTATGCCGTCAGCATCCCGCCAGGAGGACGCACCGACGCTTTGGTGCAGACAGTCATCTCGTGGACATTCGACAATCGCGAGTTCCGCACGCGCGGACTTGATGCCGACCAGACGGAGTCTGCCATAAAAGCTACCATAAAGATGCTGAACATCATAGAAGATGAATATGAGACGCGCACAGACCTGTGCGAGAATCCTGAACTAAAACAATAATACACACTCAGAATAGTTATGAAACTGAAAATCGCTGTCCTGGCCGGTGATGGCATCGGCCCTGAAATCTCCAAGATTGGAGTTGACGTTATGACTGCTGTGTGCCGCAAGTTCGGCCACGAAGTGTCCTATGAAGAAGCCATTTGCGGTGCGGATGCCATTGACAAAGTTGGTGATCCGTTCCCCGAAGAGACCTTCCAAGTATGTCTGAATGCTGACGCTGTGCTGTTCTCGGCTGTCGG
>CAVHVD010000136.1:0-7932 GCA_963639425.1 Faecalibacterium prausnitzii
CTTCCAGAACCGCCTACAGGTGTGCGATAAGGATGGCACGGAGTATGATGACAACGACGAGCGCAGCATCTTCTATGATCGTGGAGTGCTGGAGACCGTCAAGAAGTTGCGTTGGTGTCCTGACATCATCCACTGCCACGGATGGTTCACAGCAATCACACCCCTCTACATCAAGAAAGCATATAACGAAGAACCTTCGTTCGCAAACTCCAAGGTTGT
This sequence comes from Faecalibacterium prausnitzii, assembly GCA_963639425.1. Taxonomy (GTDB): domain Bacteria; phylum Bacteroidota; class Bacteroidia; order Bacteroidales; family Bacteroidaceae; genus Bacteroides. The sequence goes on from CAVHVD010000136.1 coordinate 220, forward strand.
ATATTCACTCTACAACGACACATTCACCAAAACATTCAATGCCAACTTCGGTGCCAAGCTACGCATCAAGGGCATCAAGGAGTCTGATGTCGCATCATTAAAAGGCCCCGTGGACTACATCAAGCTCAGCAAGTTCGCCATAGACAACTCCGATGCTATTGTGCAGCAGATGGAGGATGCCAGTCCGGAACTTGTGGAGTATGCACGCCAGTCTGGCAAACCTTTCTTGGAATATCGTCCCGAGGAGGAGATGCCGTCAGCCTTACACGAGTTCTACAACAACATCTGATTTGGCAGACAAGACTACACATAACGAGACACATATACAAACGTCCTACAAGACACCCTTTCAGTCATGAAACTTAAACTTACGGGATTTGCGTTCCTGACCGTGTTGTTTGCGCTCACAGGTTGCGACGACAACACCGGAAACATCGGCATGAACCTAATGCCGGATTCGGATGCCGTGTACACATATACCGCATCGTTCGAAGCCCAATCCGAGTCCGTAGAGGCAGACTCGGTGTATGCCCGCTCGGAGACAGGCTACCTCGGACGCTACACCGACCCTGAGTTCGGATACTATGAAGCCAGCTTTCTCACCGAACTCAACTGTATAGAAAACTACAAGTTCCCTGCCGTTTACAGCTACGACGAAGCTACTGGTACCGCCAGCGGCACTATGGCCGGTGACTCATGCACCAACATCCGCCTTGTGGTCTACTACACGACGTGGTTCGGTGACTCACTGACGGCAAGCCGACTGAGTGCCTACCGTCTGAACGACCGCTGGCTGGAAGAGCGCAAGGGCAACGGACGCTTCTATCGCTATACCAATATCGACACGGACAAGTACTATGATGCCGAAGAAGGCTACCTCGGCAGCAAAGCATATACAGCCCATGACTTCTCCATCAGCGATGAGGAGCGCAAGAGCACGGACTCCAACGGCTATGCCACGTACTATCCCAATGTATCCATACAACTCGACAGGCAGATGGGACAGGATATCCTTGAACTGAATCGCAAGCATCCTGAATACTTCAAGAACGCAGACACCTTTATCGAGAACGTTTTCCCCGGTGTATATATCAAGAATGACTATGGCGACGGCACGATACTCTACGTTGACTACGTTGCCCTACAGATGCAGTTCCGCTACCACTACACAGACTCGTTGGGCGTAGCCCTGAAGAAGCAGGTCACGGACTCACTGGGCGTGGCTGGTGAGGACTCACTGTACTACAGTTCACGCATATTGTTCGCATCAAGTAGCGAAATCATACAGGCTAACCGCTTCCAGAACTCAGCACAGCTACAGGCCAAGATTGCCGAGAACAACCACACTTATATCAAGTCACCGGCGGGTATCTTCACAGCTGTCACCCTCCCCTATGATGAGATAGACGCACAGCTCGGCAACGACACATTGAATGCCATCAAGCTGTCGTTCACCAACTATGAGCAGGAGAGTGAGTACGAGTACAGCATGGACGAACCGACAACGCTGCTTCTCATCAGGAAGAAAGACTTGAAGAACTTCTTTGAACAGAATGAACTGCCTGACAATGCCACGACCTATACCGCAACGCACAACGCTTCGGCAACGAACAAATACGTCTTCAGCAATATTGCTCGTTTGGTGACCACAAGCCTTCAGGAGAAGCACCGTGCCAAGGCCGCCGCAGGCTCTGCATGGGATGACAGCATGGAGAAACAATGGACTGAAGACAACAAGCTGCTGCTCGTGCCGGTGGTATTGTCCACATATACCAACTCAAGCACCGGCACCACCACGACCACCGGCGTGCAACATGACCTTGAGCCGTCGTACACCAAGCTCGTGGGTGGCACTGCCACCGAAGGTGGCAAGCTCAAGAACCCCATAAAAATAGATGTGACGTACACGCGCTTCACCAAGGACAAGTGAGGCACACTGTGCGTACATCATGATCAGTCCTGTTTCCAACTATTGAAGTGAGGCACGCTGTACGTGCGTCATGATACTAAGAAATCCTGCTTCCAACTATTGAGGAAGCAGGACTTCTTATTAGTCTTAGGTCTTGGCCGTTGTCTTCTCAACGGTGTTCTAAGCAGGTTTCTTCTCCCTGCTCTTCTTGGCAACAGACTTACCGGCCTTTGCACCCGCCTTCTTGCCCGATGACGGTTCAGCCGTCGGCTGCGCATTGTCCTTCAGCAGTTCCAGCTTCTCCTTCGACTTCTTCAGCTCCTTGTTGAGTTCGTTAATCTCCGAGTCCTGATTGCGGATTGTGGTAAGCAGGGCGTTCAGCTCCTCGTTGTCGATGTCCGACGGATAGAGCGAATCCACACGCTTGCTGAAGTCACCAAGAACATTCATATAATTGGTGAAAGCATCATACGCCGAGTCGAATATGTCACGGTCGACACCCATACCGTTGTTCTTGGTTGTCATCATGCGGAAGTTATTGCTGGTCTGGAGTACGTCGAAGTCCTGCTTTATCCTGCGGTCGCCACACAGCAGCACACGATCTGACAGGTCATAGAGCTTATGGAAAGCCTCACGCTGCATCACGTTGCCCAGCCAGCAGCTGGTGTCGCGTTCCTCGTCGTTCCACGATATTGCACTTGGCACGTCTATGGCCGACACCGACTTCAGCTTCGTTATCACCTCCGTAGGAGTGGAGAACACCACGCCCTTGTCCTTGGCATATCCCGGCAGTGCCTTCAGGAACATCAGTATGTTCGATGACAACGGCTGTGCCATGCCAAAAGCCGTCAGATCCATGAAGAGGTTGATGACCTGCTCCTCCTCCGGCAGCACGCAAATACGGTCTATGAACTTGTCCGCAAACATCGGATACTCGCTCCAGTCGGCATTCGAGAAGCGCAGCGATATGTCGTCGGACATCTTGAAGTCGCGCAGCAGCAGCTTCAGCTTCGGGTTCTCACTGCTGTGGTAGACATAGTGCGGGCTCTTCCATCCCAATATATGCTTGGCACCCTCCGTGAGCATGCCCTTGAAGCCAAGGCTTGCCACCATGTTGCCTATCTCATTGCTGTATAGCAGTCCCGAGTTGACGAACACCTTGGGTGTCACCCCGAACAGTGTCTTCATGGTCTCCATCTGCCGTTCAATCTGATCTTTGAACACATTCTCGTTGTTCAACGACGACAGGTCGTGCGAGTAAGGCTCTGCCAACAGCTCACAGCAGCCTGTCTCCACCAGCTTCTTGAGCAGCTCCATCACCTCCGGCGCATGCACCTCAAGCTGTTCGGCAGCCAGTCCGGAGAGGGACAGTGCCACCTTGAAGTTGCCTGTATTCTCGTTTGCCATCTCGATGAGTGTCGTCAGAGCCGGTATGTACGACCGCTCTGCCACCTCGGCTATCTTCGTCGAGTTGGTATAGTCATCGGTATAGTAGTGGTTGATGCCAATGTCGAAGAAGCGGTATCGCTTCAGATAGACGGGCTGGTGTATCTCAAAGTAAAAGCATATAGTCCTCATATCGTTCGATTTATTATTTTACTTGTTGTAGTTCTTCAAAACATCATCGTAGATGCGCCGCACCTTCATGCCCGCATCTTCCCACTTGATTCCGTCCACCTCCTTCTTGCCCTCATCGCGCAGATACTCGTACAGAGCCGGATAGGTGCAGATGGCATACATGGCGTCTGCCATGGCGTGAATGTCCCAATAGTCCACCTTGATGCACTTATCAAGTATCTCGGCACATCCCGACTGTTTCGATATGATCGACGGCACGCCACACTGCATGGCCTCAAGCGGTGAGATGCCGAACGGCTCCGACACCGAAGGCATGACGTAGACATCGCTCGCCTTCAGGCACTCATACACCTGATTGCCTCTCATGAAGCCCGGGAAGTGGAAGCGGTCGGCTATGCCCCGCTGTGCCACGAGCGTAATCATCTTGTCCATCATGTCGCCGTTGCCAGCCATGCAGAAGCGGATGTTCTTCGTGCGGTGTAGCACCATGTTCGCCGCCTCCACAAAATATTCCGGTCCTTTCTGCATCGTCAGTCTGCCAAGGAATGTCACGACCTTCTCGTTGGGCTTGCGTTCCGGCACTATGTCAAGTATCTCTTTCGACAGCGGTGTCACGGCATTGTGCACCGTCGACACCTTCCTCGGATCTTGGAAATACTTGCTTATGACAATCTGCCGCGTCAGCTCGCTCACGCACATGATGTGGTCGGCATTGTCCATGCCGTCTTTCTCTATGCCGTAGACCCCCGGATTGGGATGCCCACGGCTACGGTCGAACTCCGTAGCATGTACGTGGATCACCAGCGGCTTGCCGCTCACCTGCTTGGCATGGATGCCGGCAGGATATGTCAGCCAGTCATGCGAGTGGATGATGTCAAACTGCTGCTGGCGTGCCACCACGCCTGCCACGATGGAGTAGTTGTTTATCTCTTCGTAGATGTTCTCCGGATAGCGTCCCGAGAACTCTATGCACCCCAGGTCATTGGTCTTGATATAGCTGAAGTCCGAATAGATATGACTGCGCAGGTCGTAGTAGAGCTGTGGGTCCATGTACCTCCCCACCCTCGACTGCACGTAGTTCCAGTCCACGTCCTTCCACACCACCGGTGTGCTGTTCATGCCTATGATCTTCAGGAAACTTTGGTCTTCGTCCCCCCACGGCTTCGGTATGCAGAACGTTATCTCCATATCCGTCTGCATCGACATGCCCTTGGTCAGTCCGTAGCTCGCCGTCCCCAGGCCTCCCAGGATATGAGGGGGAAATTCCCAGCCAAACATCAATACTTTCATATTCCGTCCTCCCCTGTCTATTGCATGTTGTAACTGTTCAGCATCTTCAGTATGCGCAGTATCTCCGCCACGTTCATGGCGAACGACACGGCTCCGCGTCCTGCGAACGGCGGATTGCCGTCATACAGCTCGGACAGCGTGCCTATGCAGTGTGTCTGCATCTCGTCTTCCATGCCTATGAGCTGCCTCTCCGCGAACGACACCCCACTCATGCCGTATATCTTCAGGTAGGCCTCGAGATAGAAGCCCATGAGCCACGGCCATGCCGTGCCTTGATGATATGCCAGGTCGCGTTGTCTCTGCGGGCCTACATAGTTGGGGTTATATCCCGCACTCTTAGGACTTAGCGAACGCAATCCCTTTGGCGTGAGCAGCTCGCGGGTCACGATGTCCAGCACCTGCTTCTTCTGCTTCGCGTTCAGCGGTGAATAGTCGAACGCCGCGGCGAAGATCATGTTGGGTCTCACGCTCCAGTCCATCATGTTGCCGTCAACATAGTCGAACAGATAGCCGTACTCGTTGCGGAACGTCTCCACAAACGACTTGCCCGTCACCTCTGCCTGTGCGTCAAGTTCCTCCGCCAGCATGTCATTGCCACCCTCACGTTCAACGTCTGCCACAAAGCGCAGGGCGTTGTACCACAGCGCGTTCACCTCCACTATGTATCCTGTCCTCGGCACCACGGGACGGCCGTTTGCCGTGGAGTTCATCCACGTGATAGCCTTGTCTTTGCCGTTGGCATAGAGCAGTCCGTTATCATGCAGGAACAGGTTCTCGTGCTTGCGGTGGGTGATGTAGTCCATCAGGTCTGTCATCAGCCTGCCGTACTTCTCGCGGCACACCTGTTTCGACGTTGTCTTGGCATACTGCTGCAACGCCCATATCGCCCACAGCAGCACGTCGGGATGGTCGATTTCATATATCTTGCAGGTCACAGGCTCACGGTTGACAAACTGCTCCAGAGCCTTCCCTGCCGTCTTCATGACATCCTCAAACTGGTCGCGCTCGCCCACGCTCAGCGTCAGCCCCGGCAGCGACACGAAGAGATCCCTCGCCCTGCACTTGAACCACGGGTAGCCCGCCAGGATGTAGTGGTCATCGCCCTGAACGTTGTGGAACTGGTGTGCCGAGTTCTTCAGGCAGTGGTAGAAGTTATCGCGCGGCACGCGGCTGTCCACCTCCGTCTGGAACGTCTGCTTCAGGCGGCGTGTGCTCACCGCCGATATGCCGGCAGAGAAGACTATGCTCTCGCCCTTCTTTATCGGCATCTCGAAATACCCGGGTACGTATAGGTCTTCGTTCGACTCATAGCCGCGCTCGCGCTCCTTGGTGTACTCCATGCCCCTGTACCAGTCGGGCAGGAAGTGGAAGTCCGCAGCCTTGTTGAACTGCATGTACAGCTCCGGATACCCCGGATACAGACATGTCTTGATGCCGTTCTCCACTGCCTGATACTCACGGCTGGCGGCGGCGTTCTCGTGGGTGTACTCACGCACGCTCCTGAATGCCAGGAACGGACGGAAGCGCAACGTCGTCGGCGAGTGCGCATCCACCAGCGTGTAGCGCAGCAGGATCCTGTTCTCGTGGTGCACGAACACCGACTCCTTGCGCAGGACGACACCGCCCACCCTGTATGTCGTGGCAGGGATGGTGTCGCAGTCGTATTCGCGGATATACTTGTGTCCGTTGGGGCTGTAGTTGTCGCCGTTATACTTGTGCAGGCCGAGGTTGAACTCCGCGCCGTGCTGAATCACGGTCTCGTCGAGCGACGACAGCAGCACGTGGTTCTCATCGTCAAGGTTCGGGACGGGTATCACCAAAAGCCCGTGATACTTACGGGTATTGCATCCAACGACGGTAGAGCATTGGTAGGCACCCGACTTGTTTGTCCGGAGGACTTCGCGCGTCAGCGACTCCTCCAGGTTTATCATCAGTGCTTTGTCAAAATGCAGATAGCTCATTGTGTTACACAAATTGGAAAAATAACTTTCCCAAAGATATAGACAATCAGCTATGTTGCAAAGAAAAAACTGGATTTTTGATGCCGAGGTGCAGAAAATGCCGTCCGCACCTCACGGAAGCGTCATTCCATGAACGATGCCACGAGCATGGAGATGTTGGCAGTGAACATCTTTATGGCTATGGCAAGCAGGATGATGCCGAAGAACTTGCGGAGTATGTAGATGCCGCTCTTGCCCAGCAGACACTCCACCTTGTCGGCCATCTTCACCGCCACGTACACCCATATCATGTTCAGTGCAAGGGCTATGAGTATGTTGACACTGGCATTGTCGGCACGCAACGACAGCAGCGTGGTGAACGATGCCGAGCCTGCCAGCAGCGGAAACACGAGCGGCACCAGCGTGGCATCCTTCGTGGGTCCTGCGTTCTTGAATATCACCACGTCGAGAATCATTTCCAGAGCCATGAAGAACAGGATCAGCGAGCCTGCCACCGCAAACGACTCGATGTCCACACTGAAAAGCCGCAACACCCAGTCGCCCACGAAGAAGAAGCCCAGCATGAACGCGAACGCCAGCCACGTGGCGCGGCTTGCGCTTATGTTCAGACCCTGTGTCTTGAGGTTTATGATGATGGGGATGGAGCCTATCATATCGATGACGATGAACAACGAGATGAACGAGCGTACCATCTGGAGAATGTCAAACTCTCCCAAGAACGAAACAAATGTCTGAAACATTGCAGTGCAGGGTTTTTACTGTTTGAAAATGTGCTATCACAACGGGGCGCAAAATTAGACAATATCAACAAAATATGCAACACCGCGCCACGTGTTTCTGCCTGTGGACGTGCAGCCACGCGGCCGACGGTGCGCTGCAAGGATGCCCATCGTTGCCCTCCAAGCTTGGGCATTCTTAGGTTCTTTGAACGGGCATCGTTAGATGCTATGCTTGCCCATCGTTAGACCCTAAGAA
>CAVHVD010000137.1:0-18423 GCA_963639425.1 Faecalibacterium prausnitzii
CTACCTCTGCTGCTTCTAGCGGCAAGAGCTATATCACCCTCCTCAAGAAGGGCGGTAAGACTAGTGCCACCGGTGTCGACGACGCAGCCCTTGTCAAGCTGAACCTTGAGGGTAGCTATAATACCAACAGCAGCAACTTGAATCTTGACACCGAGTACTACGTCAAGGTCGAGTTCAAGAACGAGGAGGAACAGACTATCTCCTCTGCCGTTGTCCCTGTCAAGTTCGAGGCTCCTGCTCTTAAGGACCTTCTTGGCATCAACGCCGGCTACGACAAGAACGGTGTCATCCAGGGCTACTTCAACGGCGAGACCGGGAAGATCACCCGTCTTACCGGTGAGGCTAACGGCGGCGGCGTTAAAGTCCCCAGCATTGACCTGACACAGAACGTCTTCGTGCAGGGCCTCAAGGGCTCCTATGGCAGCTATACTCTCGGTGATGCCGCGACCTCTGTCACGCTCTCCCTTGATGACAAGCTCGCCATCTCCGGCACCAAGACCTCCGCTGCCCTTGCCGGCCTCAGCCAGGATGGCAGTGACGGTGCCGAGCTCTACCTCAAGGCTGATCTTGTCTCCTCTGCCGAGGGCGGTGCTGCGCTTACTGATAATGCTGGCAAGATCGAGCGTGGCTATGGCAAGGAGCTCATTGTCAACGTCGAGGCCAAGACCTACGGCACTACCGGCTTTGCCTACACCGGCACCAGTGGCGTTGGCAGCTTCAAGATCAAGCTTATGAGCGCTGTCGCTGACGGCACTCTCATCCTCTCCAAGGACGGCATCACGTTCACCGTCACCGACCTCCACAGCGGTGCTGCCCGCATCTTCTACACCCAGGTCAAGGGTAAGGATGCCCGTGGCCGTGAGTATGACCTCTTCAAGGTTGATGAGGATGGTTCTGGTGCAGGCAAATCTGGTGCTTACGCCGACGCTGATATCCTTAAGACTGTCACCTTCGGTAATGGCGATAACGGCTATGCAGCGGTGAACGGCGCGGTTGTAGATATCGACGGCACCAAGGTCGATGACTCTAAGGCTACCGCGGTGCAGAAGGGTGGTTATGTCTCCTTCCAGGAGACCAAGACTCCCATCTCCAATGATGTGAAGGAGCTTATCCCTGTCACGGTTGCTGACATCTACGGCTACAGCCGCACCTTCAAGATCGAGGTATCGATACTTACCGGCAATGCCGACTGATGTTCCCGCCTCCCTATGTGTACGTACATAGACATAGGTACCCAGGCACATAGGCATCAAGAATGACCATGAGGGCATGCACCGCAAACGGGTGCGTGCCCTCTGTCTTTTTTTAAGATGGGTATAATGGGCATAATGGGCATTATAGGCAATTGCTCATAGAACCCCTAATGCCTATACAGCCCCCTCTCGCCCCCAAATCCCATATTGAAGAAGATATGCTTACCTACCGAGGTAAGTAGTACTTACTTTGCCCTTGAAGTATATCTTACTTGGGCGAGTAAGTATATCTTATCGGAAGCAGGTGTTCATAAGGGGCTTTTTTGCTAACTTTGCGCCCTGATTGGAACAAGACCACAATATCTGATTAAAAACGACAAAGATGATAACGTTTACCATTTCACTGTGTGCCCTCATCGTGGGCTATTTCGTTTACGGAAGGTTTATAGAACATGTGTTCGGTCCCGACGACCGTCCGACACCGGCTGTGGCCAATGCCGACGGTGTGGACTTCGTTGTGCTGCCGGGATGGAAGATATTTATGATTCAGTTTCTGAATATAGCGGGTACAGGCCCTATATTCGGTGCCATAATGGGTGCCAAGTTCGGCCCGTCGGCATATCTGTGGATTGTGTTCGGCTGCATCTTCGCCGGTGCCATGCACGACTACCTGAGCGGTATGCTGTCCTTGCGCCACAATGGTGAGGGACTGCCGGAGCTTGTGGGGCAGTACCTCGGACAACGCACCAAGAAGGTGATGCTGGTGTTCTCGGTGCTGTTGCTCATGATGGTCGGTGCGGTGTTCGTGTATAGTCCGGCCATAATCCTCGGCGGAATTGCCGGTGACGTGATGATGTGGGTGGTGGTAATCATCATCTATTACGTCATTGCGACCATGCTACCTATCGACAAGATTATAGGACGCATATATCCGGTGTTCGCTTTCCTGATGCTGTTCATGGCACTGGCACTCCTGATAGCTCTCTTCATACACATGCCCGACATCCCTGAGCTGTGGGACGGCCTGCAGAACCGCAACGCCAAGATGGGACCGATATTCCCGTGTCTGTTCATCACCATAGCCTGCGGTGCCATCAGCGGCTTCCATGCCACGCAAAGCCCTCTGATGGCGCGCTGCATGAAGAGCGAACGCCAGGGACGCCCGATATTCTATGGAGCCATGATTACGGAAGGTGTCGTGGCACTGGTGTGGGCTGCCATATCGTCCTACTTCTTCTTCGACAACGGATGGCAGGAAGTGGGAGGCTCGCTCTCGTCGAGTGCGCCGCAGGTGGTGGCTATCGTGTCGGAGAGCTGGCTCGGCACGTTCGGCGGCATATTGGCGTTGCTTGGTGTCGTGGCTGCTCCCATCACCAGTGGTGACACGGCACTGCGCAGTGCACGTCTCATCATTGCCGAGTTCCTGCACCTGGCACAGAAGTCGATGCGCAACCGCTTATATATATGTATCCCGCTGTTTGCCGTGACGATGCTCATACTGTGGTTCAACATAGCAAACGAGGAAGGCTTCAACGTGGTGTGGAACTACTTCGGCTGGGCAAATCAGGCTCTGTCTGTGTTCACGCTGTGGACCCTGACCGTCTACCTGGTGCAGCAGCGCAAGCCCTTCATCGTCACGCTGGTTCCGGCACTGTTCATGACCGTGGTGTGCAGCACGTTCCTGGTTGTGTCTCCCACGGCTCTCGGCTTGAGCACCACGCTGGGCTACTCCGTTGGCGGCTGCGTGCTTATCGTTGCCCTGTGCTGGTTCTTCCGTTGGTTCAGGACGCATAATCCACACGCATAACAGTCCTAAGTCACAGTGCGCATGGAGCAGAAGAAGATCACGTTCGACAGCTTTATCCGTGGTGTCGTGGGGTGCCTTGTGGCGGTCTGCATACTGTGGGTGCTCTATCGTCTCAGCGATGTGCTGCTGCCGTTCTTCGTGGCATGGCTCTTGGCCTATCTGATATTCCCGCTGGTCAAGTTCTTCCAGTTCCGCTGTCGTCTGCACTATCGTGTGCCGTCTGTCGCTGCCGCACTGCTCACCATCCTGTGCTTCGTCGTACTGGTGTTTTGGCTGGTCGTGCCGCCGGTGGTGAGTGAGATGGGACGCATACGCAGCCTCATAATAGAATATATAGCTTCGGTACCTGCCGGTGACAGCGTTCCGGCACTTGTGGCCAAGTTCTTGCAGGAGCACGTCAACGTGGATGAGCTGATAGCCCTGTTCGACCGCGAAGAGCTGATGGATGCCATAAAGCAGACGCTGCCAAGGATATGGAGCATCATGACGGAATCGGTGTCGCTTGTGTTCAGTGCCATCTCCATGCTGATGACCCTGCTCTACACCATATTTATATTACTCGACTATGAGAGTCTGTCGGAAGGGTGGGTCAACATGATGCCCAAGCGTTTCCGCCCGTTCCTCATAAAGCTCTCTACGGACGTTGCGGACAGCATGAACCATTACTTTCGCGGACAAGCCATTGTGGCCACGTGCGTGGGTGTGCTGTTCAGCATCGGGTTTCTGATTATCGGGTTCCCGATGGCCATCGTGCTTGGACTGTTCATCGGCCTGCTGAACATGGTTCCGTATTTGCAGGTCATCGGCTTCATACCCACCATAGTGCTGGCCATCATCAAGTCGGGCGACACGGGACAGAACTTCTGGGTGGTGCTGGGCTTGGCGATGATTGTGTTCGTCGTGGTGCAGGTCATACAGGACATGTATCTGACACCACGCATCATGGGACGCGCCATGGGGCTTAGTCCCGCCATAATACTGCTCTCGCTCTCCGTCTGGGGTTCTCTGATGGGCATCATGGGGATGATAATCGCCCTGCCCATAACGACACTGCTCATTTCGTACTATCAGAAATATGTCATCGACCGCAGGCCGTTGTCGGGTGGCGGTGTCAATGCTGAGTCTGATCCTGCACGTCCTGATTCTTCACAGCCTTGAGATAGCAGCTGCGGCACAGCGGCTCATACTCTTCGGTCTCGCCCAACATGACACGCCTGCTGTCTGCCACCTTGCGGTGGGAGTACATGGCAAGGTTGCCACAGCGCACGCAGATGGCATGTACCTTCGTCACCTCATCGGCAATGGCACACAGTGCCGGCATCGGGCCGAACGGCTTGCGCAGATAGTCCATGTCAAGTCCGGCGACGATGACGCGGATGCCGTTGTCTGCCAGCTGGCTACAGATGTCCACGAGTCCATCGTCAAGAAACTGTGCCTCGTCGATGCCTATAACGTCGATGCCCGACGACAACAACAGTATGCTGGCACTGCTGTCGACGGGAGTGGATGCTATGGTGTTGCCCTGATGCGACACGACATCGCTGTCGGAGAAACGTGTGTCTATGCCAGGCTTGAATATCTCCACCCTCTGACGTGCGAACTGTGCACGGTGCAGGCGGCGTATGAGCTCTTCGGTCTTGCCACTGAACATGGAGCCGCAAATCACTTCTATGCGTCCGCGGCGCACGGTCTCCTGCTGGTTGTCTTCTATGTTAAGCTCCATTGCAATGTCGGAATTTGAGTTAATTTGTTGTGCAAAAGTACAACTTTTGCATATCCTCCAAGTTGTTGTGGTTTGATTTGTTATAACTTTGCCGCTGTTAACGGTGGAGGAAGATATGTCTATGGGAATGCTCTACGTGGTGCCGACCCCGGTGGGGAATATGGAAGACATGACCTTGCGGGCCGTGCGTGTGCTGAAGGAGGCAGACCTCATTCTTGCCGAGGACACGCGCACGAGCAGCGTGCTGCTGAAACACTTCGACATCAGGAATCGCCTGCTGTCCCATCATAAATTCAACGAACATCAGACCACCGAAGCGGTGGTGCAGCGCATACTTGCCGGTGAGACTGTGGCACTGATAAGCGATGCCGGAACACCGGGCATCAGCGACCCGGGCTTCCTGCTTGTCCGCGAGAGTGCAAAGGCGGGTGTTGAGGTGCAGTGCCTGCCCGGTGCGACAGCATTCGTGCCTGCACTGGTGGCATCGGGACTGCCGTGTGACCGCTTCTGCTTCGAGGGCTTCCTGCCACAGAAGAAAGGACGCCAGACGCGGCTCAATGCGCTGGCGGAGGAGACACGCACGATGGTGATATATGAATCGCCATACCGTGTCCTGAAGACCCTGAAGCAGTTGGCAGAGGTGCTGGGCGGCGAGCGTCAGGCTGCTGCATGCAGAGAGATAAGCAAGATACACGAGGAGACGGTGCGCGGGACGCTGGCGGAACTGGCAGAACACTTCACCGCCAATGAGCCGCGCGGTGAGTTCGTGATTGTCGTCAGCGGGAAGGAAGGCTGACAACAGTGGTGTGTAGAGACAAGAGAGAAGCAATAAACGTAATTCATTAAACAAAAAACAGAAGAGCGTATGAAGAAGTTGTTATTTGTTGCGCTATCGGTAGCCGTGACGTTGACATCGTGCGACGGACTTGGCGGCAAGAGCAAGGAAGCTCTGCAGGCGCAGAACGACTCGCTGATGAGCGAGCTTAACGCACGAAACAGTGAACTTGACGATATGATGGGGACTTTCAACGAAATATCGGAAGGCTTCCGTCAGATCAATGAGGCGGAGAACCGTGTGGACCTGCAGCGCGGTAGCGTGGCCGAAGGAACGTCGGGACGCGAACAGATGGTCAGCGATGTCGAGTTCATCAAGAAGCAGATGCAGGAGAACCGTGAGCAGATTGCCAAGCTACAGAGCCAGCTCAGCCGCAGCCGGACGCAAAGCTCACAGCTGAAGAAAGCACTGGAGTCGTTGCAGGAGCAGCTTAATGAGAAAGAGGCACGCCTGGTGAGCTTGCAGGAGGAGCTTGCGGCACGCAATGTCCGCATACAGGAACTTGACGATGCCGTGGCATCACTTAGTGCTGACAAGCAGCAACTCACGGCCGAGAACGAAGCCAAGGCACAGACCGTGGCACAGCAGGATGCGGATCTGCATAAGGCATGGTTCGTGTTCGGCACGCTGAAGGAGCTGAAGGAGCAGAACATCGTGACGAACTCGGGACTGTTCCGCCGTGGCGATGTGATGAAGAGTGGGGATGCCAACAAGGACTACTTCACGGAATGTGACATCCGCACCACACGTGAGATAAAGCTGTACTCGAAGTCGGCCAAGCTGCTGACCACGCATCCTGACGGCACGTACTCGCTCGACCAGGACAGCAACGGCGAATACATAATGCACATCTCCAATCCGGAGAAGTTCTGGAGCACGAGCAAGTATCTTGTCATTCAGGTACGGTAAGTCGGCAACACTGCAAACAACAATCAAAAACACACATACTGAAAATGATTAGACTTAACGCATTCTTTGAGGTCAACGAGGGTGTCGACCTCAAGCAGGTAAAGGCTTTGGCCGACGAGTTGGTAGAGAAATCGCGCAAGGATGAGGGCAATCATGGCTACGACCTGTTTGTCAGCACCACAAGGCCGTCGGTGTTCATGTTCTGCGAGACGTGGGAGAACGATGAGGTGCTTGACAGACATTCCAATGCCGAGCACTTCACACGCATCGTGCCGCAGATTGCCAAGCTCTGCAAGGTGGAGATGAAGATTGAACGCTTCGAGAAGTAAGTCCGTCGCGACCGAAAGTGAAGAGGCAGGGGGTGACCCCTGCCTCTTTTTGTTGCGTCATCATCGCGATGTGCCGACCTCTTTCTGAATATATATCGTTGGAGATCGCGGTGTGACGGCTTGTTTTACAAGGAAGCATGGGGGAATGATGAAGGAGCCACTTCCGGAAGTGGCTCCTTTTGTTGTGATGTCGTCCATGCTCTGACCGTGGGCATGGAGGGAACGGTCTTGCACCCGTGCAGGCAGGGATGCTTAGTCTCTGTCTCCGTGCTGCGTGGATACGTATTTCTCTCTTGTGCGGAACAACATCAGTGCGGCGAACGTCAGCGCACCGTTGAGCATCAGCAGTTCGTAGCCGAAGGTGTAGTCGGTGAAGCGGCGTGTCAGGATGTCGATGACGTAGCATGCCACCGGCGATGCCACGCATATCCACGGCACGGCTTTGTCTGTTGGCTTCCGGCGTGTGAACAGTCCGAAACAGAACAGCCCCAACAGCGGGCCGTAGGTGTAGGAGCAGAGGGTGTAGATGGCATCGATTATGTTCGTTGAGTTCACCATGCGGAATGCCAGTATGAACAGTGTGAACGCCACGCAGATGCCCACGTGCACACGGCGGCGCAGCCGCTCATCGTGTGGACGCTCCTTTATGTCGACGCAGAACGATGTGGTCAGGGCTGTCAGTGCGGAGTCGGCACTGCTGAAGCATGCCGCCACTATGCCGATGGTGAAGAGCACCGTCACCGTCGTGCCGAGCTGTCCCGTTGCTGCGAACAGGGGTAGCAGGTCGTCGGTGTTCGTCGGCAGCCCCATGCCCTGCCGTTGTGCCAGCATTATGAGCAGCACGCCGAGGCTGAGGAACAGCAGGTTGGCAGGCACGAAGCATAGCCCGTAGGTACACATATCTTTCTGCGCCTCGCGCAGGGTCTTGCACGTCAGGTTCTTCTGCATCATGTCCTGATCCAGCCCTGTCATCACCACCACCACGAACATCCCGCTGAGGAACTGCTTCCAGAAGTACTGCTTCGACAGTGGGTCGTCGAACACGAACACGCGGCTGTACCGGCTGTCGCCGATGGCCTGTATGCTCTCGCCGAGGCTCATGCCCAGCTCCTTACCCACGCCGACGATTATGAGGATGAGGGCACCGAACAGGCAGAACGTCTGGAACGTGTCTGTCCATACCAGTGTCTTCACGCCTCCACTGCGGGTGTACAGCCATATCAACCCCACCATGCCTGCCACCGTTGCCACGAATGGCACGCCCACGTTGCCGAACACGAAGTCCTGAAGTATCATGCACACCATGTAGAAGCTCACGGCGGCGCGTGTCATCTTGCTCAGCAGGAAGAACGCTGCTCCCGTCTTGTAGGAGCGGTGTCCGAGCCGTTCCTTCAGATAGATGTATATGGTGGAGTGGTTCATGCGGTAGTAGATGGGCAGCAGGATGAACGCCACGGCGAAGTATCCCGGTATGAAGCCGAGGCACATTTGCAGGTAGCTCATGCCGATGTTCACCGGCATGCCGGGCACGGATATGAAGCTGACACCCGATATTGACGCTCCCACCATGCCGATGGCCACCATGTACCACGGCGAGCTGCGGTCGGCACGGAAGAAGGTCTCGTTCGTCGCGCCACGGCTCGTCAGCCGACTCAGCACGAACAGCAGTGCGAAGTAAATCAGTACGGTGGCAATGATAATCATCCTGTCTCTGCGTGGTGTCTCTTGCTTGTGAAGCCGCAAAGTTAGCAAAATCTGTGCCTTTTGCTTACATTTGCGGCCAATTCAAAAACCAAAGACTAAGAAACAGCTTATGGCAACAACTGACGACAAGAAGATTATCTTCTCAATGGTCGGGCTGAACAAGACGATCCGCCAGACCAACAAGCAAGTTCTCAAGAACATCTACCTCTCGTTTTTCTACGGTGCCAAGATTGGCATCATCGGTCTCAACGGTTCGGGCAAGTCCACGTTGATGAAGATCATTGCCGGCCTTGACACACAGTATGAAGGGCAGGTGGTGTTCGCCCCGGGCTACACCGTCGGCTATCTGCCGCAGGACCCGTTCCTCGACCCCGAGAAGACGGTCAAAGAAGTGGTGCAGGAAGGCGTGCAGCACGTGGTCGACACGCTGAAGGAGTATGAGGAGATAAACCTCAAGTTCGGAGAGCCTGAATACTATGAGAACCCCGACAAGATGGACAAGCTCATGGCTCGCCAAGCCGAGTTGCAGGACATCATAGACAGCACCGACGCGTGGAATCTTGACTCGAAGCTCGACATCGCGATGGACGCCCTGCGCTGTCCCGACGGCGACCAGCAGTGTGCCCACCTCAGTGGCGGCGAACGCCGCCGTGTGGCTCTGTGCCGCCTGCTTCTTCAGAAGCCCGACGTGCTGCTGCTCGACGAGCCTACGAACCACCTTGACGCGGAGAGCATAGACTGGCTGGAGCAGCACCTGCAGCAGTACCAGGGAACGGTCATCGCCGTGACCCACGACCGCTACTTCCTCGACCATGTGGCAGGCTGGATTCTCGAGCTTGACCGTGGCGAAGGCATCCCGTGGAAGGGCAATTATAGCAGTTGGCTCGAGCAGAAGACGCAGCGCATGGCTCAGGAAGAAAAGACAGAGAGCAAGCGGCGTAAGACGCTGCAGCGCGAACTGGAATGGGTGCGCATGGCACCCAAGGCTCGTCAGGCCAAGGGCAAAGCGCGTCTGAACAGCTATGACAGGCTCCTGAACGAGGATGTCAAGGTCAAGGAGGAGAAGCTCGAAATCTTCATCCCCAACGGCCCGCGTTTGGGAAACAAGGTCATCGAGGCTCACCACGTCGCCAAAGCCTATGGCGACAAGCTGCTGTTCGACGACCTCAACTTCGTGCTGCCGCCCAACGGCATCGTGGGTGTCATCGGCCCCAACGGAGCAGGAAAGACCACGCTCTTCCGCCTCATCATGGGGCTGGAGCAGGCCGACCGTGGCGACTTCGAGGTCGGTGAGACCGTGAAGCTGGCATACGTGGACCAGCAGCACAGCAGCATAGACCCCGAGAAGACGGTCTATCAAGTCATCTCCGGCGGCACGGAACTCATACGCCTTGGCAACCGCGATGTCAATGCCCGCGCCTACCTGTCGCGCTTCAACTTCACGGGAGCCGACCAGGAGAAGCTGTGCGGCGTCCTCAGCGGCGGCGAACGCAACCGCCTGCACCTGGCTTTGGCTCTGAAGGAAGAGGGCAACGTGCTGCTGCTCGACGAGCCTACGAACGACATCGACGTGAACACGTTGCGTGCGCTTGAGGAAGGTCTCGACGACTTCGCCGGTTGTGCCGTCATCATCAGCCACGACCGTTGGTTCCTCGACCGTATCTGTACGCACATCCTCGCCTTCGAGGGCGACTCCAACGTGTTCTTCTTCGAAGGTTCGTACTCGGACTACGAGGCCAACAAGCTGAAGCGTCTGGGACGCACCGAGCCTACGCGTGTGCGCTATCGCAAGCTCACCAACGACTGACGGATTTCCCTCCGCAGAGGTCTGCGTGGCCACATTCTGAAGCCTTTTCGCCACACCGGTGGTGGCCTTTTCTGTGGGCGTGCATCCGCATGATTTGCGGCTGTACGTCCACGGATTTGTGGCTGTACGTCCACAGATTTGTGGCTGTACGTCCACAGATTTGTGGCTGTACGTCCACAGAACTGTGGTTGTACGTCCATAGGCGTGCTGATTTTCAGCCTGTTACGTGTGCATCTGTCGCCCGAGTGCGGCGGAACGAAAAAAATCGCGGGAAACGCTTTGCCGTTACGGGAAAAAGAGTGACCTTTGCTGCGGAAAGAAAGTGACGGATGTCATCTCCGTCATTGGGAGATTTTTTATTCATGCCCAGTTATATACGTTTGTTTTATTGGTTAAGGGAGGCTCGCTGTGAAGTGGGTCTCCTTTTCTGATTAGGACCGTCCATGTGGTTGTTGCTTGCCTTTCTGTCGGCTGTGTTGCTGGGATTTTACGATGCCTTCAAGAAGGAGTCGCTGCTCGGCAATGCCGTTCTGCCGGTGCTGTTCCTGAACACGCTGTTCTCGTCGCTCATCTTCCTGCCGTTCATCATCGTCTCGGCTTGCGCACCGCAGCTGGTGCAGGACACGCTGTTCTACGTGCCGGAGGCAGGGTGGAGTGAGCACAAGTACATCCTCCTGAAATCCCTCATAGTGCTCTCCTCATGGACGCTCGGCTACTTCGGCATGAAGCACCTGCCGCTGACCATCGTCGGCCCCGTCAACGCCACGCGGCCGGTGATGGTGCTCATCGGCGCGATGCTGCTCTTCGGTGAGCGGCTGAACGCCTACCAGTGGACGGGTGTGGCTCTGGCTGTGGCCTCATTCTTCCTGCTGAGCCGCTCGGGGAGGAAGGAGGGCATCGACTTCGGCCACAACCGTTGGGTCGTGTGCATCGTGCTGGCGGCGGTGTTGGGTGCTGTCAGCGGGCTGTACGACAAGTACCTCATGGCTCATCTTGAGCCTATGCTCGTGCAGTCGTGGTACAACGTCTACCAGTTGCTCATCATGGGCACGGTCATAGCCCTGCTGTGGCTGCCACGGCGCAGCAGCGACACGCCGTTCCGCTGGAAGTGGACCATCCTCGGCATATCGCTGTTCCTCAGTGCCGCCGACCTTGCCTACTTCTACTCACTGAGCATGGACGGCTCGATGGTCTCCGTGGTGTCGATGGTCAGGCGCAGCAGTGTGGTGGTGTCGTTCGTCTTCGGTGCCGTGGTGTTCCACGAGAAGAACCTAAAAAGCAAGGCCATAGACCTGATACTCGTCATCATTGGAATGTTTTTCCTATATTTGGGCACAAAATGAACCTCTGTCTTATGAGACCAATCCGCACATTCATGCTCTGGCTGACGCTCGTCCCTGCCGTGCTGACGGCACAGACCGCGCGACAGTGCTTCACCGCCATGCCCGACTCCATGAGCCTGCTGCTGACGGCCAACGACCGTGCCGACTTCATCGACTTCAAGGACAGCAACATGAAGGCCGAGGTCAGCAACAGGCTGGGCGGCAAGTCGGAGATGACCGTCCTGACAGACGACTACATAAGCATCAACACCAGCACGCAGAGCACGTGGCAGATGAAGCTCCTGCCACTTGGCGGTGACCGCCACCTGATCTGCACCGTCAGCACCGTGTGCGGCGGTGCCTGCGACAGCCGCATCCGTTTCTTCGATACGGAATGGCGGGAGCTGAAGACGCAGGACTACCTGCCCGATATGCCGGAGCTCGACGACTTCATACGCGCAATCCCCGACACGGCACGCTATGCCGTCAAGGACGCACGCCGCCAGGCCGATATGCTGCTGATGCAGGCATCGCTGAGTGCAGACGGCAACGACCTGACCTTCTCACTCACCACACCCGAATACATGGATCCGCAGGCGGCGGCAGAGCTGAAGCCATACCTGAAAGGAGATGCCGTCTACCGATGGAGCGGCAAGCGGTTCCGCAAGGAAAGGAGCGGCGACTGACATGAACGTGCTGGTGACGGGAGCGGCGGGGTTCATCGGCTCAAGGCTGATGCTCGCGATGGCACGCCGTGGCGATGAGGTGGTGGGCGTGGACAACATCAACGACTACTACGACCCGCGGCTGAAGTATGCACGGCTGGAGGAGTGCGGCTTCAGCACCGCCGACACGTGCAGGGAACAGCACATGACGCAGAGTGCGCGATATGCCAACTGCCGCTTCGTGCGCATGGGCATAGACGACCGCGAACACCTGGACAGCCTCTTCCGAAGCCACGGCTTCACGACCGTCGTCAACATGGCGGCACAGGCCGGCGTGCGCTACTCCATCGAAAATCCGTATGCCTACATGCAGAGCAACGTGCTCGGCTTCCTCAACATACTGGAGTGCTGTCGCAATCACGGACTGCCGAGGCTCGTGTACGCATCCTCAAGCTCGGTCTACGGGGAGAACAGCAAGGTGCCTTTCAGTGAGGACGACCGCACGGACACGCCCGTGAGCCTGTATGCCGCCAGCAAGAAGTCGGACGAACTCATGGCACACAGCTACTGCCGACTGTATGGGCTGCAATCCACGGGCTTGCGCTTCTTCACCGTCTACGGCCCGTGGGGGCGGCCGGACATGGCTCCTATGCTCTTCGCCGACGCCATCAGCCACGGACGTGAGATAAAGGTGTTCAACAACGGCTGTATGGTGCGCGACTTCACCTACATAGACGACATCGTCGACGGAACAATGCGTGTCCTGGACACGCCACCCGCCGAAGACTACACCATATATAACATAGGTTGCTCACAGCCCGTCCTGCTGACGGACTTCATCAGCGAGCTGGAACAGGCTCTCGGCACCACGGCACGCCGGAAGATGATGCCCATGCAGCCTGGCGACGTCAGCAGGACGTATGCCGACACAAGCAAGCTGCAACACGCCGTCGGCTACAGCCCGCGCTTCGGCCTGCACGACGGCATCCGCCGCTTTGCCGAGTGGTACCAGTCCGACAGGAACCCGCTGCGCGATGCGGCACTCTGACACATACGCACGGGGAGGGGAGGATCTGCACATGACGACAAGCACCACACTGAGAGAAAAGACATTCATCCTGCTGCTGGCAGTGACCACGTTCTTTGTCTTCAACACGGCACTGCCCACCGACATCATGGAGTGCCGCAACCTCATCACCGCACACGAGATGGCGACAGATGGAAACTGGCTCGTGCCGACCATGAACGGCGAGCTGCGCCTGGAGAAGCCGCCACTGCCGACATGGATTGCGGGGGCGATAGACAGCGTTGTGCCGGATAGCCTCGCCGCACAGCGTGTGGCTCCTGGGCTGGCGGGGTGCCTGTGGACGCTCTTCGTCTACCTTACGGCACGCTGGCTGACGAAGCGGCGCAGGTATGCGTTCATCGCCACGGTGGTGTTCCTCACGTCCTATCATGTCGTGCAGATGGGACGCACGGCCACGTGGGACATCTACTGCCACGCCTTCATGATGGGTGCCGTCTACTTCCTGCTGCGCGGACTCGGTGGACGCACGGCAGACAGATGGCGGTGGCTACCCCTTGCGGGGCTGATGATGGGACTGTCGTTCCTAAGCAAAGGCCCCGTGGCGTTCTACGCCCTGCTGCTGCCGGCACTGCTGGCAGCGGTGCAGCTGACGCAGCTCCGCACGCGCGGCAAGTGGGATGCCGTGGCTGTGATGGTTGCTGTCTGCCTCGTCGTCAGCACGTGGTGGTATGTCTGCCTGTTGCTGTTCCACGGCGATGCCGTCAGTGCGGTCATCGGCAAGGAGTCAGGCTCATGGCTGAACCACAACGTGCGGCCGTGGCACTACTACTGGCGTTACTTCGCCGAGACGGGAGCGTGGGCACTCATCGTGGTGGCATCGCTTGCCGTGGGCTACTGGACACGCCGTCTGCGCCATCCGCGCACATATATCTTCGCCGTGACGTGGATGCTGCTTGTCCTGCTTCTGCTGTCGCTGATGCCGGAGAAGAAGATACGCTATCTGTTGCCAATCATGGCTCCGTGCGCGCTGGTCACGGCTTGTCTGCTCGAACACTTCGCCGTGGCACGCGACCGTCTGTCGGTGCTGACATTCCGCATCACGGCGGCCGTGGTGTGCGTCATTGCCGTGGCTGCTCCTGTGGCCGTCTTCGTGCTGCACCTCACCGGCACACCACAGGCTGTGGTGTTTGCCGTCCTGATGTGGCTGACGGCAGCACTGCTGTTGCACTCGCTGTTGCGCTTCAAGCCTATGGAGTTGGTTTATGGCGTGGGGCTGGTGTTCATGCTCGTCGAGTGCCTCGTGCTGGAGGGTGTGGGGCAGATGTTCGGCAATCCGGACAAGCACGGTATGCGTCAGGTACGCAACGAGCGGCTGCTCGACGGTGTGCCGTTCCGCTATCTGTCGGACGAACCTTTGCGCATCGAGCTGGTCTATGAGGCGGGACGCAAGATACTGCCTGTCAGCAGGGACAGCATAGCCGCCTGCGTGGAGGAAGAGCCGCTGGTGCTGGTCAGCGCGGGATATGCCGCCGAAGAGCTGGACAGCAGGACATTGCAGCTGGTGGACACCGTGGCGATAGGCACCTACGACGACAATAAGCATCCGAAGAACAACAAGCACTATACGCCCGACTTCGTGCGGCACGTGACGCTGCTTAAAAACAAACAGACGAAATGAACAAGACCAAGGATTATGAGTTTACGATAATCGTTCCCGTGTACAATGAGGAGGACAACCTCATGCGCGTGGAGCGCGAGCTGGCGGCGTATGTCCCGACTGCGCCGGTGAAGAGCTGCGTGTTGCTGGTCAACGACGGCTCTACGGACGGCAGCCTGCGGATGATGAAGGACATCTGCCTGCGACAGCCAGACTTCTTCTACATCTCGTCCGACGAGAACCACGGACTGAGCACAGCCATGAAGGCAGGCATCGACACGGCGGAGAGCCGCTACCTGGGATATATCGACGCAGACTTGCAGACATCGCCGCAGGACTTCAACAAGCTGTTGCAGCATATCGGCGACTACCACATCGTGACAGGCATACGCGCAAGGCGCAAGGACTCGTGGTTCAAGAGGCTGCAGTCGAAGATTGCCAACGGCTTCCGCCGCAGGATGACGGGCGACACCGCCACAGACACGGGCTGTCCGCTGAAGGTGATGTGGACATCGACGGCCAAGAAGATTCCTTTCTTTGACGGCATGCACCGCTTCCTCCCTGCACTGTTCGCCCTCGAAGGGGGCAACTTCAAGGAGGTGCCCGTGCAGCATTTTCCGCGTGTGGCAGGGGTGTCGAAGTATCATCTGTGGAACCGCCTGGCAGGGCCTTTCAAGGACTGCTTCGCCTATCGCTGGATGAAGAACCGCTACATACGCTATCAGGTCAACGAGCAGGACGTATGACGGTCACAGGCTTGCTGATATATGGCCTCGGGTTCCTGGCACAGGCGTTCTTCTCGGCACGTATTCTGGTGCAGTGGATACTGTCGGAGCGTGCCCACAGGGTGCTGTCGCCAAACTTGTTTTGGGTGTTCAGCCTGGCGGGGAGCGTGCTGCTGTTCAGCTACGGATGGCTGCGCGACGACTTCTCCATCATCCTCGGACAGCTGATAGCGTACTACATATACATCTGGAATCTTGACATCAAAGGGCTGTGGCACAGGTTGCCACGACTGTTGCGCACGGCTCTCCTCGCCTTGCCGGTGGCGGCACTGGCGTTCGCGCTGAACGACTTCGGCGCGTTTCTCGACCAGTTCTTCCGTAACGACAGGGTACCGCTGTGGCTGCTGGTCTATGGCTCGATGGGGCAGGTCATCTTCACCCTGCGATTCATATATCAGTGGCAATACTCGCACCGCAAGCACGTGTCGGCACTGCCGCTGGGCTTCTGGATAATCAGCATCATTGGGTCGGCAGTCATCGTCAGCTACGGCATCGTCCGTCTCGACCCCGTTCTTGTCATCGGACAGTCAGTGGGCTTCATCTCCTACTCGCGCAACATCATGCTCAGCCTGCACGGCAGAAAAGCGTGAGATCTAAGTTTCCGGATATGTGCAATTTTAGGTGCCGGTTTGGAACTTGGTTAAGAATAATAGCACTAATTTTGCGGTACATGAAACATGAACCATAAAACATGAACCGCAAGCAACACACCTGCGTATGAAAGAGATGAAACTTGACAATCCGTTCGTCGTGACCGGCTACTTCGGTCCTGAATACTTTTGTGACCGTGAGAGTGAGACGGAAGAGCTTGTCTCGGCAATGAGGAACGGATGGAATGTCACTCTCATATCTCCCCGACGGCTTGGCAAGACCGGTCTCATCAAGCATGCTTTCAACCATATCGAAAGTTCATCGGACGTCAGATGTTTTTATGTGGACATATACTCGACCAAGAGCCTTTCTGATTTGGTACAGGCTCTTGCACATGCCATTGTCGGCAAGCTGGACACGCCGTTGGAGAAGGCGGTGAAGAAAGTCAATAGTGTCTTTGCCGCATTTCGTCCGACCATGACCCTTGACGTTCATACCGGCCAGCCAACGTTCTCTTTCGACATCACTCCGCAACAGGCGCAGGTGTCCTTGGAATCTATTTTCAAATATCTTGGAAGTTATAACAGGAAATGTGTTGTCGCCATCGATGAGTTCCAGCAAGTTGCAGAATACCCTGACGGTGGAACAGAGGGGCTTATCCGTTCCTATGTGCAGTTCATGCCACATGTGAGATTTGTCTTCGCCGGTAGTAGGCAGCACATGATGGAGGAGATGTTTCTCTCTGCCACACATCCGTTTTATCGCAGCACACACATAATGAACTTGCACGAGATAAACGAGAACAAGTATCGTGACTTCGCAAATCGCTTCTTCGGTGAACAAGGGAGGGAGATTGCTGCATGTGACTTCCATACCCTGTATGCGGCCGTCGACGGGCAGACATTCTTTGTGCAGGCCATCTTGAACAAGATATTCTCACATCCCCGACAGAAGATAGACAAGGACTTCATATTACAGTGCACATCGGAGGCTGTGGATGAACAGGTCGCTGCTTTTCAGTACATATATAACTCCCTGACCGAGAATCAGGCTGTGCTTCTGCATGCCATAGCGTGTGAGCGTGCGGTGAAAGAACCGTTGGGCGGGGAATTCAGTCAGAGATACCGTCTGCCGGCAAAGAGCAGTCTGAGGCTTGCGCTCGACTATCTCGTCAGGAACCAGCTTGTATATAGGGATATGCAACGTGGCTACGTCGTCTACGACAAGTTCATGGGTATGTGGCTTGCTGCTCTATGACTGCACAGGCAACCGTCCTTCATCCCTCTCCCGACAGCTCCGACAGCTTCATCTCTCTGATGCCCATTTCAGTATTTCGTCGTCGCCGGTGTTCGTGCGCAGGAGTTTCCCTGTCTGCCACAGCACGTTGGGATATGATTTCTTGAGGTCGGACACAGAGTTCTCAATGCCACTGCCGCCCGATGTGGCAAACGGCACAACCCTCTTGCCGCTGAGGTCATTGTTGTCGAGGAATGTCTTGACGAGCTGCGGGACGAGGTTCCACCAAATGGGATAGCCGAGATAGATAACATCGTAGTCGACGAGGTTGTCTATCGTGGTCTTCAGTGCCGGACGCATCGACGGGTCATTGTGCTCTTTGTTGCAGCGGCTGTTGCTGTCTCTCCAGTCCAGGTCTGCACCGGTGTAGGGCTGCTCGGGTTCCAGCCTCACGATGTCTGCGTTGAGCAGTGATGCCAGCTTCTCTGCAACGCGCTTGGTAGTGCCTGAATAGGAGACATAGGTGACCAATGTCTTCTGAGTCTGAACATCCGAGGATGCCGGTTCAACGGCTTTTGCTGTCTGCTGTCCGCAGGAGCACATGGCAACGGTCATGAGCGACAGAGCCAATGTCTTGAGATTCTTCATAATAGTTTCCTTTCGTCTTGATTTATATTTCCGATGGCACAAAAATAGCCGCACGACCGATGCGGACGTGCGGCTAATGGAACGAAAGGGAATTTTCGTGTGATGAAAGCGAAACGGAGCTAAAGCTCTTCGGCAATATCGCTGATGCTCTTGCGCTTCTTCTCGTGGGGCGGACAGTCTGGTGC
>CAVHVD010000138.1:0-4190 GCA_963639425.1 Faecalibacterium prausnitzii
AATGATGTGGAACTCGACAGTGAGAAGCAACAGATCATAGTCATCACCGGCCCGAACATGGCTGGTAAGTCGGCCTTGCTACGACAGACGGCACTGATAGCTCTGATGGCTTAGACGGGGTCATTTGTTCCGGCAGAGAGTGCACACGTTGGTATCGTGGACAAGATCTTCACACGTGTAGGGGCAAGCGACAACATATCAGTGGGCGAATCAACATTCATGGTCGAGATGACCGAAGCTGCCGACATCATGAACAACCTGTCTCCGCGCAGCCTGGTGCTGTTCGACGAGCTGGGGCGTGGCACATCCACCTACGACGGCATCTCTATTGCCTGGGCCATTGTGGAGTATATCCACAACAACCCCAAGGCACATGCCCGCACGCTCTTTGCCACTCACTATCATGAGCTTAACGAAATGGAGAACCTGTACCCGCGCATCAAGAACTACAACGTCTCGGTGCGTGAGGTGGGCAATCAGGTCATCTTCCTGCGCAAGTTGGAACGTGGCGGCAGTGAGCACTCATTCGGAATACACGTTGCTAAGATCGCAGGAATGCCGGCATCTATCGTGAAGCGTGCAAATGAGGTGCTGAAGACATTGGAGAGAGAGCAAGGACAAGGCTCCATAGGCAAGCCTCTGATAGAGGGCAATCAGGAAGGGATACAACTCAGCTTCTTCCAGCTCGACGACCCTGTGCTGTGCCAGATACGCGACGGAATTCTCAATCTTGATGTCGATAACCTCACGCCAATTGAGGCTCTGAACAAGCTCAATGACATCAAGCGTATTCTTAAAGGGAAATAGGCCATACACCGCCGACGCACACGTATGCGGCTATTCTTCAAGATAGCGGCTGTCGTCCTGCTCGTCGGCATTCCTGTATGACAGACGCTGATGCTGCATGGCACGCAGTTGCTTCACAAACAGTTCGTCATGCCTTATGCGCTTCAGTGCCAGACGTGCTGCGTTCTGCTGCGATTCCTTCTTGGAATATCCGGCACCATCACCGGCACCAAGTCCCTCTATTATGACCTCGGTGTGGAATGTAGGACTGTTGTCGGCATCGATTGACTGATCCACGAGACTGAATGTCATCACATATCTGTGACGCTGACACCATTCCAAAAGCCTTGACTTGTAGTTCTGTTCCTGGCGGGCCATCTTCTCGATGTCAATGTAGTCTCTCAGAATCCTGTCTCTGATAAATCTCAGGCAATACGTGTAGCCTCTGTCAAGATAGATGGCTCCCATCAGTGCCTCAAAAGCATTGCCGAACATGTTGTTATTGTGCGTCGTGGAGTGCTGCGTGAACTTCATCATCTTGTCAAGTCCTATGCGCACGGCTAAGTCGTTGAGTGTTTCTCTCTGCACAATCTTCGAACGGGTGTTCGTTAGGAACCCTTCACCTCTGTCACTGAAGCGACAGAACAGGATGTCGCTGACCACTGCTTCAAGTACGGCATCGCCAAGATATTCCAGGCGTTCGTTATTGATAGGTCTCCCCTTATGCCTATGCACGGAGCTTGATTTATGCAGCAACGCGATGCGGTAGTATCTCAAGTCGTGAGGCAGGAAGCCGAGCATCCTGTAAAAAACAAGATAGGACTGCCGATCCTTGCGGAACGGCAGTCCTATCTTATATATAATGTCTTCAAACACCCCTTACTCAGAGTACTTCTTGATCAGAAGGCATGCGTTGTGTCCGCCGAAACCAAACGTGTTCGACAGAGCCACATTAACCGTGCGCTTCTGTGCCTTGTTGAAGGTGAAGTTCAAATTGTAGTCGATGTTCTCATCATTGTCGCCCTCCTCATGGTTGATGGTTGGAGGCACGACATCGTCTCTCACAGACAAGACGCAGACAATGGCCTCGGCTGCACCGGCAGCACCAAGCATATGCCCTGTCATAGACTTCGTCGAGCTTATGTTAAGCTTGTAGGCATGCTCACCGAAGACAGCCTGAATGGCTTTCACCTCGGACACGTCACCCACAGGTGTCGATGTGCCATGCACATTGATATAGTCCACATCTTCAGGACGCAGCCCTGCGTCTTCAAGCGCATTCTGCATCACGAGCTTGGCTCCCAGTCCTTCGGGATGCGATGCTGTCAGATGGTAAGCGTCGGCAGACATGCCTTCGCCCGCTATCTCTGCATATATCTTCGCTCCACGAGCCTTGGCATGTTCAAGTTCTTCCAAGATCAGACATCCTGCACCTTCACCCATAACGAAACCATCACGGCTTCCGCTGAATGGTCTTGACGCTGTCTCCGGACTGTCATTGCGTGTCGACAGGGCATGCATGGCATTGAATCCGCCAAGTCCGCCTGCCGAGATGGCTGCCTCAGCGCCGCCGGACACGATGACGTTTGCCTTGCCCAACCGAATCAAATTGAAAGCATCGGCCACGGCTGTGGTCGATGTTGCACAAGCAGATGCGGTCGAATAGTTAGGACCGTGAAATCCATACATAATGGAGATCTGTCCTGCTGCAATATCCGAAATCATCTTGGGAATGAAGAATGGGCTGAATTTAGGGCCTTGATCCAAATGCTGGTGGTAGTAGCCCTCCTCTTCCTCGAATGTCTGTATTCCGCCGATTCCCGAGCCGAACACGACACCGATTCTGTTTAAGTCTTCTGTCTGTAGGTCAAGACCCGAGTCTTCGATAGCCTGCTTCGCTGCTGCTATGGCATACTGGGCGTAAGGATCCATCTTGCGAGCCTCCTTGCGGTCCATGTAGTCCGTAGCATTGAAGCCCTTTACCTCGCAAGCTATGTGGGTCTTGAAAAGAGAGGTGTCAAAGTGAGTTATTGTGCCGCAGCCACTCACGCCCTTGAGGATGCTGTCCCAAAAATCCTGAACGGTATTCCCTATCGGTGTGATGGCTCCGAGTCCTGTTACGACAACTCTTTTTAATTCCATACCGGCAATTTGTGGATTCCTTATTTCTGGCTCGCCTCAATGTAGGCAATGGCATCGCCGACTGTTGAAATCTTCTCTGCCTGATCGTCAGGAATGGTCAGACCAAATTCTTTCTCAAACTCCATGATGAGTTCTACCGTATCAAGTGAGTCTGCACCCAAATCATTTGTAAAGCTTGCCTCAGGCTTAACTTCAGACTCCTCTACACCCAATTTGTCGACAATTATTGCCTTTACCTTTGATGCAATGTCTTCTGCCATAATTTCTCTCTTTTTAGTTTGTTTGATTATTTAAAATTGTTTTATGCAGCCTCTGCTACAGCAAAACGCGGCATCACTCATGGCAAAAAACCGCTGATTGCTCATTCTTTACCCCAAGTTTTGCTTACTTTTGCGGCGCAAAGGAAAAGACTTTTATCTGTCCCAACAAATATTTAATCGAATAAATGCCGTTTTTTGCACACTGCATACTGAGGTGTGCAGGCGTATGCGGCCTAAAAAAGTCATGTAATTGAGTATGAACATCGCAATTCTTGCCTCAGGCAACGGCACCAATGCAGAGAATATCGTCAACAGCTTCCGCGGAAGCAAGACGGTGAATGTCAGCATGATTATAACGAATGTACGCAATGCCTATGTCATCGAGCGAGCCAAGAATCTCGGCATCCCGTGCGCCTACTTCTCAAGAGACTTCTGGCAAGATGGACATTCCATTGCGGCCTTCATGCGGCAGCAGAACATCGGGCTGATTGTGTTGGCAGGGTTTCTTGCCAAGGTGCCGGATGCACTCATTGAGGCTTGGCCCGACCGGATCATCAACATTCACCCTTCGTTACTGCCGAAATATGGTGGCAAAGGCATGTATGGCGACCGTGTGCATGAAGCGGTGATAGCAGCAGGTGATAAGGAAAGCGGCATAACCATACACTACATCAACGACCGGTTGGATGAGGGGCAGGTCATTGCACAGTACAGATGCGATGTCAATCCCGACGACACGCCGCACACATTGGCACAACGGGTGCACGAACTTGAGTACCGCTTCTACCCCCAAGTCATCGGAACGCTGGCCGAAAATCTGGAGCCTACTCCGTCTGAAGGTCTATGATGCGGCACTCGTGATGCGTGGCCGGTACGAACTTATCCATAAGGTCCTTGAAAGAAAGGCGCAAGGTAGCTGTGTTGACACACGGATGGCAGCCGAAATATTCTGTGGAGAACAGGTCGCGGTCTATCACCAACATCACCTTTCCCTCTTTGTCA
>CAVHVD010000139.1:0-1634 GCA_963639425.1 Faecalibacterium prausnitzii
GCGTTGGCACGTACCATCGCGTTGCGGTCTGACCGCCGGTCGTCCACACGCAGGCACGCACCGTCGTCCATCAGCGTCTCATAGAGCGGCCGCAGCCCCGAAAGCAGAGCGGCAATGTCCACCTCTTCCGTAGCGGCATACTGCGCGTTGTCAATCTTTGCAAGCAGCAGCAGATTGCGGTTCAGGTGGCCCATGCGCACGGTCAGCCCGTAGAGGTCGGACACCAGATGTGTCTGACTCTCCGTCAGCTCCTCCTGCATCAGCAGGTCGAGCTTGCTACGGACGATGGCGAGCGGTGTCTGAAGCTCGTGCGAGGCATTCTCGGTGAACTCCTTCTGTATGCGGTAGACCTCATGGTCTTTCCTCATCAGCTGTTCCAGCGAATGGTTCAGGCGTTCAAACTCGCGGATGTCCGTCGCACGGAAGACAGGCACCTCTCCCTGAGCCAGGTTAAATCGTTCTGCCTTCCGTAGCGTATCATCGAAGGGTCTCCACAACCGCTTCGTGGCGAAGCGCATGGTGATGAACAGCGACAGGCATATCGCAAGGAAGATTATCAGGAACTGGAGCATCATGCCGGCCACGATGTCCCGTTCGAGGTCGAGTGGCGGAATGTCATGTCCGCGTTCCACAGCCTCGATGATGTCTATCATGTCCTCGGCATAGAAGTGCTTGGTCAGCAGATAGAAGAGCGGAGCCGTCAGCAGGAAGCAGACGACGGTGCATACGGCAAACTGCGTAAAGGTCTTCGACAGCAGACTTCTTCCCACACCCTCAGCCCTCATCTTCCAGTGCCCACTTGTATCCGGTTCCATAGTAAGTCTTTATACAGTCCGGCACACCCGCCGCCACGAGCTTTGCCTTCAGGTTCTTGATGTGCGCATAGACGAAGTTGAAGTCATCGAGCATATCTGCCATATCGCCACTCAGATGTTCGGCCACCGCGCTCTTCGACACCACACGGTGACGGTTCTCGATGAGAAACAGCAGCAGCTCGTATTCCGACTTCGTGAGGTCGAGCAGACGGTCGCCCGCCGTCACCCGCTTCCCCAACAGGTCTATCGTCACCGTTCCGCTGTGCAGTATGTTTGTGGCGGTGAAGTTCCTGCGGCGCAACAGGGCGAAGATGCGCATACTCAGTTCGGGCAGATGGAAAGGTTTGGCTATGTAGTCGTCCGCCCCGATCTGTAGCCCCGCCACCTTGTCGTCGAGCGAATCCTTTGCCGAAATGATGATCACGCCCGTCTGCGCGGCGTGCTGCTTGACCCAACGCAGGATGTCCAGCCCGTTGCCGCCGGGGAGCATCAGGTCGAGCAGGATGCAGTCGTATTCATATACGCCCACCTTCACCATGGCCTCGTCGAAAGAGAATGCCTGCTCACAGAGATAGTCTTCCCTGTTGAGGTAGCTCACAATGCTGTCCGACAGCTGACGTTCGTCCTCTATGATCAATAGCTTCATTGCCGATCTGTTGCTTTCGCGCACAAAGATACGGCGTAATTCTGTAGGAAATCTGAATGATGCACAATTCAGATTTCCTGCCAAATCGCCCAATACCTTCGCCGCCGAAACAAAAAAAGCGATAGCGAAGTTATGGGAAAGTTAATCTTCAGTATTGTGGCAGTGCTCTTCAT
>CAVHVD010000139.1:1692-13201 GCA_963639425.1 Faecalibacterium prausnitzii
GTTGTCGGAGTGTTGAAAGAGAAAGCGTCGGGGATGCCTGTGGAGTTTGCGACCGTCGCCCTGCACGAGGCGGCGACGGGACAGACGGCGACGGGATGCCTGACCGACAGTGCCGGCCGGTTCCGCATAGAGAAGGTGGCGGCAGGGAGGTACTACATCGAGGGCAGCTTCGTCGGCTACAAGGCCGTGACATCAGACGTGTTCTCCGTTGACAATGGCATGACGGCAGACATCGGTACCATATATATAATGGAGGGAGAGCAGCTCGATGAGGTGGTGGTCGAAGGCCGCAAACCGTCTTTCGTGGCACAGCTCGACCGCAAGGTGTTCAACGTCGGGCAGGATGTCATGGCTACGTCGGGTTCTGCAAGTGATCTGATGCAGAACATACCCTCGGTCGAGGTGGACATGGACGGCACTGTCAGCCTGCGGGGTCATGAGAATGTGACCATCCTCATAAATGGCAAACCCTCGGCCATGATGAGTGCCAAGACGCGCGGCGACGCACTGAACCAGCTCTCTGCCGGCAGCATAGAGCGCATAGAGGTGATCACGAACCCGTCGGCAGAATACAAGCCCGACGGCGTGAGCGGAGTCATCAACATCGTGCTGAAGAAGGATGCGGACGCGGGACTGAACGGCGTGCTGAGCGGAAACACGGGCAGCAGCGGACGCAACAACGCCGGTGTGAACCTGAACTACGGCTTGAAAGGTCTGAACATCTTCGGCGGCTACACCTTTCGCCGCGACCGCTACGACCGCACCGTAGACGACCGCCGCACCTCACCCACGGACATCATCCGCCAGACGACCTACGGACTGGGACGGCCTGTGTCGCATGCCGTCCGTCTCGGCATGAATGTAAACCTCACGGAGCACGATGTCGTGGAGCTTGCCGGAAATTATAACCGCCGCCGCTTCCGGCGCAATGAGCGCGTGACGTCGGAGACGACCGCCACCGACGGAACGCTGACGGACTTCTACCTGCGCAACCGCGATGCCCTGGCCTACGAGAACCTGTGGGAGGGCACGCTCCGATACACCCACAGCTACGGCAGTGGCAACGAGTGGGGCGCGGACTACACCTACTCCTCCGAAACGGAAGACGAGATGAACCGTTATTCCACGTCTGCCATGTCGGGCGACACGAAAGACAACGAAGGGGTGTGGGATGCCAACTACCTGCACATCGGCAAGCTGCACTGGCAACACCATCTCTCCGACCGTCTACGGCTCACGGCGGGCTATGAGCTGGAGCATCTGCGTGCCGAACAGAACTATCATGTGTCCGACTGGGACGGGACGACATTCATCCCCAACACCGGCCGCAGCAGCGATTTCACCCATCTGCGCACGCTCCAGTCGCTCTATGCCATGATGGAGATGAAGTTCAACTCGTGGAGCCTGCTTGCCGGACTGCGCGGAGAGTATGCCGACATCGAGAACAGGCTGATCTCGCAGGCGACGACAGCACGCCAGCACTATGCCAACATCTATCCCACGCTGCACCTCTCGCACAGCCTCAACACGCACAATGAGCTACAGCTGAACTACAGCCTGCGCGTGAACCGTCCGGAGGGTAGCGACATGAACCCCTTCGCCGAACGCATCAACCCCCTCAGCCTTCAGGCCGGAAACCCGAACCTGAAGCCCGAGAAAAT
The DNA here is from genome assembly GCA_963639425.1 of Faecalibacterium prausnitzii. GTDB lineage: Bacteria > Bacteroidota > Bacteroidia > Bacteroidales > Bacteroidaceae > Bacteroides. The sequence continues at coordinate 3,354 of CAVHVD010000139.1, forward strand.
CCACTCCGTAGAAGCCGGATGGCTGTGGCACGCCGACAACGGAATGTCGCTGACGAATACGCTCTACTACCGCTACCTGACGAACCAGATCACGGAGGTGTCCCGCTATGTCGACAACGGCGTACTGCTCACGACCAAGGAGAACCTGAACACAAGTCAGGATGCCGGTGTGGAACTTATATGGAACGCTCCCGTGGCACGCTGGCTGTCGTTCAACTGGAATGTCAACGGCTATTACAGCCGGATCGATGCCACGCGGCTGGGGTTCAGCAAGAACCATAACACCGTCTCGTGGAGCACGCTGCTCAATGCCAACTTCACACCCATACGCCACGGCATGATCCAGCTCAACACCCGCTTCCGTGGAGCCACGCTCATGCCGCAGGGACGGCGCGATGCCGACTGCCGCATCAACATAGGCATGAGATATGACATTCCCTCCTGCAACCTTTCGCTGTTGGCCTCCGTCACCGACCTGCTTGACACCTATCGCAAGTCGTACACGCTCGACACGCCGGAGCTGAAGCAGAAGGTGGACAGACGGCGCAACCCCCGCATATTCTACGTCGGCATCTCGTGGCAATTCGGAGCAGGCAAGAGCAAGAAGCACCAGGCGGAGGTGGAGTATGATGAAGGATTATAGGACAACAGGTGTGTCAGCACTGCTGCTGTCACTGGCTATGGCCGTGGCGATTACGGTGATGCCGGTTCTCTCTGCAAATGCGGAGGAACGCGACAGTACGTCAGCACCATACAGGTTCCGCCCCGCACAGCTCATCGTCCCTGCTGCCATGACAGGCATAGGGGTCATCGGGCTGGAGAGCGATTGGCTGAAAGGGCGTAACAGGGAACTGCGCGAGGAGTTGCAGGAGAACGTCGGCCACAGGCTCACCATTGACGACCTGTCGCAATATGCCCCTGTCGCAGCCGTCTACGGGCTGAACCTGCTGGGGGTGAAAGGTCGGCACGATGTCGTCGACCGAACCATCATCCTCGGCACGGCATACGTCCTGATGGGTCTCTCCGTCAATTCCCTGAAGGCCGTCACCAAGGTGGAGCGTCCTGACGGCAGCAGCCGCAACTCGTTTCCGTCGGGACACACCGCCACCGCCTTCATGGGTGCGGAGTTTCTGCGCCGTGAGTATTGGGACGTGTCGCCGTGGATCGGCGTGGCAGGCTACGCCGTCGCCGCGGGCACGGGCTTCTTCCGTATGTACAACAACCGCCACTGGCTGACGGATGTCATTGCTGGTGCCGGCATCGGCATCCTCAGCGCGGAGGCCGCCTATTGGCTCTATCCGGCAATCGCCGGGACATTCTTCCACGGGCGGCAGCGGAGGAATGTGTGCCTGTCGCCGTATGCCTCACCACAGGAGAGAGGGCTGGCGTGTGTGGTCATTTTCTGACGCGGGCATGCGGATTTTGCTTAAAAAGGCTGAAAACGTACATCCACACCGGCGACCGCGTTCAAAAAGGACTATATTTGCGGTACACAGAAAATTAACCAAGCAGTAATCTTTAAAACCATCAAACAATGAAAGACCTGAAAATGTACATCGACGGCAAGTTTGTTGCCGAGTCGCACTCGAAGCAGTGGATCGACGTGCTCAACCCCTCGACAGAAGAAGTCATATCGCGTCAGCCTGCCGGCGACGAGCACGACGTGGACCAGGCTCTGAAGGCTGCACGTGCCGCACAGGGCGCATGGGCTGCGATGCCCGCCATTGAGCGTGCCAAGTATCTCAACCGTATTGCAGACGGCATACGCCGCCGCAACGACGAGTTTGTGGACATCATCATGCGTGAGCAGGGCAAGACGCTGTCGTGGGCGCAGACAGAGGTGGCCGTCACCGCCGACTATTTCGACTATATGGCGACATTCGCACGACATATCGAGGGTGAGGTGATACCGAGCGACCGCCGCGGGGAGACCATCATCCTGACCAAGCGTCCCATAGGCGTGGTCGGCGGCATCCTGCCCTGGAACTTCCCGTTCTTCCTCATAGCACGCAAGGCCGGAGCAGCCCTGATAGCGGGATGCACCATCGTGATAAAGCCGTCACAACTAACGCCGGAGAACTGCACCACATTTGCCGAGGTGGCAGACGCTGCCGGACTGCCTGCGGGCGTGATCAATATCGTCACCGGACGTGGCTCCGTGGTGGGCGACCACATCGCCTCAAGCCCGCTGGCTGACATCGTGAGCGTCACCGGCTCGGTAGGTGCAGGCGCAAGCATCATGGCCGCCGCCAGCAAGAACATCACCAAGGTGTCGCTCGAGTTGGGTGGCAAGGCTCCCGCCATCGTCTTCCCCGATGCCGACCTTGAGAGGGCGGCACAGTGGATAGTCGACAGCCGCATCGGCAACAACGGACAGATATGCAACAACGCCGAGCGCGTGTACGTGCACAAGGACGTGAAGAAAGAGTTCACCGACATCCTGCTGAAGAAGTTCCAGGCGGTGAAGGTGGGCGACCCGTGTGCCGACCACACGGTCGACATGGGGCCGCTGGTGGAGCTGCGCGCGCTCGAGAGCGTGGAAGCGAAAGTGGAGAAGGCAATCGCACAAGGGGCAAAGGTGCTCTGCGGAGGACAACGCGTGGGCACGAAGGGCTACTTCTACCCTGCCACGCTGCTTGACTGCTGCACACAGCAGATGGACATCGTACACGAGGAGACCTTCGGGCCTGTGCTACCGATTGTGGAGTTCACGGACACGGATCAGGTGATTGCCTGGGCCAACGACGTGGAATACGGGCTGGCATCGTCGGTCTTCACGAACAACATCGACACGGCAGCCAAGGTGTGCCGCAACCTGCAGTTCGGCGAGACATACGTCAATCGTGAGCACTTTGAAGCAATGCAGGGATTCCATGCGGGCATCAAGAAGAGCGGCATAGGCGGTGCTGACGGCAAGCACGGCATTGATGAATACCTCGTGACGCACGTCACCTATCTCGACACGCACTACGACGAGTGACCGCAGGATGCGTCGCCGACGCATAACAAGCTGAAAATCAGTGGTTCTATGGACGTACGTTCACAACTCTGTGGACGTACGTCCATAACTTTGTGGTTGTACGTCCACAGCTCCGTGGTTGTACGTCCACAATCTTGTGGCTGTACGTCCACAGAAATGCTGATTTTCGCCCTCATTTTCCTTGATTGCACACGCCCGAAAACGGTGAAGGGCGACGAGGTGTTCTGTGCCCGCTGAGCGGCACAGGCCGGCACTGCGTGCCACGGCCTGCGCCGTCGTGTCTGCGGGAGGGGGCGGCCATGTCCCAACGGAACAAAATAGGACAGGTCTGTTTTGTTCTGTCTCCGGCTTGCACTACCTTTGCGGAAACAAGAAACCGACGACACGAAAATGAACGCAACAGACATCCGCAAGGCGACAGCGGGCGACATAGATGCCATAGAAGCCATCTACAAGAGAATACACGAGGAGGAAGAACAAGGCAGAGCCTCCATAGGGTGGGACGCAAAGGTCTATCCCGTCCGTGCCACGGCCGTGGCCGCGCTGGAGCGCGGTGACCTGTTCGTGTGCTGCGGCACCGCCGACGGCAGAGAAATCCTCGCATCGGCTATCATCAACAGGACGCAGGTGCCCGAATATGCCGACGGCAACTGGCTGTATGCCGCCACAGACAGCGAGGTGATGGTGCTGCACACGCTCACCGTAGACCCGCTGTGTGCAGGACGGGGCATCGGCAAACGCTTTGTGGAGTTCTACGAGGACTACGCGCAGAAGAACGGATGCCACGTGCTGCGCCTCGACACCAACGCACGCAACGGCGTGGCGCGGCAGATGTATACCCGCCTCGGCTATCGCGAGGCAGACATCGTGCCTTGCACCTTCAACGGCATCGCGGGCGTGCAGCTCGTCCTGCTTGAGAAGAACCTCACCCCCATCTGGGAACAGATGACCGGCGGCAAGCCCTACTATGCCGGCGACAAGACACTGATAGAAGCACTGGGGCACACGCGCGAAGAGCTGTGGCTCTTCAACAGCCTGCCCCCGTCGCAACACGAGGAGTGCATGGACGTACTGCGGCGTCTGCTCGGCAGTTGCGGCAAGAACCTCGTGCTGAACCGTCCCTTGCGGTTCGACTATGGCCGCAACATCCACATCGGCGACGACGTGGTGATAAACTTCAACCTCACGGTTCTCGACGAGGCACGTGTCAGCATCGGCAACAACGTGTTCATAGGGCCGAACGTCAGCATCTACACGGCGTGTCACCCCACAGAGCCGGAGGAGCGCAACAAGGACATCGAGTGGTCAGAACCCGTGACCATAGGCAACAGCGTATGGATTGGAGGCAGTGCCACCATCTGTCCGGGAGTGACCATCGGCGACGGGTGCGTGATTGGCGCAGGGAGCGTGGTGGTGAAGGACATACCTCCATACAGCATCGCCGTGGGCAACCCGTGCCGCGTGGTGAAGAAAGTGACATCGAAACATTAATATCCATAACACACAGAGACATGAAGAAATTGTTTTTAGCATTTGCAGGCTTGGCCGCCGTCATCGCCGTAGTGGCACTGGTGGCATCCTGCTCGTCGAAGAAGAGTTCCGAGACAACGGCAGAGACGGCCGCGGCACAGAAGTACCTGATTCTGTATTACAGCCAGACGGGAGCAACGAAGACCGTTGCCGATGCCATGAAGAGCAGCCTCGGCGACGCTGCCGACGTGGAGGTGATTGAGGTGAAAGAGCCTTACAGCGGGACGTATCAGGAGACCATAGAACGCTGTCAGAAGGAGAAGGCCGACGGCACCGTCCCTGCCGTGAAGCCGCTGAAGGCCAACCTCGCCGACTATGACGTTGTCTTCCTCGGCTATCCCATTTGGTTCGGCACGTATGCGCAGCCTGTTGCCGGACTGGTGAAGAGCGTGGACTTCGCAGGGAAGAAGATTGTGCCGTTCTGCACCTTCGGCAGCGGCGGACTGGTGGAGAGCATCGCCGACCTGAAGAAGGCACTGCCACAGGCCGAAGTCCTCGACGGCTACGGCGTGCGCAATGCACGCATCGCCAAGGCTGCCGACGAGGTCAGACAGTTCCTCATCGACTGCGGATATGTCGAGGGGCAAAAGTCGGAGCCACTGCCGGCATTCTATGAGCAGACGGCTGTGACCGATGCCGACAAGGCAGTGTTTGAGGCTGCATGCAGTGACTACCCCATGCCACTGGGCACGCCCGTCACCACGAGCAAACGCACCATCCCCGGCGGAACGGAATATATGTTCAAGACAAAGGGTGACAACGGTGCCATGATGACCATCTACGTCACGGCGAGTGACACGGAAGGCACGAAGCCGGAGTTCACCCTCGTGGTGCGGTGAGTACGAAGCACAAAAAGAGAAGTGCCGGCCACTCGGTTCAGAGCGGTCGGCACTTCTCTTTTTGTATGTGACCGGCAGGAGCTTGCTCCTCCGTCAGTACTTGATGTTGAGTTCGTTCAAGATTCTGCGCATGGCCTCGAACGTGGTGATGCGCGTCGGGACGAGCGGCAGACGAAGGCGGTTCTCGATCATGCCCATCACGTTGAGCATGGCCTTGACACCGGCAGGGTTGCCGTCGACAAACAGGAGCTTGAACAGCTCGGCGAACTTATGGTGTATGGCGAGCGCATTGGCATAGTCTCCATTAAGGGCGAGACGCACCATGCGGCTGAACTCGCGCGGGAAAGCGTTTCCTATGACGGAGATGACACCCACGGCACCGAGCGTTATCAGGGGGAAGGTGATGCCGTCGTCGCCCGAGATGACGTTGAAGCCTTCGGGGCGGTTCTTGATGATGTCGTCCATCTGCGTGATGTTGCCCGATGCCTCTTTCACGGCAATGACGCTCTTGAAGTCGCGGGCTATGCGCAGCGTGGTCTCGGCGGTCATGTTAGTGCCCGTGCGCCCCGGCACGTTGTAGAGCACGATTGGCAGTTCGGTGGAGTCGACGATGGCACGGTAGTGCTGATAGATGCCCTCCTGCGACGGCTTGTTGTAGTAAGGCACGACAGACAGTATGGCATCAACGCCCGTATAGTCGTCGTTCTTCAGTGCATCGCAGACGGCACGGGTGTCGTTGCCACCCACACCGAGGACGATAGGCACACGTCCGGCGACACGCTCGACCACAGTCTCCTTTATGCGCCGCCGCTCGTCGGCGGTCAGCGTCGGTGTCTCCGCCGAGGTGCCGAGCACGCAAAGGAAGTCGGTGTTGTTCTGAAGAAGGTAGTCGACCATGCGCAACAAGGCGTTGAAGTCCACGCTCCCATCTTGCTTGAACGGAGTGATAAGTGCCACTCCCATGCCTCTCAAATTCGTGTGTATCATATATGTATGGCTACAAGCGTTCGTGCTTGGCGCGGTAAAGATAGTGAATATAATCCGTCCGTAGCAAAGTATCAGCTGTTTTTAGCCTGAGTGTGCATTATTCTACCGAATCATGGCGAGGAACTCATCTTCTGAAACTATACGGATGCCGAGCTTGTGTGCTTTCTCGAGCTTGGCAGGCCCCATGTTGTCTCCTGCTAATATGAAGCCGGTCTTCGACGATATGCTGCCCGTGTTCTTGCCGCCGTTGCGCTCGATGAGCTCCTTGTACTCGTCGCGCGAGTGATGGCTGAAGACACCGCTGATGACGATGGTCTGTCCGGCGAGTTTGTCCGTGCGTCCCGCGTCCTCCTCCTGGGCGACGGCCATCTGCAATCCAGCACGGCGCAGACGCTCCACGATGTCACGGTTGTGCGGCTGGGCGAAGTAGGCGATGACGCTCTGCGCTATCTTCTCTCCTATCTCGTCGACATCCTCAAGCTGCTCCTGCGTGGTGGCGGCGATGGTGTCTATGCTTCCGAAGGCACGCGCCAGCTTCTTGGCGGCCGTCTCGCCAACGAACCTGATGCCAAGGGCGAAGAGCACGCGCTCGAAGGGCACACTGCGGCTGTCGCCGATGCCGTGGACTATCCTCACCGCCATCTTGTCGCCCATGCGCTCAAGACCACGTATGTCGATGGCTCGCAGGGTGTAGAGGTCGGCAACATCGCGGATCAGGCCACGCTGATAGAAGAGGTCGACGGTCTCAGGTCCCAGTCCGTCGATGTTCATTGCCTTGCGGCTTATGAAGTGCTCGATGCGTCCCTTTATCTGCGGCGGACAGCCGGAGTCGTTCGGACAGTAATGGGCGGCTTCGCCGGCGTAGCGCACGAGCGGGGTGCCACACTCGGGACAACGCCCGATGAACCCCACCCTGTCGCCTAAAAGCAGGCCGCGTGCGGACTTGTCCACGCCCGTTATCTTGGGTATTATCTCACCGCCCTTCTCCACGTACACCATGTCGCCGATGTGCAGGTCGAGCGAGGCGATGATGTCGGCATTGTGGAGCGAGGCACGCTTCACGACGGTGCCGGAGAGCTGCACAGGGTCGAGATTGGCCACGGGCGTGATCACTCCCGTGCGTCCGACCTGATAGGTCACCTTGTTCAGACGTGTAAGCGCACGCTCGGCCTGGAACTTGTAGGCGATGGCCCAACGTGGAGACTTGGCCGTATATCCGAGGTTGCGCTGCTGCCGCAAGCTGTTGACCTTGAACACAATGCCATCGGTGGCGACGGGGAGGTTCTTGCGGGCGGTGTCCCAGTATTTGATGTAGTCGAACATCTCTTGTAGCGTCCTGACCTTGCGCATGTTCTCCGAGACCTTGAAGCCCCACCCCGCTGCCACCTGCATGTTCTCATAGTGCCCGTCGGTGGGCAGGTTGTCGCCAAGCAGATAATAAAGGTACGCATCGAGATGGCGTGAGGCCACGAGAGCCGAGCTCTGCGACTTCAGCGTGCCCGAAGCGGCATTGCGCGGATTGGCGAACAACGGCTCCTCACGCGCCTCGCGTTCGCGGTTCAGCTGCTCGAACACATCCCACGGCATCAGTATCTCACCGCGTATCTCGAACGTCGGTAGGTAGTCGCCATGCAGCACAAGCGGTATGCTGCGGATGGTCTTCACGTTGTCGGTCACGTCGTCGCCTTTCTCTCCGTCGCCACGTGTGACAGCACGCACCAGCCGTCCGTCCTCGTAGGTTAGGGATATTGATGTGCCGTCGAACTTCAGCTCACAGCAGACCTCGAAGTCCTCGCCTTGCAGCAGCTCACGGACGCGGTTGTAGAACTCGGTCACGTCGGCTTCGTTGTAGGTATTCCCCAGCGAGAGCATCGGATACTTGTGAGCCACCTGCCGGAAGTCCTTGCTGAGGTCGCTGCCGACACGCATGGTGGGCGACGTGGGGTCGCTGAACTCCGGATGCTCCTTCTCAAGGAGCTGGAGGCGGTGCATCATGTCGTCAAACTCCTTGTCGCTGATGACAGGGGCGTTGAGCACGTAGTAGTTGTAGTTGTGCCTGTGCAGCGTCTGCCGCAACTCTTCTATCTCTTCCTTTGCTGACATAACATTGTTCCTCCCGTATGTGCCGTCCGTCCCCGCCACGTCGTGCCGACGGGTGAACGGCCGTCCGCGCAAAGGTAAGAATTTAAGCCTACGGTCATGACGCGGCGTGTCGTTCTTTTGTCTACATTTGCGCGACGAAACGAAAACCTTGACATCAGAACCTGATTATGAAAGACACAATCATGCACAGCTTCACGTGCGACTATTCGGAAGGGGCACACCCAAACATCCTGAAACGGCTCGCGGAAGCCAACCTCGGCCAATACCCCGGCTACGGAGAAGACAGCATAACACACGAAGCCATAGACATCATCAGACAGAAGACGGGCAACCGGCAGGCGGCGGTCTACTTCGTCATAGGCGGCACACAGGCCAACATGACCATCATCTCGTCGCTGCTGCGCCCGCACGAGGGTGTCATCTGCACCGACGGCGGACACATCTGGTCGCACGAGACGGGTGCCATCGAAGCCACGGGACACCGCGTGATAACCGCCGGTGGCAGGGACGGCAAGCTGCGTCCCGAAGACATCGGTCACGCACTGGAGCAATACACCATGCGTCCGCACGTGCTGAAGCCCGCCATGGTCTACATATCAGACTCCACGGAGATAGGAACCATCTACACCAAAGCCGAGCTTGAAGCCCTGCACACCTTCTGCAAGGGACACGGGCTGCTGCTATACATGGACGGCGCACGCCTCGGCAGTGCACTGACGGCGCAGGGCAACGACCTGACGCTGCACGACCTGGCGGAGCTGACCGACGTGTTCTACATCGGCGGCACCAAGAACGGTGCGCTGATGGGCGAAGCCATCGTCTTCAACGACCCTGCGCTGTGTCCGGACTTCGACTATATGCGTAAGGAGCGCGGAGCACTGCTGGCCAAGGGGTGGCTGCTCGGACTACAGTTCAGCGAGCTGCTGCGCAATGACCTGTACTTCGAGCTGGCGGCACACGCCAACCGTCAGGCCGACCGTCTGCGCCACGCACTGAGCGACGGCGGATACCGTATGCTCGTCGCCTCGCCCACGAACCAAATATTCCCGATACTCAGCGACAGGCAGATAGAGGAGCTGCAGAAGAAATACGTGTTCGAGATGTGGGAGCGCGTGGACGACAGCCATGCCGCCGTGCGCTTCGTCACCTCATGGGCAACGACGGAAGAGGCCGTGACGGAGTTTGCCGACGACATCCTGGCGTGCAAGGATCTGTAAAACCCGAGCCCCACTGTCTGCGACATTCATTTCCGTTTACTAACTGTTCACTAACTGTTCAAAAATTGGGCACTGATTGCCCACTGAAGCCGTGTTTTTGTTCAAAAACCGTTCACTTTTCCACACTTTCGTTCAAAAATTCCATGCTTGCCCCGAGAAGCACCCTAACGATGCCCATTCTTAGGGTCTAAC
>CAVHVD010000140.1:0-9908 GCA_963639425.1 Faecalibacterium prausnitzii
CTGCCGCAAGGTGTAGCCGTCTGCGGCCTTGACCGTGCGCCGCTTGGCGGCAAGCAGGCGTGACAGGGTCTCCGCGTATTCGTCGCCGTCTATGACCTCATCCATCAGCGGGGCATAGACAGCGGAGGGAATACGTTTCATGCTCAGAGCCTGCGCGATCTTGTGCCGTCCCCACTTGTCATACAGATACTTGTCGTGAATGTAGAAGCGGCTATAACGTGCGTCGTCGATGAAGCCCTCGCCCTCCAACGCCGAAAGAATCTCATCAGCCTCCGCCGCCTCTGCTCCCCAGGCCGTCAACTTGGCCGCCACCTCGGAGCGGCAATGCTCCTGCCTTGAACAGTAGGCCTCGGCCTTATCCTTTAGTTGCGCTGTCGTCAATCGTTCACTCTTTTTCATCTTGCAGCTGAAACAAAACGGTCATTACCCGACATATCCTTGCGGATCTTAATATCGATGTACCCCATGTCGCCGAGCAGACTTGCCACTTCGCGACCATAGGCACGGTTGATTTCCAGATAGAGCCTCCCTCCTCCGCGCTTCAGCATGACGCTGCCCACCTGTGCTATCTTGCGGTAGAACAACAACGGATCCTCATCCGGTACGAACAGTGCCGTCGCCGGTTCCCAGTCCAGGACATTGCGCTCCATGTCTGTCTTCTCGCGCTCCGTGACGTATGGCGGATTGCTGACAAGCAAATCCAGCGAGTCGCCGTTGCCGGCAGGGTCAAAAGAGAGTATGTCCTGCTCCTCGAAAGACACATCGGCACTAAGACGAACGGCATTGGACTCCGCAATGCGCAGGGCGGCGGCTGAGACATCGACCGCGCGAACCGCCGCGGCGGGAATGCCGAGCTTGAGACTTATGGCGATACATCCGCTGCCGGTGCCGACATCGAGCACCGCCGGAGAGGGGGTGCTGTTCTCCCCGAGTATCAGCTCCACCAGCTCCTCTGTCTCGGGACGCGGGATGAGGACATCCTGCGACACGCGGAACTCCCTCCCGCAGAACAGTGCCTTGCCCTGTATGTATTGCACCGGCTCGTTAGAGCACAGCCTGCGCAGCACGTCCTCCACATTTTCTTTCTGCCCGTCTGATAAATTAATATCTTTGCCCAAGTAATAGTCGGTCTGCGACTGTCCGAGCATCTCACAGCAGATGATGCGCGACAGCCATGCCGCCTCGGTGCCGGAGCAGAACGGGCGCAACGTATTGCGGATATATGCGTCGAGTTTGTTCATCGGGCATCAAAAGTACAAATATTATCCAAAAACATTGTTCGAGAGACCATGACACAAGACGAGATATACATGACACGGTGCATCGCGCTGGCACAGAACGGCATCTATGGCGCACGTCCCAACCCCCTGGTGGGTGCCGTGATCGTCCATGACGGACGCATAATAGGCGAGGGCTACCACTGCCACTACGGCCACGGCCACGCCGAAGTCAACGCCATAGCATCGGTGAAGGACCCGCGGCTGCTGCGGGACTCCACCATATATGTCAGCCTGGAGCCATGCTCGCACTACGGCAAGACACCGCCATGTGCCGACCTGATAATAGAAAAGCAGATACCGCGCATCGTCGTGGGCTGTCAGGACCCGTTCAGCAAGGTCGAAGGACGAGGCATAAAGAAGCTGCGCGATGCAGGCCGTGACGTTACGGTCGGCGTGCTGGAAGACGAATGTCGGCGGCTGAACAAACGCTTCTTCACATTCAACGTCCGCCACAGGCCCTACGTCGTGCTGAAATGGGCAGAGTCTGCCGACGGGTTCATCGGGCATCCGCATCCCTACGGACAGCCGCTGATGCTGTCGTCGGCACTGACACAGATGATAAGCCACAAGAACCGCGCAGAGAACATGGCAATATTGGCAGGCACAAACACCGCCGCCGAGGATAACCCGAGCCTGAATGTGCGCAGCTGGGCAGGGCCACATCCGCTAAGGATTGTGATGGATCGCACGCTGAGGCTTCCTGCCACGCTGCATCTGTTTGACGGCACACTGCCCACGTGGGTATTCACCGAGCAGGAACATGAAGACCTGCCGAACGTGAGATACATAACCACCGACTTCGGCGACGGACTGTTACAGCACATCATGGACACCTTGTATGAGAACAACATCCAGTCCGTACTCGTCGAAGGCGGAGCGCAGGTACATCGTAGCTTCATCGACGCAGGGCTATGGGATGAGGCGTGGATAGAGCACTGCCCCGCCCTCGTGGGTTGCGGCGTGAAAGCTCCGGAGCTGAGCGGCAAGGGTAAATATTCAAAAAGTAAGTTTATTATGGGCAGAAAATACCATATTATCTATAATTTTGTATAAAACTTGCCGCAGAACCCGACGTACATGGATTTTGTTCTTACTTTTGCGGGTTGTAATCATGCAAGCGTTATTTTTTTTAGATGAGGAGCAAACTATTCAGCATTATAATATGTCTGCTGGCAATGTCTGTCGGCTTCGGGTCGTGCATCAAGGACGACAACACGACATCGGAGTTCAGCGTGAGCACCATTGTCACGGCCTTCGGACTTGACACCGTGTATGGCAAGCACTATAAGTTCAGCATTGACCAGCTGAACCACGTGATATTCAATGCCGACTCCATGCCGGTAGGCTCGGACAGCATCCTCGAGAGGATACTGATAGACACCTTCACGGCATCCGGCTATATCACCTCGGGCATCAACGACACCGTGGTGCTGATTTCAGACTCCATGAATCTCTCCAGAGCCATCAACAATGATGTCGGCATGCAGTTCAACATCCACTCTGGCGACCTGTCGAGTGTGCAGGAGTACACGCTGAAGATAAACGTGCACATGCAGGAGCCGGACTCCATGAGCTGGAAGCGGATTGGCGATATGCCCGATGCTTTCCTTACGTCACGTATCGGTAGCAAGCAGAAGGTGGTGACGCTGAATGACTCGATACTGGTGTTCGACGCATCCGATGCCACAGACATACGGGCATATATCGCCGACGGGTCTGACCCCGCATCCTATCAGTGGAGCACGGTCTCCGTGAGCGGACTGCCCGCGAGCACAGACATAAGGTCACTGACGGCCTGCCGCGGCACGCTGTATGCCATTGATGGCGGCGGCGATGTGTACACCTCTGCCGATGGTGCAGCCTGGACACGCTCGGAATCCTTGAGCGGCAACGTGACATCTCTGCTGGGGAGCCTGAGCACACGCCTTGCTGCCATCCGCACGGCTGACGGTGTTTCCCTCTTCTGCACCGCGGAAGCACCCGCAGGACAGTGGACTGACGGAGAGAAGGTGCCGACGGGATTTCCCACGTATAACTACAGCTGCACCTATCAGATCTCAGGCACAGGAACGGAACGCATAGTGCTGACGGGAATGCCCGCACAGAGCGGTAAGACAGTGCCTTGGATGAGCATGGACGGCAGAGGGTGGGCCGAGATGTCCACCACGTCATCATACAGCTGTCCCGAATTGCAGAACCCGTCCATCGCATACTATGATGACAAATACTACATCATCGGTGGTGAGTTAGACACGGTATATGCCTCGGTAGGCGGACTGGTGTGGGAGGGGACAACGGTGAAGTTCACCCTGCCCGATGCCCTCGCAGGAGCCGGTACCGACTACACGATGACTGTCGATGACAACAAATTCGTATGGATAGCCATTAGCGGCACTGACGGCAAGGAGAACCAGCTGTGGCGCGGACGGCTTAATAAGTTCGGCTTCAAGAGGCAGTAGCCATATACACACCATATAATAAGGTATAGGGGACGGACGATGCAGGACATCAAGATAGACATGGACAGGGTTCCACAGCATGTTGCCATCATAATGGACGGCAACGGACGCTGGGCCAGGAGGCATGGGCACGAACGTTCCTACGGGCATCAGGCGGGGGCGGAAGTCGTCCACTTGGTAGCCGAGGAAGCCGCGGACATGGGGGTGAAGTTCCTGACGCTCTACACCTTCTCCACCGAAAACTGGAACCGTCCACAGGAAGAGGTGTCTGCTCTTATGGGGTTGCTGTTCAGTGAGATAGAAGAGAGCACGTTCATGGCAAACAACATAACGTTCCGTGTCATCGGCAATACAGAGCACCTGCCGGAATATGTGCGCACGAAGCTGGATGCTTGCGTCGAGCGTACATCCGGTAACACCGGCATGACCTTGGTGCTGGCACTCAGCTACTCGTCAAGATGGGAGATAACGAAAGCTGTGAAAGACATCGCACGCGAGGTAAAAGACGGGAGAAGAAGCATCGACAGCATTGACGAGAAGACAGTGTCTGCCCATCTTGCCACGAACTTCATGCCCGACCCTGACCTGCTCATACGCACGGGTGGCGAGCTACGGCTCAGCAACTACCTGCTGTGGCAATGTGCATATTCCGAGCTGTACTTCTGCGACACATACTGGCCGGACTTCGGCCGGCAGGAGTTCCGCAAGGCTGTTGCTGCCTACCAGAGCAGAGAGCGGCGTTTCGGACGCACGAGCGAACAGGTGGAGGAAGAGGGGACGACAACGACAGAAACAATATAAAGAACACATAACATAATGCACAATCGTATATTCTTCATATTATTGACGGCACTGGTGCTATTGGGAAGCATGGAGAGAGCAGCAGCACAGGAGGTCGCTACCGATACTATCGGCAGCGGCACACCGGTGATCCTCTATTCCGGCGAGCCCAAGAAGTACGAGATTGCCGACATCAGGATTGAAGGAGCAGAGAACTATCAGGACAATGTCATCCTGAGCATATCGGGACTGAACAAAGGACAGACCATCACCGTCCCCGGTAGCGACATCACCGATGCCGCCAAACGCTATTGGCGGCACGGGCTGTTCTCCGACGTGAGCATCTCTGCCGAGAAGATTGTGGACAACAAGATATTCCTCCTCATAAAGCTGTCCATGCGTCCGCGCGTGAGCGACATCGTCTATACCGGCGTGAAGAAGTCCGAGCGCGAGGACCTGGAGGCCAAGATAGGCATGATAAAGGGCAGTCAGATTACGCCGAATGCCATTGACCGTGCCGAGACAATCATCAAGCGTTACTTCGACGACAAGGGATTCAAGAATGCGGAGATCAACATCGTGCAGCGTGACAATCCTGACGCGACGAACGAGGTGTTCGTGAATGTGGACGTGGACAAGAAGGAGAAGGTCAAGGTGCATCAGATCACCATCATCGGCAACGAGGCGTTGAGCGAGAAGAAGCTGAAGCGCGTGATGAAAAAGACGAACGAGAAGGGCAAGCTGGCAAATATCTTCCGTTCCAAGAAATTCATCGACGAGAAATATCAGGAAGACAAACAGCTCATCATCGACAAATACAATGAGTTGGGCTACCGCGATGCCACCATCGTGGAGGACAGCGTGAGCAACTACGACGACGAGACCGTAGACGTGTTCATGCGTATCGAAGAGGGACAGAAATACTATCTCCGCGACATCACGTGGGTGGGCAATACCATTTACAGCACCGACCAGCTGAACTATCTGCTGCGCATGCAGAAGGGCGATGTCTATAACCAAAAGCTGCTGGAGGAGCGCACGCTGAGCGATGACGAGTCTATCGGCAACATGTACTACAACAACGGCTACCTGTTCTACAGCCTCGACCCTGTGGAGGTGAATGTGGAGGGAGACTCCATAGACCTTGAGATGCGCATCTACGAGGGGCAGCAGGCTTCATATAACAAGATATCCATCAATGGCAATGACCGCCTGTACGACAATGTGGTGCGCCGTGAGCTGCGTACCAAGCCGGGAGCCTTGTTCAGCCGAGAGGAGATAATGCGTTCCATGCGTGAGTTGCAACAGATGGGACACTTCGACCCAGAGAACATCACACCGGACATACAGCCACGCCCCGAAGACGGGACTGTGGATGTCGCATATAACCTTGTCTCGAAGCCGAACGACCAGATTGAGCTGTCGGCAGGATGGGGACAGACGGGTGTGATAGGCAAGATGAGCCTCAAGTTCACCAACTTCTCGCTGAAGAACCTGCTGCATCCGGGCAAGAACCACCGTGGCATAATGCCGCAGGGCGACGGGCAGACGCTGACACTGAGCGGACAGACCAACGGCAGCTACTACCAGTCATACAGCATCTCGTTCCTCGACCCGTGGTTTGGCGGCAAACGTCCGAACTCGTTCCAGGTAGGAGCATACTACTACGTGCAGACCGACATCAGCGACCGCTACTATAACTCCGCCATCTATCAGAACTACTACACCAGCATGTATAGCGGAATGTACGGCTACGGCTCGTATAACTACGGCAACTACCTGAACTATGAGAACTACTACGACCCCGACAAATACATGAAGATGTTCGGTATGTCCGTCTCGTTCGGTAAGCGTCTGAGCTGGCCTGATGACTATTTCCAGTTCTCCGCCGAGCTGTCGTATAACCGGTATATGCTTAGCAACTGGAGCTACTTCCCCGTTACCGACGGTAGCTGCAATGAGATCGGCCTCGGGCTGACCCTTGCACGCTCATCTGTGGATAACCCCATCTATCCGCGTCAGGGTTCGGAATTTGTCGCCTCGCTGCAGGTCACGCCACCGTTCTCGCTGATTGACGGCAAAGATTACAGCAAATACAATCAGAGCAGTCAGGAAGACTACAACAGTATGTTCCGCTGGATCGAATACCACAAGTGGAAGTTCAAGTCCAAAGTCTACATCCCGCTGGCCGACCCGTATGCGGTGAAGCGCACGCCCGTCGTCATGGCACGTGCCGAGTTCGGCCTGTTGGGACACTACAACAAGTATAAGAAGTCTCCGTTCCAGACATTCGATGTCGGCGGCGACGGCATGACGGGCTACACGACCTACGCCACCGAGAGCATTGCCCTGCGTGGCTATGAGAACAGCTCGCTGACACCGACACGTGCCACGGCGGGCTATGCCTATACGCGTTTCGGCCTGGAATTGAGATACCCGCTGATGCTTGAGACGAGCAGCACCATCTTTGCCCTCGCCTTCATCGAAGGAGGAAATGCGTGGTCCGACGTTAGCGACTTCAACCCGTTCGAGATGAAGCGTTCCGCAGGCGTTGGCGTGCGTATCTACCTGCCTATGATTGGCCTGATGGGTATCGACTGGGGATACGGCTTCGACAAGATATATGGCTCGTCGCAGTATGGCGGCAGCAACTTCCACTTTGTGTTAGGACAGGAATTTTAATACACATAGGTTATGAAGAAGTTTTTCTTAATTGCATGTGTCATGATGCTGACCGCGCTCAGCGCATCGGCACAGAAGTTCGCACTGATCGACATGGAGTACATCCTGAAGAATGTGCCCGAGTATGCCACCGCCTCCGGAGAACTTGAGAGCCTGTCGAAGCAATGGCAGGAAGAGGTGGAGAAAGTCTCTAACGAAGCCAAGGCTCTGTACGAGAGCTATCAGAAAGCGTCATCGCTGACCGACGCACAGCGCACGGCACGCGAGAACGAGATTGTCAACAAGGAGAAATCGGCATCGGATCTGCGTCGCAAGTATTTCGGCACCGACGGTGAGCTGAGCAAGAAGCAGGAAGAGCTGGTGCAGCCCATCATGGATGAGATCTACGAAGTGGTGAAGGCAATAGCACAGAGCCGTGGCTATGCCGTGGTCCTGGACCGTGCGTCGGCATCGAGCGTAATCTTCGCATCACCGGATATTGACATCAGTGATGAAGTATTGGAGCAGATGAATAACTAATTGACAAATAATTCTTACTTTTGCGCCTACGGTCGCACGGGCGAGCCGCAGGGAAACGGAAAACAAACAATAAAAAATAAGAAGACAATGCTAAAGAAAATCGCAATCGCCATAGTCCTGTTTGCACTCCCTCTGGGAGCTATGGCACAAGCCAAATTCGGCCACATGAACTCTGCACAGATCATCACGGCAATGGACGAATACAAGAAACTTGCGTCGGATCTGGAGACCATGCAGAAGAACTACGAGGACGAAATCAACCGTACACAGGAGGAGTTCAACAAGAAGTATCAGGAGCTCGTAGCACAGCAGGACTCTCTGCCGCGCAACATCCTGGAGCGTCGTCAGAAGGAGGTGCAGGACATGTATGAGCGTCAGCAGGAGTTCCAGCAGCAGGCATCGCAGTCTCTGCAGAAGGCTCAGCAGGACGGACTGACACCAATCATGGAGAAGGTCAACAAGGCTGTGCAGGAGATAGGACAGCAGGGTGGCTACGTCTACATCTTCGACATCGCCAACGGTGGCTCTGTCATCCCGTTCATTGGCACGCAGAGCACCGACATCACCCAGCAGGTGAAGGATAAGGTCGGAGCCAAGTAAGGAACAGACAAGAACACATACACCATATTTATATATAGGAGGTGCAGAGCCGCGAGCCTGCACCTCCTTTTTGTTTGGCCGCGTCAGCATTATTTTTCTTACCTTTGCCGGTACGTAAAGTGCTATCCATGTGACCATGAGCAAGCTCCCCACACAGCCAGGACCTATCGGCATCTTCGACTCAGGATATGGCGGACTGACCATCCTGAGCAAGATTCGCGACGTGTTGCCGCAGTATGACTACCTGTACATAGGCGACAATGCGCGTGCCCCCTATGGCCCGCGGTCGTTCGATGTTGTCTATGAGTTCACGCTGCAGGCCGTGACGCGCCTGTTCGAGGAAGGCTGCCATCTGGTGATCCTGGCTTGCAACACGGCATCGGCGAAGGCTCTGCGCACCATACAGATGAACGACCTGAGACGTTTGGATCCGGCACGCCGCGTGCTGGGGGTGATCCGTCCCACGATAGAGAGCATAGGAGGCATGACGCGCAACAATCATGTGGGTCTGCTTGCCACGACAGGCACCGTGACCTCACAGTCATATCCCCTGGAGCTGCACAAGTCATTCCCGCAGATACAGCTCAGCAGCGTGGCGTGCCCCATGTGGGTGTCGCTGGTCGAGAACAATGAGACCGACAACGCGGGTGCCGACTACTTCGTGCAGAAATACATCCGTCAGCTCATGGACAAAGACCCGCTGATAGATACGGTCATACTGGGCTGCACGCACTTCCCGCTGTTGCTCGGCTCCATCAGGCATCATCTGCCTGCGGGCGTTGTCGCAGTGACGCAAGGAGAGCTTGTGGCAGACAGCCTCCGTGACTATCTGCACCGGCATCCGGAGATTGATGCCAAGTGCACGAAAGGCGGACGCTGCACCTACTGCACCACCGAGTCCGAGGACAAGTTCTCCGCTTCGGCAATGACGTTCCTCAACCGCAGGGTCGATGTCCGGCACATCGATTTTTAGACGAAGACATACACATATATATAATGGAGAAAGAGAAATGAGATACTTCAGCAACGTCGGCGACCTGGGCTCGCTGCAACCGGCACTGGCGGAGGCCATAGGCATAAAGAACGACAGATTTAAGCACGTGGACCTGGGACGCAACAAGACACTCCTCATGGTGTTCTTCAACTCAAGCCTGCGCACACGCCTGAGCACGCAGAAGGCGGCATACAATCTTGGCATGAACGTCATCGTGCTCGACGTGAACCAAGGGGCGTGGAAGCTCGAGACAGAACGTGGCGTGGTGATGGACGGAGATAAGTCCGAGCACCTGCTTGAGGCCATTCCCGTCATGGGCTGCTACTGCGACATCATCGGTGTGCGCTCGTTCGCGGGGCTTAAAGACCGCGACTACGACTATGCCGAGACCATCTTCAACCAGTTCGTCAAGTACAGTGGGCGGCCTGTCTTCGCCATGGAGACCGCTACCGTGCACCCGCTTCAGGCGTTTGCCGACCTCATCACGATAGAAGAGCATAAGACGAAGGAACGCCCCAAGGTCGTAATGACATGGGCACCACATCCGCGCGCCCTGCCGCAGGCTGTGCCGAACTCGTTCGCACAGTGGATGAA
>CAVHVD010000141.1:0-27064 GCA_963639425.1 Faecalibacterium prausnitzii
GACGACGCCTTCAACTACGGAGCCATCGGCGTTGTGATTGGCCACGAGATGACTCACGGATTTGACGACCAGGGTCGCCAGTACGACAAGGACGGCAACCTGCGCGACTGGTGGACAGCCGACGATGCCAAGAAGTTCGAGGAGCGCGCACAGGTCATCATCGACTTCTTCGACAACATCGAGGTGGCACCGGGTCTGCACGGCAACGGCTCGCTGACACAGGGCGAAAACATCGCCGACCACGGCGGACTGAAGGTCGCTTTCCAGGCATACAAGAACGCCACGGCTGCCAACCCTCTGCCCGACAAGGACGGCTTCACCGCCGACCAGCGTTTCTACCTGGCCTATGCCGCCCTCTGGGGACAGAACATCCGTCCCGAGGAGATTGAGCGACGCACCAAGACCGACCCGCACGCGCTGGGCAAGTGGCGTGTCAACGGCCAGCTGCCGCAGCTCGACACGTGGTATGAGGCCTTCGGCATCACCGAGAGCGACCCCATGTTCATCCCGCAGGACAAGCGTGTCGACGTTTGGTAAACACCGTAGCCGCGTGTCCTGAGCGCAGAGCTTCAGGCACACGGCACGCAAGACATTCCAGTCAGGGGGCAGGCACCGAAGAATGGTGTCTGCCTCCTGCTTTTTTCGTTCACTAATCGTTCAATAACCGTTCACTAACTGTTCAACGACCCGCGCCATACGCCCCCTGAAGCCCTATCCCGTTTACTAACCGTTCACTTTTCCACACTTTCGTTCAATAAATCCCCTGTTGCCCCGCGGAGCACCCTAACGATGCCCATTCTTAGGGTCTAAGGATGCCCATTCTTGCACCCTAACGATGCCCGTTCAAAGGACCTAAGAATGCCCATCCTTGGACAGCAACGATGGGCATCGTTGGACGGCGGCACTTGACATCAATGTAAAACACTGAAAATCAGCGTCTCCACGGCTGTACGTCCACAAGTCTGTGGTTGTACGTTCACGGAGCTATGGCTGTACGTCCACAGAGTTATGGACGTACAACCACAAACCTGTGGCTGTACGTCCGTACAGCAGCCTACGGACGGCCGCCGACAGGCGGTTCTGCACCATCCGTACAGCGGCAGACGAATTACAACAATTTGACATTTCGACATAGGCGGGATGCAAAGGATTTCTTAATTTTGCAGCTTCAAGAACATCGTAAACCAAAAACTTAAAACTCAGGATAGTATGTCAGACACCAAGAGAATAAAGACGGCCTTGATTTCCGTCTACCACAAGGAAGGCTTGGACGAAATCATCACCAAGCTGCACGAGGAGGGCGTGAAGTTCCTCTCCACCGGCGGCACACGCCAGTTCATCGAGTCCAAGGGCTATGAGTGCGAGGCCGTGGAGACCCTCACGTCATACCCGTCAATACTGGGCGGCAGGGTGAAGACGCTGCACCCCAAAGTGTTCGGCGGCATCCTGGCACGCCGCGACGTGGAGCAGGACCGCGAGCAGATGCAGAAATATGAAATCCCCGAGATCGACCTGGTGATTGTAGACCTCTACCCCTTCGAGGACACAGTGGCAAGCGGAGCCTGCGAGGCCGACATCATCGAGAAGATAGACATTGGCGGCATCTCGCTGATACGCGCCGCCGCCAAGAACTTCAAGGACGTGGTCATCGTGGCTTCGAAGGCACAGTATCAGACGCTGCGCGACATCCTGATGGAGAACGGCGCGGTGACGACGTTGCAGGAACGTCACGACCTGGCACGTGATGCCTTCGCCGTGTCGTCATACTACGACGCTGCCATCTTCAACCACTTCGACAACGGCGAGGGGACAGCATTCCGCGCAGCCATGAACACGCGCAAGGAGCTTCGCTACGGCGAGAACCCCCACCAGCGTGGCTACTTCTACGGCAGTCTCGACGATATGTTCGACCAAATCCACGGCAAGGAAATCTCCTACAACAACCTGCAGGACATCAGCGCGGCCGTCGACCTCATCGATGAGTTCGGCACCGACACCACGTTTGCCATCCTGAAGCACAACAACGCCTGCGGACTGGCCACACGCCCCACGCTGCTCGAAGCATGGAAGGACGCACTGGCCGGTGACCCCGTGTCGGCATTCGGCGGCGTGCTCGTGACGAACGCCGTGATCGACAAGGCCACAGCCGAAGAGATAAACAAGATATTCTTCGAGGTCATCATCGCACCGGACTACGACGTGGAGGCCCTGGAGGTGCTGAACCAGAAGAAGAACCGCATAATCCTCGTCCGCAAGCCGACACTGATGCCGCGCCTGCAGTTCCGCTCGACGCTGAACGGCGTGCTGGTGCAGGAGCGCGACCTCAAGACCGAGACGGCGGAGGACTGCCACCCCGCAACCGTGCGCAAGCCGACGGCACATGAGGTGGACGATATGCTCTTCGCCAACAAGATTGTGAAGAACAGCAAGTCAAACTCGATAGTGCTGGCAAAGAACCACCAGCTGCTGGCCGGTGGCGTAGGACAGACCAGCCGTGTCGACGCGCTGAAGCAGGCCATCGAGAAAGCCAAGAGCTTCGGCTTCGACCTGCACGGTGCAGTCATGGCGAGCGATGCTTTCTTCCCCTTCGGCGACTGCGTGGAAATTGCCGGAAAGGAAGGCATAACGGCGGTGATACAGCCCGGCGGCAGCATCCGCGACAGCGAGTCCGTGGACTACTGCAACGCCCACAACATGGCAATGGTGATGACGGGCTTCCGCCACTTCAAGCACTGATTTGGCACGCAAAGGACAGACTTTTTTATTCAAAACAAAGAGGCGGAACGGATGTCCGTCCCCGCCTGAAAAAACACAGAACCGATGAAACTGTTTTCGTTTACACAAGAGCTGGCGATGGACCTCGGCACAGCCAACACCGTGATTATCGCCGACGGCAAGATTGCGGTGAATGAACCCTCGGTGGTGGCACTCGACATTCAGACGAAGAAGACGATTGCCGTGGGCACCCAGGCCAAGCTGATGCACGAGAAGACCAACGACAAGATACGAACCATACGTCCACTGCGCGACGGCGTGATTGCCGACTTCTATGCCTGTGAGCAGATGATGCGTGGACTGATAAAGAAGGTCAACGACGGGCATCGCCTGTTCTCGCCGTCGCTTAGGATGGTGATTGGCGTGCCCTCGGGCAGCACCGAGGTGGAACTGCGCGCCGTGCGCGACTCGGCAGAGCATGCCGGCGGTCGCGATGTCTACCTGATATTCGAGCCGATGGCAGCCGCCCTGGGCATAGGTATTGACGTGCTGCAGCCCGAGGGCAACATGGTTGTGGACATTGGTGGCGGCACCACCGAGATAGCAGTGATTTCGCTGGGAGGTATCGTGTCCAACAACTCCATCAAGATGGCAGGCGACGACTTCACCGAGGACATACGCGAGTACATGAGCCGCCAGCACAACGTGCGCATAGGCGAGCGCATGGCAGAGCGCATAAAGCTGAAGGTGGGAGCGGCACTGCCCGAACTTGGCGAAGGCGCACCGGAGGAATACGTCGTGCGCGGGCCGAACCGCATCACCGCGCTCCCCATGGAGGTGCCTGTGGGCTATCAGGAGATAGCGCACTGTCTCGACAAGTCGATAACGAAAATCGAGACAGCCATACTGAACGTGCTCGAGAACACGCCATCGGAGCTGTATGCCGACATCGTGCACAACGGCATACACCTGACCGGCGGCGGAGCACAGCTGCGCGGACTGGACAAGCGTCTGACAGAGAAAATCAACATACCGTTCCACGTAGCCGAGGACTCGCTGCTGTGTGTGGCGAAGGGCACCGGCGTAGCTCTGAAGAACATCAGCAAATATCCGTTCCTGATGAGGTAGATAAATGCGCAATCTGCTGGACTTCATCGTAAAGCACAACTACTGGTTCCTCTTCATACTGCTGGAGGCAACCAGTATTGTGCTGTTAATGAGGTTCAACAACTACCAGCAGAGCGTGCTCTTCACCTCGGCAAACGCCGTGGCCGGAAGCGTCTACCACCTGTCGGGCGAGGTGAAGTCGTATCTCCATCTGCGGCAGGACAACGCCGTGCTTCTTGAGCGCAACATCATGCTGGAGCAGAAGCTGACACGCATGGAGCACGCGCTGAAAAAGGAGCTGGGCGACTCACTGAGATACGCATACCTCGAAGCCGCGACAGCGGGAGGATATGACGACCTCGAAGCCAGGGTGATAAACAACAGCATCGACCGCAACGACAACTACATAACCATAGACAAAGGCGCGGCCGACGGCATACGCCCCGAGATGGCCGTAGCAGGCGCAGGCGGTGTCGTGGGTGTTGTCTACAAGACCTCGGCCAACTACTCCCTGGTCATCTCGCTGCTCAACGGCAAGTCGAACATAAGTTGCAAGATTGCGAGGAGCGGCTACTTCGGCTACCTGCAATGGGAGGGTCACGACCCGAGCCACACCTACCTGAGAGACCTGCCACGGCATGCGGAGTTCAGCATCGGCGACACCATAGTCACCAGCGGCTTCTCGACCATGTTTCCCGAGGGGCTGATGGTAGGAACGATAGACGACGTATCAGACTCGCACGACGGGCTGTCATACCGGCTCCGTGTGCATCTGTCTGCCGACTTCGGCAACCTGACGGACGTGCGCGTGCTGATGAACAGAGATGCCGACGAGCGTATGCAGCTCGAGCGGCAGGAACAGGATTGAAGGCCGACGACAACAGGAGAGAGGGAGGAGAGACTTGGCAAGCACGTACATAAATAGGATAGTATGGTTTGTGGCACTGGTGCTGATGCAGGTGCTGGTGTTCGACAACATCCTGTTGTGGGATGCCGTGCGCCCGT
This sequence comes from Faecalibacterium prausnitzii, assembly GCA_963639425.1. GTDB lineage: Bacteria > Bacteroidota > Bacteroidia > Bacteroidales > Bacteroidaceae > Bacteroides. The sequence goes on from CAVHVD010000141.1 coordinate 4,828, forward strand.
TGCCGTATGTCTATCTCATCCTGAAGTTCAGCACCGGCACAGGACGCTGTGAGACCATGCTGTGGGCATTCGTGCTCGGGCTGGTCATCGACATCTTCGGCAACACGCCGGGAGCCAATGCGGCAGCCCTCACGCTGGCAGCCTTCGCACGCCCCACGTTGCTGCAGCTGTTCGTGACGCGCGACGCACAGAACGACGAAGCCGTGGTGCCGTCTGCCGCGACATTCGGTCCGGCGGCTTTCTTCAAGTACATGCTGTCGTTCGTGCTCTTGCATCATGCCGTGTCAATCGTGCTCATACAGTTCTCGTTGGACAACATCGGCGGGCTGCTGCTGCGCATCCTCGGATGTTCGGCAATGACCGTGGTCTTCATCTTCGCCTTTGAGATGATCAGGAAGAATAGCAGTAGATATGACAGCGCACAATAACCAGCTCGAACGGCGCAAGTACGTCATCGCAGCGGCGGCAATCGCCATCGTGGCCGTGTTCGTTGCCCGCCTGCTCACGCTGCAGCTCCTGACAGAGGACTACAAGCGGAGTGCCGACAGCAATGCCTTCTACCGCCGCATACAGTATCCGTCGCGCGGAGCCATCTACGACCGCAACGGAGAACTGCTTGTCAACAATCTGCCGTCCTACGACATCACCTTCGTGCCGCGTGAGGTCACGAGCCTCGACACCCTCGACTTCTGCCGGACACTGGGCATCGACCGCGACTATTTCGACACACGCATGAAGGAGATACGCGACCGTCGGCGCAACCCGGGCTATTCGCGCTTCACACATCAGACATTCATGAGCCAGATGTCGGCAGAAGAGTGTGGCATCTTCCACGAGAAGCTGTTCAAGTATCCGGGCTTCTACGTGCAGCGGCGCACCGTCCGGCAGTATGCCTACAACTCCGCAGGACACATCCTCGGCGACATCGGCGAGGTGTCCGAACGCGACATCAAGAACGATGCCTACTACACCAGCGGTGACTTCATAGGTAAGCAGGGCGTGGAGCGCACATACGAGAAGTACCTGCGTGGAGAGAAGGGTGTCGAGGTGCTGCTGCGTGATTCACGCGGTGTCATTCAGGGCAGCTACAAGGACGGACTTCTCGACAAGGATGCCGTGCCGGGCAAAGACCTGACACTCTCCATCGACATCGGGCTGCAGATGCTCGGCGAACGCCTCATGCAAGGCAAGATAGGCGCAATCGTCGCCATCGAGCCATCGACAGGCGAGATTCTGTGCATGGTGTCATCGCCGACGTTCGACCCGAGCCAGCTCATAGGACGCAAGCGCGGAGCCAACCACACAGCACTGGCACGCGACCCCCGCAAGCCGCTGCTCAACCGTGCCATCATGGGTTCCTATCCCCCGGGGTCGACGTTCAAACCGGCGCAGGGACTTACATTCATGCAGGAAGGCATCGTAGACGAAGGGACGCTCTACCCCTGTTCGGCAGGCTTCAACTACCGCGGTCTGCATCTGGGATGCCACATCCATTCCTCGCCGCTGTCGATGGTACCGGCCATAGCCACCTCGTGCAACGCCTACTTCTGCTGGGGACTGTTCCGCATGTTCGGCAGCAGCAAGTACGGCTCGACGCAGAATGCCATCACCGTATGGAAGGACCACATGGTGTCACAAGGCTTCGGCTACAGGCTCGGCGTGGATCTGCCCGGCGAACAACGCGGACTTATCCCCAACGCACAGTTCTACGACAAGGCATACAAAGGCTCGTGGAACGCACTGACCGTTATCAGCATCGCCATCGGACAGGGAGAGATTCTTGCCACGCCGCTGCAGATTGCCAACCTGGGAGCCACCATAGCCAACCGTGGCCACTACGTGACACCACACGTCGTGAAGGAGATTGAGGACAACAGCATCGACACGCAGTATCGCCAACAACGCCACACCACCATAGACCGCAAGTACTACGACATCATCGTCGACGGCATGCGCCATTCCGTCATCGGCAGCACGGCAGGTGCCACGTGCAGGCAACTGGCAACGCTGTTGCCGGACATAGAGGCGTGCGGCAAGACGGGAACGGCACAGAACCGCGGACGTGACCACTCGGTGTTCATGGGCTTTGCACCTATGGACAATCCGAAGATTGCCATCGCCGTCTACGTGGAGAACGGTGGCTTCGGAGCATACTATGGCGTGCCTATCGGCGGACTGATGATGGACTACTACCTGCACGGCGGACACCTGTCGCCAGGCAATGAGTCCATAGCCGACGAGTTCAGCAGCCGCACCATCTACTATGGGAATACCGAACGCTGATGCTCGAAAGGACGGATGAAGACACCTGAACAGGAGACAAGGATACAGGCATGACACAAAGAAGAGGCAGCATATTGAAGACGCTCGACTGGGTGACGATTGGCATCTACCTGATGCTGATTGTGGCCGGATGGCTCAGCGTGTGCAGTGCCAGCTTCACGCTTGGCGACACCGACTTCTTCAGCTTCTCGACACGCGCAGGCAAGCAGCTGGTGTGGGTTCTGTGTTCGTTCGGGTTGGCATTCGTGCTGCTGATGCTCGACGACAAGCTGTTTGATGTCTACGCCTATGCCGCCTACGGCATCATGCTGCTCATTCTTGTGGTCACCATCTTCATCGCTCCCGACACGCGCGGCTCGCGCTCATGGCTCATCTTAGGTCCCATCAGCCTGCAACCGGCAGAGTTCTCGAAGTTCGCCACGTCGCTGGCACTGGCCAAGTGCATGAGTGCATACGGATTTACGCTTGGGCGTTTCAAGGATGCCATGACTGTTCTTGCCATAATCCTTGTGGCCATGACGCTCATCGTGGCACAGCGTGAGACGGGGTCGGCACTCGTCTACCTCTCCTTCTTCCTTATGCTCTACCGCAAGGGCATGCCGGGAGCTGTGCTCTTCGTGGGACTTTCTGCCGTGGTGTTCTTTGTTGTGGGAGTGCGCTTTGGTGCCGATATGCTCCCTGGCGACGTACCGTCGTCGATAGGACGCTTCGGCGTGCTGCTGACTGTGACATTACTGTCGGGCGTGCTCACAGGCATCTATACAGGCCGCTGGAGACGGACACGGCTCATGATTGTCACTGCCGTGGTTGTCACTGCCGTAGCCTATGCCGTAGCACGATGGCTGTGGCCGTTCGACATCACAGTGGTGCAACTCGGCCTGTGTGCCTTGCAGATTGTGTATCTGGTGGTTCTGTTCCTGATAGACCGATATAAGTCTACGCTGCTCATCGCGCTCTACGTGCTCGGCTCTGTGGCAATGCTCTACACGGTCAACTACGGGTTCAACAACTTGCTGATGCCACACCAGCAGGAACGCATCAGAGTGGCCTTTGGCATGGTCGATGACCCCACAGGTGCCGGCTACAACGTCAAGCAATCGATGATCGCCATCGGCTCCGGCGGGCTCACCGGCAAGGGCTTCCTAAATGGCACGCAGATAAAGCTCAAGTACGTGCCTGAACAAGATACCGATTTCATCTTCTGCACCGTGGGTGAAGAGTGGGGATTCTTGGGTTCTGCCGCCGTACTGCTGTTGTATCTATTCCTCATACTGCGGCTGATAGGTCTTGCCGAGCGGCAGACCACTGTGTTCGGACAGATCTACGGCTACTGTGTGGCCGGCATCTTCCTGTTCCATCTGTTTGTCAACATCGGCATGGTGCTCGGACTGGTGCCTGTCATCGGCATTCCGCTTCCGTTCTTCAGCTACGGAGGTTCATCCTTATGGGGCTTCACCATCCTGCTGTTCATATTCCTCAGCATCGATGCCAGGCGCGAACGGCTATTCTAACTCCGTCGCCGATATGCTCTCTATCCTCAGACCGACATCGCTGATGCCGGTCAGGATGCTGTCTGTCATGCTTTGCACAATCCTGAAGCGATACATCCCAGGCTTATCCATGCGCAGTGTGCCAACGGGCATCTCGCTGATGCGTATGCTTTCGCGATTGCTTCCACCATCGGCGTATTCGTACCCGTCATTCAACTGCACCTCCACCTCCTTCTGTGGAAACACCACCGTGGAGTCAGGACCTGTCACCTCAATCAGCACACCTAAGTTGGCATAGGGATAGCGGCTGTCGCTCCGCACGTCTATATACATACGCCCGACACGCCCTGTGTCCAGCAGTTCAGACTCTATCAGCAGCGTGTCCGCACGCCGCCACACGGCACCGTCGACATGGGCATAGGTATGCACGAGCGTCGACGGATTGCACGCCACAAACAGGCACGACACCACCACGGCAGCAACTGCCACAGTCACTGCCGTCATCATGATCTCCGATATGTTTCTTCTATTCTTGTGCTGAGCCATTATTGTCGGCCGACTTGTTCGCCTGCTGTTGCGGCTGACTTGCAGGTTCTGCCTGTGTCCGTTCACGACGATCTTCCCTGCGCGGACGTTGCTCCCTGCCCTGCTGTTGACGTTCTCTGCGCCGTTGCTGGTCCTGCTGCGGCTGTTGCTGCTGTCGGTTATTGCCGCCTCTGCCACGCCTGTGATTGCTGTTGCCGGTAGCCGGAGCCTCAGACTGTTGCTGCTGAGCCGACGCTTGCTGTTGTATGCCATTGCCACCGCCGTTGCCCGGCTTGCTCCTTTTCCTCTTGTTGCGCGGCTTCTTTGCACGGTCAAATCGTGTCAGGCTCTCCTGCTCCACCAAATCCACAGGACCGCGTTCCGTCTTCGGTTGCTCATCTCCCTCCAGACTGTCAGGCTTCTGCCCGTGCTTGTTCATGTTTATAACCTCAAATGCACGGCGACCGCTTATTGTCACTTCGTTTGCGAGTATGCGCTTGTCGGTGGAATAGGTAATGGTATTTGCAAGTATGTCGGCCTTGAAGAAGTAGTACGTGCCGTCTGTCGTTTCCAGTGTGATCTCACGCGACGGCAGACGTTTCTGTGCCTCCACATAGCAGTCCACCTCATAGTTCAGGCAGCACTTCAGCTTGGCACACTGTCCTGCCAGCTTCTGCGGGTTCAGCGATATGTCTTGCAGACGTGCCGCATTCGTCGACACCGACACGAATGATGTCATCCACGTGGCACAGCACAGCTCACGTCCGCATGGACCTATGCCGCCGATGCGTCCAGCCTCCTGCCGTGCTCCGATCTGCTTCATCTCGATGCGCACATGGAAAGCTTCGGCCAGCACCTTTATGAGCTGACGGAAGTCAACACGTTCGTCGGCGACGTAGTAGAAGATGGCCTTGTTGCCATCGCCCTGATACTCCACATCGCCAATCTTCATCTGTAGGTTCAGCCGCTGGGCTATCTGCCGCGACTCTATCATGGTGCTGTGTTCGCGAGCCTTAGCCTCATGATACTTCTCCATATCCACCGGCTTGGCCTTGCGGTATATGCGCTTCAGCTCGTCTACCGAGCGTATGTTCGCCTTCTTCATCTGTAACTCCACCAGACGGCCTGTCAGTGTCACCTCGCCAATGTCATGTCCTGGCGAAGCCTCCACAGCCACCACGTCACCCTTCTCAAGTGGCAGGTGGTTGGCATTGCGGTAGTATCCCTTTCGCGTGTTCTTGAACTGCACCTCTACATAATCTGTCTCGGTGTTGTTGCCCGGGATGTCTGCAAGCCAGTCATAGGTATCGAGCTGCTTGTCATGCCGCCCCACGCCTTTGCAGCACAGTCCGTTGTGGCACTTGTGTATGCTATACATAAATGTATCCTCTCTCTTTTGTTACATATATAAATAAGGTGTGGCCTCCTCTGCACGCAGGCAGAAGCGACCATCACCGTTTCAGTATCAAAACAATCATCTGCATGGCAAAATCGAAGAACACCATCTTCGCATTCACGTTCTTCTCGATGTGTTCCTGTGCTTCACCCAGCTCGTGCCCGATGCCCATTACGTTCTTCTCGTTGATGAATGGTGCAAAACGCTCGGCAAAGTTGCGTTCACGCACGCCCATATAGTTCAACTCGTTGCGGTGCAGGTTGAAGATGAAGTTCTCCCTCACCATGCGCTGGCAGTAATCCAAGAAGTCCTTCTGCTTCTCACGTCCCAACGAGGCCATCTCTTCGCTCCATTTTTTCAGTTCCTTCAGCTTGCGTTGGTATGCCAGTCGCATCAAGCTTACGAAACTGTTGAAGAAGTACTCGCTGTCATTGTCTATCCTTATGGTCTCCAACGCCCTGACAAAGTCGCCTCCGGCCATGCGAGCTATCGTCCTTGCATCTTCTGTGCTCACACCCAAACGGTTCTCCAGCGCATCCTGCACATCATCATCATTTATGCGCTTCATCTCTAACCGCTGCGTGCGGCTCACTATCGTGGGCAGAATCTTCTCCGGCTCCTCACTAACGAGGAAGAACAGGGTCTTCTGCGGCGGCTCCTCCAGCAGCTTCAGCATCTTGTTGGCACAGTCCTCCTGAAACTTCTCGGGCAACCAAATTATAGTGATTTTGTATCCTCCTTCTACTGACTTCAGGCTCAGCTTGTGTGCAATCTCGTCGCTCTCGCGCGAGTATATAATGGGCTGGCTGTTCCCCACCTCGATTACGTCCATCCAGTGTGCGTAGGAGAAATATGTGCTCTCCGTCAGCATGCGCCGCCACAGCGGCAGATAGTCATCACAGGTCTCCAGCCCGTCTTTCTTGCGCTTCACGATGGGGAACATGAAGTGGACATCCGGATGCATCAGCTTCTCCCACTGCTGACATTGCGGACAATGTCCGCACGGTGCCGTGGCTGTTCTGTTCGGGCAACTAAGGTAGTGCGCATAGGCCAATGCCAATGCCATCTTGCCACATCCGTGCGGGCCGCACACCAGCATGGCATGCGGAATCTGTCCGCTTCCGGCCTCGGCAAGCAACCTGCCCTTGGCTTCTGCCTGTCCCACCACATCGTCAAAACCGAACATCACCTCTTTCCTTTTATTCTTACACTTGTCTCTCTCTGCACAGAAATTCCGACCTTCACCGTGTCAATACACCTCCTTGGCAATTGCCTTGATGCTGTCGGCAGCACCGATCGAGTAGAAGTGCAGCCCCGGCACACCAGCGGCCGCCAGCTCCTTGCACTGCGCAATGCCCCACTCCACACCTACGTGCCACGCTTCCTCATCATTCTTACACTTCAGAGCCTCGTTCACCAAGTCTTGTGGCAAGTCCACCTTGAAAGTCTTAGGGATCACCGTCAGCTGACTAAGCTTCCGGAATGGCTTGATGCCGGGTATTATGGGCATCGTCACGCCGGCCCGCCGTGCCCGCTCCACAAAGCTGAAGAACTTGCTGTTGTCGTAAAACAACTGCGTCACGGCATACTGTGCTCCGGCATCCTGCTTCATCTTCAGATATTTTATGTCGCTGTCCGGATTCGGAGCCTCCTCATGTTTCTCAGGATAGCATGCCACGCCATAGGTGAAAGGCGTTGTCGGAGCACGCATCTCCTCACCGTCAATGAAGATGCCACGGTTGAAATCATTGACCTGCGCAATCAAGTCCAGTGCATGCCCGTTGCCGCCTTTCTCAGGCGTAAAACCGGCATCGTCACGTGCCTTGTCACCACGCAACACCAACAGGTCATATATCTCCAGGAATTGCAGGTCGATCAGTTCATACTCCGTATCCTCACGCGTATATCCACTGCACAGCACGTGCGGCACCACGGGCAGTCCGTATTTGTTCTTGATGGCAGCTGCCACGGCCACCGATCCCGGACGGCGACGCACACGCCGCCGCTCATACAGCCCGTTGCCTTTGTCCTTGTAGACATATTCACTGCGGTGCGTCGTTATGTTTATGTACTGCGGCTCAAACTCCCGCAGCATATCGATGGCTTGAAACAGCTTGTCTATGTTATTGCCCTTGAGCGGCGGCAGCAACTCAAACGAGAATGCCGTCCGTCCGTGCTTCTTTATCAGGTCTATAACGCTCATGTGCCTGGTCTTCTCTTTAGTTCATTGTCCCTTGCATCGGTGCCTTCCACACCGAATTAGAGACAAAGGTAGAGAATATCCGCCACAATCCCCGTAGCCAAAGCCGTAAAAATGGCAGATGAGCCGACAATTGTTCATGATTGCCACTAAGCACTCGCTCCCTCTCTCATTTTTTCAATCGCAACTCATATCGTTAAGCTATTTACGCTCAAAATTTTGTTGTATCTCTCCCGAAAAGAAGATATTATAAAACTAGGGGGGAGGGACAAGTTGTGGATCGACTACTACACAAAAAATTAGAGGCAATGAAGGCTGTCCTGATAGAAGAGCCGAAGGCTTGCGGCAAGACAACCACTGCCGAGCGCAGGCCAAAAGAGTCATCTATATGGATGATCCTGTCAGGCAGCAGCAGTACCGGCAGATGGTGCAAACCAATATCAGGTTACTGCTCAGGGGGGGGGAGACGCCACGGCTGATTGACGAATGGCAAGAAGTTCCTCAGTTTTGGGATGCCATCAGGTTTGAGGTGGACCATCGGAATGAAGACGGACAGTTCATGCTTACGGGATCTACGTCGTACCCGTTGGATGCCTGAAGAATTGAAAAAAGGGAAAGGCTCTCACCGGCGTGGTGCGGTGAGAGCCTTTCGTATCCTTCACAGGCGGGGCGGGGTCACAGCTCGACCGTGTATGTGCCGGCGGCATAGTCCTTGGCGGCGGACTGTCCTGGCAGTGTGACTGTGGCCGTTGCGCCGTCGGGGATGGTGAATGTCCACGTGCACCGATCTCCGTCGTAGTGCCACTCGCTCTTGATGACTCCTGCTGCCGACCGGTATGTGGCATCGACAAAGCCGAGACGTTTGTCGGGCAGCGGCTTCATGATGATGTGCTTGAAGCCCGGGGTGGCGGGGTCGGCAGAGATGCCTGCCGCCGTCTCCCACAGCCACTGGCACACGCAGCCATAGGCATAGTGGTTGAAGCTGTTCATGCCCCGCGGTCCCATGCCGCTGTCTTTCATGTAGCTGTTCCATCGTTCCCAGATGGTGGTGGCTCCGTTGTCGACGGAATACAGCCAGCTGGGGTTCTTGTGCTGGAAGAGCAGCTCATAGGCGATGTCGGACATTCCGTTGTCGGTGAGTGTCTGCATGAGTATGGATGTGCCGAGGAAGCCTGTCTGCAGGCAGTTGCCGTGGTCGGCGAAGTTCTTGCGCAGGCGTGCTATCATCTCCTCCTTGGGTTGGCCTTCTACGAGATGGTTCTTCAGTGCGAACAGTGCGGGTGTCTGCATGGTGTTGAGCACATCGACCTTGAACTCCCCGTCGGTGTTGAGGAATGTCGCCTTGGCATAGGCGCGTGCGTCCTCCGCCATGCGGCGGTATGGTGCGTCGTCACGGCCTGTGGCCTTTGCCATGTCTGCCATCATCTCGGCATCGATGATCCAGTAGCTCGCGCTCAGGTAGTTCCAGTAGAACAGGGCATCGGGCAGCGGCTTGCCGTCGGTGCCAAAGGCCAGTCCGCCGCAGGACTCCAGAGGCTCATAGCTCAGCCAGTCTGCCCACTGGTAGTTGGAGTTCTCGGCAGAGAGCGTCTCGTGGTTATACTTGGTGTCGTTGACATGGTTCATGTATTTGTCCATGGCGGCCCAGCTCTCGTCGATTATGCCGGTGTCGCCGAACTGCTTCCATACGGTCCAGGGTACGATGATGCCTGCATCGGCCCACCCGAGGCGCATCATGTCGCCCTCATAGGCACCGTATTGTGCCAACGGGGACACGCCGGGGAAGCCCCCGCGCGGTGACTGTGAGTCACAGACATCGCGCATCCACTTGTGGAAGAACTTGTCGGTGTCGGCAAAGAACGTGCCCGTCTCGGCGAACACCTGCGTGTCGGCCATCCACCCGAGACGTTCGTTGCGCTGCGGGCAGTCGGTGGGTACGGAGAGATAGTTCGACAGCTGTCCCCAGTAGGTGTTTGATATTAGCTTGTTGATGTCGGCGTTGCCGGTGGTGATGGTGCCGGTCTCCATGTCCTTGGTGATGGATGACACGGGGATGGAACGCACGGACTTGATGGTGACATCGGCATCGGCCGTCAGCGTCACCAGGCGGTAGCCGAAGAACGTACATTCGGGGTGATAGGACACAAAGCCGTCGCCGTCGGCGAAGGTATATTTCAAGATCATGCCGTGGTCGGGCGTGCGCAGGTTCAGCCTGTGCGTGCTCCCCTCGGGGCCGTCCATGCCGCGGCTCTTGGCACCGTTGCCGTCGTTGAGAAGCTCTGATGGCAGGCATGTCAGCGTCGTGCCCCCTGCTGCCTTGAACTCGAACGCGGGGATGGCGGCGGCGTTCTGTCCGAAGTCGATGACGAGCTTCTCCCCTGCCCTGAGCGTCATCTCCTGCCCGTCGGCATATTCGCGGCTGATGACAACAGTGCCGTAGGCCTCGTCTGTGGCACCTGTCACCTCTTCCCACACGTATGCCCGCTGCGGCTTCAGTGCCAGGTCTTCGCGCAGGTAGACCTCTGCGCCGTCGGAGGGCAGTATCTCTCCGTTGAACTCCGTGTTCACCTCGGGCACGGACAGCATGTCGACAGTCTCGAAGCCGGGCTTTATGCGTGCGTCATACTCCTCGCCGTCGAATATCGCCGCATGCGTCACCGGGCCGGCGATGCCTGCCTTCCAGCTGCCGGTGTCTGTGCCATAGAGCCGCTTGCTGCCGTCGCTGTATGTCAGCTCAAGCACCCCACGGAATGCTACCTTCTTGCCGACCATGCCCTTGATGCCGCCCGGGGTGAGGATCTTATCCGCCCACCACCCTGGTGTGACCTGCACGGACAGCGTGTTCTCGGCACCGGCCTGTGAACTGAAGGCATCGGTCACGTCGTAGGTGAACGAGCGTTTTGTCTTGACATAGTGTGTGAACCCCGGCTTCAGGAACTCCGTGCCGATGGGCTTGCCGTTGACATACAGCAGGTACACACCCAGTCCTGTGGTCATCCACTTGGCAGATGTCACCTTCTGTTCGTTCTTCACTGTCGACACGAACCAGCTTGCGCCGTCGGCGGCACGCGGGTTGTCATTGGAGTCCCATGTTGCTACGGGTGCATCGGCCGCCGAGAGCCATACCGAGGATTTCCATGCAGAGTCGTCGAGGGCAGCGGTGCGTACCCCGTAGGCTGTGGACTTTTGCGCTGAATCGCATGATGCGATGACGAGCATTGCAGCACCGGCAATGCCGCCCAATGATATTGTTTTCCAGAACTTCATATGTGAATAATGCTTTTGGTCAGCTTCAAAGGTACGGCTTTTATGTATAGAACGGCAACGGGCGGCGAAACTTTTGGGGAATTTCCATACCTTTGCCAAGAGAAAAACAAGAATACACCGTTAGTGAGATGAAAACAAGAACACTTTTAGCCGCTGCACTCTGTGTCCTGACGGGCGCGGGTGCCGTGGCACAGGATCAGGTGACAGACCTCGAGTACTACAAGCAACACGTCAAGACGCTCAGCTCCGATGATTTCGGCGGACGCAAGCCCATGACCCCCTATGAGACAAAGACCATCAACTACATTGCCGACGTGTACCGGCAGCTCGGCCTGCAGCCTTGCGCCGAGGACGGCTCTTACTTCCAGCCGGTGAGGGAGATTGCCACGTACACACGTCCTAAAGACAACAAGATAACGGTGCGCGGGCCGAAGGGCAAGCTCGACCTGAAGTTCTTCGACGATGTGGTGGTGTGGACCAACCGCAATGCCGAGAAGGTGAACATACCGAGCACGAACTATGTGTTTGTGGGCTTCGGTGCCAATGCGCCGGAGTATGGATGGAACGACTTTGACGGCGTGGACGTGAAGGGAAAGATCATCCTTGCGATGGTCAATGACCCCGGGTTCTATGATGCCTCTCTGTTTCGCGGGCGCAACATGACATACTACGGTCGCTGGACATACAAGTTGGAAGAGGCACAGAGGCAGGGTGCCGCCGGATGCCTCGTGATACACAATACCGAGGCGGCAAGCTATGGCTTCCAGGTGTGCCAGTCGTCGCACTCGCAGACGGAGATCAGCCTTCTGTCCGACGATGATAACGCCTCCGCCTTGGGACTTAGCGGATGGATCACGGAGGATGCGGCACGCAAGCTCTTCGCCACAAGCGGGCTGGACTATGACCAGTTAGCGGCACAGGCCAAGAAGCCGGGCTTCAAGGCCGTGGAGCTGAAGTCGAAGAGTGCCGTCACGCTGAACGTCAAGAGCAGCATAGGCACCTCGCACAATGTCGTGGGTCTGCTGCCGGGCACGGATCTGAAAGACGAATACATCGTCATGACAGCACACTGGGATCACTTCGGCATCGGCACCCCCGTGAATGGCGACAGTATATATAATGGTGCAAGTGACAATGCGGCGGGTGTGGCCTGCATGCTGATGTATGCCAAGAAATTCAAGGAGCTGCCCATAAAGCCACGCCGCTCCATAGTGTTCGTTGCCGTGACCTCGGAAGAGTGCGGACTGCTCGGCTCGGAGTGGTATTGCGCGCACCCGCTGTTCCCACTGTCGAAGACAGCAGCCAACGTCAACATCGACGGCACCGGCTCTCCCGCCATGCGCTCGAAGAACGTGGTGCTGCGCAATGCCGGAAAGAGCAACATCGATGAGTATGCTCTCGTGGCGGCATCGGCACAGGGACGCAGGCTCGACATCCAGACCGAAGACCCGGGTGGCGGTTACTTCCGTGCTGACCACTTCAATTTCGTGAAGAAAGGTGTGCCGGCTGTCCTCGTCAGCGGAGGCCGCGACTACTACGATCAGGCCGCATATGATGCCAAGCCCAAGGTTAACCGCTATCATCAGCCGAACGATGAGTATGACGAGTCGTGGTGGAGCTTCGACGGAGCCATCGAGAACATGGACTTGGTGTTCAGCGTTGCACTACAGATAGCCAATGCCGATGAGATGCCGCAGTGGACAAAGGAGTCTGACTTCCAGCGTCAGCCCGACAAGTGAGAGACGGAACGCTCTTGTGGAAACGATCAAAACAAAAAACATAGATTATGAAGAGAGACAATGTGATTTTTGACCTCATCGAGAAGGAGCACCAGCGTCAGCTCAAGGGCATGGAGCTCATCGCCTCGGAGAACTTCGTCAGCGACCAGGTGATGCAGGCCATGGGGTCGTGCATGACCAACAAGTATGCCGAAGGATACCCCGGACACCGCTACTATGGCGGTTGTGAGGTCGTCGACCAAAGTGAGCAGCTTGCCATTGACCGCGTGAAGCAGCTCTTCGGTGCCGAATATGCCAATGTGCAGCCACACTCCGGAGCACAGGCGAATGCTGCCGTGCTGCTGACCGTGCTCAAGCCCGGTGACAAGTTCATGGGATTGAACCTCGATCAGGGCGGACACCTGAGTCACGGCTCGGCGGTCAACACCAGCGGCATCCTGTATCATCCCATTGCGTACAACCTGAACCGTGAGACGGGGCGTGTGGACTATGACGAGATGGAGCGCATTGCCCTTGCCGAGAAGCCGAAGCTGATTATCGGTGGCGGCTCGGCCTACAGCCGTGAGTGGGACTATGCACGCATGCGCAAGATTGCCGATGAGGTGGGTGCGCTGCTGATGATTGATATGGCGCATCCGGCAGGACTGATCGCCGCCGGACTGCTGGACAACCCGCTGAAGTATGCGCACATCGTCACCTCCACCACACACAAGACCCTGCGCGGTCCGCGCGGTGGCGTGATACTGATGGGCAAGGACTTCGAGAACCCGTGGGGACTGACCACAAAGAAGGGAGAGGTGAAGATGATGTCTACGCTGCTCAACTCCGCCGTGTTCCCCGGCATCCAGGGCGGGCCACTTGAACATGTCATTGCAGCCAAGGCCGTTGCCTTCGGCGAGGCTCTGCAGCCGGAGTTCAAGGAATATGCAGCACAAGTCCAGAAGAATGCGGCAGTGCTGGCACAAGACCTCATCGGCCGTGGCTTCCACATCGTCAGTGGCGGTACGGACAATCACTCGATGCTCGTGGATCTGCGCACCAAGTACCCCGACCTGACCGGCAAGGTGGCGGAGAAGGCTCTTGTGGCTGCCGACATCACGGCAAACAAGAACATGGTTCCGTTTGACACCCGCTCTGCATTCCAGACATCAGGCATACGCCTCGGCACTCCTGCCATCACCACGCGCGGAGCCAAGGAAGAGCTGATGCACACCATTGCGGAGATGATCGAGACCGTGCTGAATGCGCCGGAAGACGAGCACGTGATCTCAACCGTGCGTGCCAAGGTGAACAGCATCATGAAGGACTATCCGCTCTTCGCCTATTGACGGGTACCTGCCTGTCAGCAGTGGCACAGCAATAAGAGGAGGACGCATCACATTGTGCATATCAATGGATGCGTCCTCCTCTTGTCTATCCATGCGGGTGGCTATGCCCCGCACCTACTCTATTATCTCCGCTTCTTCCACGTTGTCACCGTGCTTGTCTATCATCTTGCGGTGTAGTATCTCGTTGCGCAGTATGGTCTCGTCGGTAGCATCCTCGGCAGAGGTGGTGCCGTCGCCGTCTTGCTGCGTGTCGGCATTGCCCGCATGAGTGTTCGGGGCGTGCCGTCCGAACCTGTACCAGTTGAAGATGGACGACAGGCCGTAGACCATGCAGCAGGCACCGATCAATATGAATGCCGCCGAGCGTGTGCCCATAGGGTTGAACACCGCCACCAGCCCCGCCACGATGATCAGCATCGGTATGACATACATGAAGAAAGGCACAGCACCCCATTGGCGTGCCACGGTGAGGGATGCTATCTGCTGCACCCCTCCCATCAAGACCATGAACCCCAGCACGAACGTCAGGAAGTCGGCAAAGAAGCCGGGCATCACCATCAGCAGGAAGCCGAACAGCACACCGCCGACAGAGCCGAGCGGGAAGAACGGACGCAGCTCAGAGGGGAGCGTGAAGTAGCTCACGATGCCGATGCACGACGGAATCATGAACAGCAGCCCGATGAGGATGACGAAATAGTTGCCTGCCTCGTTGGGGAACAGCATCAGTATCAGTCCCACGGCTATGGCTCCGATGGCTCCAAAAAGCGGATACTTACCTTTCATATATATAATACCTCCTGATCCTATTCTGTGCAGTCTTTACAGTATCGAAGCCATCAGCTTGGCATCCTCACCCTGATAGATCTTCACGTCCGTTGCCGGATGGAACATCAGGTTGGAGTACTGGAATAGCTGCAACGCCAGAAACTGCTTGTCGGCAGATACGCAAGCGTCAAGCCTGAAGTTGCCCATCGGAGCCTTGTCGAGCATGCCGACCTTCTCTATCAGTGCGGCAGCCTCGGCGGGCTTGGTGTTTAGCAGCTTCTGTATCGTTGCCCCGTTGTCGGCGGCATACTCGTACTGCACAATCTGTACTTCACTATTGGTGGGCTTGTAGCAGATGGTCTGCTTCAGTCCGAAAAATGATTTCTCTATATTGATATAAGGTAGTGCGGAGATGGTCTTTCCCATCTCTATCTTGTTTATGTTTGCCATAATGCTGTCTGTGTGTTTGGTTAATGAATAGTGTTCGCGCCCTGTGCAGAAAGCACAGGACTATGTTCTCTGAAGCACGGACAGCTAACGGAGTATGTGCCTCAGCAGTACGGCGATGCCGCCTGTAGAGACACAGCCTGCCACCGGCACGGTCTGCATGAATGGCTTGTGCCTGTATGTCGATGTTGACAGGAGGGTTTTCAGTGAGTGTAATGCCTTGCATGAGGTACGCTGCTGCTTGAACCAGCTCGGCGACAGCAGCCGCACAGGCTTGGTGTTGCAGATGCGGTAGATGTCGCACATATCCGGCTCCACAATGTTCTCGGCTCCACTCGGGCTGAAGTCCCAGCTGCGCAGCGAACCGTTGTCATTGCTCTTTGCAGCATTGACGGGCACGCCTGCGGCTTCCGACACGGCTTCATCGGACGCGATGTCAGCTCCGATGCAGACGGTCAGTGCAAGTGTCAGCATGAACAGTATGATGTGCAGCGGTCTTGTCATGGCTTGTTGGCATTGTGTGTACTGGGTATTCTGAACCCCACGACGCAAATGTAGACATTTCTCTGTTTTCGCCAAACGGATTGGACAGAAATGTTATCTAAGCTTAAAAATGTGACATTTTTATGTCATTAGTGTGAAAAAGCCGACACAATGTGTACAACATATCGGAAAAGCGTGTACATTTGCATCGTCTAAGAGAGACAGATATTAGGTATTGGCAACACGCCACAGCCACCGGCTGAACGAAGGTTAGTTTTTTATAGGTTATTATATTGTTTAATTAAGTTTTTAGGTATTATGAGAAAGATTGTTTTAGCAGGTGTCATGATGATGACAATGGTCGGGTCTATGAGTGTGAAAGCAGCTGGCACGGACAAGAGCGTCAGCACCTATGAGGTTTCATTCACACGCTTGAGCAAGTACTTGAACCTGAATGATGACCAGCGTGCCAGCGTGTACGACATCAACGAGTTCTTCAAGAGCGAGCAGGAGAGCATGGATGTCACCAAGGACAAGGCTCTGAAGCACAACCTGAAACTGATGAAGAGCGTTCTGAGCAAGGAGCAGTACCGCAAGTACCTTATGTTGCTCAACGTCACTTCTTCGAACCGCAAGCAGACCGCGAAGGCTAAGGCCGCATCTGCTGCAAGCGGATATTTGGCAAGCAACGAGTAAGCGAGAGCTGAACGATAACAAGAAGAGAGCAGGGGTGTTCCCCTGCTCTCTTTCGTTATTGGCATCCGTGATGTTCACAGCTCCACAAGCTCGTATGCCATGCTGCCGAGGCCAATCTTCTCCGAGTAGTCCACAATGTGCGTACCGTGCTGGCGGTTGATGCGTTCGATAAGCGGTCGGGCATCGTCGCCTGCCGTGGATGCGTGGCTGAATATCTTGTCCAGACAGGCCTTGTCGAGAGCCACAGGATCGGTGCTGGCCATAATGCCCATGTCTTTCACCATCGGGTCGGCAGGATGTGCATCGCAGTCGCAGTCGACGCTCATGTTGTTCATGACGTTGATATAGACGATGTCGCCATCGCCGAAGTAGTCATGCACGGCCTGTGCCGCAGCAGCCATAGACTCCAGGAAGTAGTCTTGTGCCGGCAGGTTCTGCCACAGCTCGTCAGGGCTTTGTACTTTGCCGGCGGTGTGGATATAGGTCTTGCCATTCCTCGATGCCACGCCTATGCTGGCATTCTTCAGCACACCGCCGAAACCACCCATGGCGTGTCCCTTGAAGTGTGCCAGGTTTATCATGAAGTCGTAGTTCTTCAGGTGACTGCCAACGATGTCATACCCGATGTGCGTCTTGTCCTTCACGGGAATCTGCATATCCCCTTCCTCATCCATGATGTCCACGTTGGCAATGTCATAGAATCCGTGTGCCTTGATTGTCGCCTTGTGGTCTTCGGTGCTGAAACGCTTGCCTTGATATGCCGTGTTGCACTCCACGATGGTCCCGTTGACCGTCTTCACGAGCTGCCCTATCAGTTCCGGCTTCAGGTAGTTGTGGCCACCAAGCTCGCCCGTGCTGATCTTCACAGCCACGCTGCCGTGTGCCTTCACGCCGAGAGCCTCATAAATCTTCACTAAGGCCTCGGGCGTGATGTCCTTAGTAAAATATACTTTCGATTGGGCGTATGCCCCGCCTGCCGCCAGCATCAGGGATGCCGCCAGCACAATGCCTAATTTCTTCATTCTTATGTCCTTTTTTGGTTATGTTGAGATTTCGAAATCCGTACTTTATGCTACTTCACGACCCACGCCTTGAACTCGGCAGCCTTGTTCTTGCTGACATAGATGCGCTCCGGCACATCTATGTCGATGTCTATCTTCAGGCGGCTGTCAAACCAGATGGTGATGTTCCTGATGCTCGACCGTGAGAGGATGAACTGCTTGTTGGCACGCACGAACTCGTCAGGGTTCAGACTGCCCATTATCTGGTCAAGTGTCCAGTTGCACGGATAGCTCTGTCCGTTCCTCAGATATATCGTCGTGGACTTGTTGGTGGTGTAGAAGCAAGACACGTCGCTTACCTGCACAGGCACTAACTTATCTCTGACAGGCACCAACAAGCGCGACTTGTACGAGCCACGTGTGGATGCCAACTCCTTCATCAGCTCGATGTAGCGGTCTGTGTCGTTACGGCTTAGGCGGCCGAACTTATCAAGGGCACGCTCCAGGTCCGCCTGCTTCACGGGCTTCAGCAGATAGTCTATGCTGTTCACCTTGAAGGCATCGATGGCATATTCATCGTATGCCGTGGTGAAGATTATCGGTATCTCCACGCTCATCTGGTCAAAGATGGCAAACGACGAGCCGTCGGACAGGTGTATATCCATCAGTATCAGGTCGGGCTTGTTGCCGGCAGAGAGCCAGCGCACGGTCTGCTGCACACTCTCTGTGCACCCCATGATTTCTATACCGGGGTCAATGTCCCGGAGTATGCCGACCAGGTTCTCACTGGCGGATGTCTCGTCTTCCACGATAAGCACTCTCATCATTCTGCGGTTTTTAGGGTCTACATCTCCGTCTTCAGCGGCATCACGACTCTGAACGTCGTGCCGTCGTTTTCGACGCGTATCTTCGTGCCGAGCAGCAGCTCGAACCTGTTGCCGAGGTTCTTTATGCCTGTGCCGTGAGTGGCAGGCTCGTCCAGTTTGGGATATATGGGGTTCTCCACCGTCAGCTCATTGTTGCCGTCAAGGCGGATTCTGATGTTCATGATGTGCTCGCTGTCGATGGTGTTGTGCGTAATGACATTCTCGAGCAGCGGCAGCAGCGACAGCACCGGCAGACAGAGGTCGTCGCCGCCGTGGATGTCGATGTCAAAGTTCAGCTTGTTGGCATATCTCACCTGTAATATCTGCCTGTATGCTCCGACGAACTCCAGCTCCTCGTCGAGCGGCACAAGAGCCTTCTTCTCGCTCTGAAGGATATATCGGAACACGTCCGACAGCTCGTCAATGTAGCCTATGGTCTGCTTGTTGTCGCCCTTGCGGACGAGCGATGTTATGCCGTTCAGCGAGTTGAAGAAGAAGTGCGGGTTTATCTGGTTGGTCAGCGCGTTGCAACGGCTCTCAAGGTTCTCTATCCTCAACCGTTCGATCTCGCTGTCCTTGCGTCGCTGCATCTCAAACAAGTCGTCAATATACGCAATGGCTGTACTGACGAGCCATAGGAATATGAACTGGAACATCAGCATACTGAGGAAGTGGTCGTAGCTCCTGAACGGCAGCACATGGGTCACCACCTCATAGACGGCAAAACCGGCAAGCACCACCAACAGGTTCGTGCCGACATACGCACCCATCGATGCACCGCGCAGCTTGCGGAAGTCAAGCTTCAGCACAAGCCATGACAGCAACCAGAACATCACGAACCGCAGGGTGAAGAAAGCAATATATTTGGGTTGGTCTCCATCGTCGACGTAGTAGCCCAAGTCGCACAGAAACCATGCGTTGTTCGGGTAGGCCACGAAGAATGCCACGATGAGGGCCGTCAGCCAAGTCTTCTTCTGAAAGGAAAAGGGTCTCTTGTTGTCTGTCGTCTTTGTCATAAATGCGCTGTTTGCTTTTCACCGTCTGCAAAGTAAGGAATTTTTGTCCATGCCGTATCTCTTCGCCGCCCTCAAAACGAAAAAACCACAGCCGATGACGAAACTATCCATATCGCAGAAGTCGTTGAATCCATGTTCCATTGGATAACGAGGATAATGTCGTTATTCTGACGGTAAGTACGGCGTGAGGTGCCACAGCTTGTTGAAGTAGGCACGGATGGGCGTTGGTGAGCTTCGATGTTCCATTGCATAATGAGGTTATTGTCGTTTTTATGGATAGCAGACAGGATAAGCATTTTTAATGCCCCATGTTTACATATATGTCAACTTAAGTCTGTAACTTTGCAACGTTACAAAGAACAAGATGGAAGAAAAGCCCAAATTTGAAATAGTTTATATGCAAGAAGCCATTGACTTTCTATCCTCATTGGACAACAAGGTCAAGAGTAAGATTGCCTACAATATAGGGAAAAGTAGGTATCATATAGACAGTGAGTTATTCAAGAAAATGGGGAACTCTGAAATATGGGAATTTAGAACTTTATATAACAAAACAGCCTATCGACTGTTTGCCTTTTGGGATACACGAAACGACAAGTTAGTCATAGCCACACATGGAGTTGTAAAGAAAACTCAGAAAACGCCGAAGAAAGAAATCGAGAAAGCTGAAGCAATAAGAAAAGAATATTTCAAGTCAGAAAACAAATAAAACATGGCAGATATGAAACTTTATAGTCATGAAGAGATGCTTGATCAAGTATTGGGGAAAAAGGGTACACCTCTCCGAAACCAATATGAGGAAGATATGAATTCATACCTTATGGGCGAAGCGATAAAGAAAGCACGTCAAGCAAAGAATCTCACCCAAGAGCAGCTGGGAGAGCTGATAGGAGTCAAGCGTTCACAAGTATGTCGTTTGGAAAGCGGGAAAAACCTAACGTTCGGCACCATTGCACGCGTATTTAAAGCCATGAATATAAACGCCAGTTTCGACATGGATGGATATGGCAAGGTAGCTTTGTGGTAGCTCCTGTTTGCCATATCTTCAGATAATGGTTGTGCTGACCAACTTACAGATTGGAATGGGACAAGAAAGAAAGGATTGATACAGTCAAAAAGGCTCAAAAGTGCCTTGCTATAGTTTTAAGAACATATAAAACATGCTTTGCTTGGATTAGCAAAGCATGTTTTTTTGTACCCCTTGATAAAAGAATTATGTCATAGCTATTAAAAGTATATGCGTAAATAACTAACCATACGGCAATAAATCAGAATGTAGCCATTAAGAAATCAACAATAAGTTTCTTCCTTTCGTTGATTTTAGCCTTATCCCAGAGACGATCCTTTTCTGTCATATTTCGGATTTCCTGTTGCTGAAGTAATTGGGTATAGGTGTCTCGCTTGGCTTCAAAAGGATCGTTCCCGATGGATCCATTATGAGGCCCAGAAAGCAGCAAGTAGTTTCCGAGGCAATTTAGATACGACTCTCTGAATTCGTCATCGTATTTACAATAGCCGCTATTGGCATCTTGATTTTCTGTATTTGGAGCAATATGCTCACACTGAGATTTCTCCACCGCATCATAACGCTTTAGTCCATAGCCAGACTTACCTTTTTTTATGAGGTGATTCTCATAAAGCCAAAGGATGATTTTGGCAATGCCATGTCCGCCATCGAAATTGCCTTCAAGCATACGCTTGAACTCAACGTTGTTCCAATAATCCCACCAGCCGTTTGTTGTTGCCTTCATCCATTCTATATGATTGACTATAGCGTGAACGTCACCTTCAAAATTCTTGAAAACATCATTCAATCGCCATGTGAGTACAGCACGTGTTCCAATAACTCTGTGACGCAAGAATATAGAGGTTAGAGCCTTGGCTAACAATCTGAAGTTGTCATCAGAAACACCATTGCTATAAGCCTTGATTACAAATGGGAAAATGATTGCTGGCTGTCCGATAACCCAAAGTGTGTGTAACATAATGTCCGTTTGTTCGTTGTGGAAGAAAACGGTCATTTGTTCAAAACCATCTGCAAGTGAACGAGTGAAATTGCGAATGAAATTGATACGTGAATCATCTTTCCCTAATTCCTCATCCACTTTTTGCAAGGCATTGCTTGCATCCAGGCTATTGAAGTACACACGCAAAGTGTATGTGAGTATATCATCCTCATCAATATTGCCTTCTATCTTTGATATTGATTTGTAGATGTGCTCAAAACGATTTTTCACCTCGCTTATCAGCTCTGTTTTCTCTTCCTCAGATGTGCAATAAATATGAATGTTGTACAGAAATTGTGCTTTGATTATTTCAAGGTTTGATGGTTTCTTTCCACGGTTGTTCTGGAATATGAACATCTGGATGGCTTCAGCCTCATCCTTTACCGTATGCGTTGTACATGTAGCATTTACAGCTGCGTCCAACATAACGTGCAAGGACTCCTCATCATACTCCTTCAATTGACTTACAAAGTAGTCGTAAGCCGCAACAATACGCTTCTGTGATTCTGTGTCCAGCCCATTGCGATCAGTTTTTACTTTATTAATGACATAGTCACGGAACAATTGATTGTCATAATCAACGGTTGAAAACCTGTAAGTTTGTCCCACCTTAACAAGAGTACCATAAAGGAAATTGTCGTCCTCAGACAAAGTCCCGATCAACTCTTTCAATCTGCTGTAAATGGCAGAGATGAAAATGGTAATAGTGGTCAAGCGTTGTTGTCCGTC
>CAVHVD010000142.1:0-31540 GCA_963639425.1 Faecalibacterium prausnitzii
CCAAAGTACAGCCTGATTGTGTCGATACAAAAGCCAGGATTGCCGGCATCGGGCGGCCAGCAGGCAGGTAGCGTGTTCAGCAAAATTGCCGAAAGAGTGTTCGCAAAGAACTTGAGTTACGACATCAAATATGCCGTAGACAGCACATCGAGTGTGATTCCGGCAGTGAAAGACGGAGACTTGAGCGAGACGCAGTATGTGCTTACGCGCCTTGACATCCCGACCGACGGCAGCATAAGCCGCAACAACAGGGAAACTGTGTGGGGACGCGCACGGCATGACAGCATGGCAGTGGTGCTGGAGCAGCACGAAATCAGCAGCAAGACGATGCCAAACGTGCGCGGAATGGGGGCGAAAGATGCGGTCTATCTGCTGGAACAAGCCGGACTGAGAGTGCGGCTGTCGGGCGTGGGACATGTGGCATCGCAGTCCATAACGCCGGGAAGTCACTTCAAACGCGGACAGACGGTGGCGTTGCATCTGAAATAGAAACCGAAACAGATAAAATACTTGGATATATGAAACTGAACGAACTGATAAAAAACATACAGCCTCTCCGCGTCGAAGGCAGTGTCGACAAGGACATTAGCGGTGTCAGCATAGACTCGCGTCAGGTGGAGAGCGGACATCTGTTCATGGCCATGCGCGGCACGCAGGCAGACGGACATGCGTACATCCCGTCGGCAATCGGGAAGGGAGCCGTGGCAATACTGTGCGAAGACATCCCTGCCGAGACCGTTCAAGGAATAACATACGTGCAGGTGAAGGATAGCGAAGAGGCCGTAGGGCGCGTGGCAACCACGTTCTATGGTGACCCCACATCGAAGATCGAGCTTGTGGGCGTGACGGGTACCAACGGCAAAACCACAATCGCTACCTTATTATATAAGGTGTTCCGATACTTCGGATATAAGGTCGGACTAATATCGACGGTGTGCAATTACATCGACGACGAGGCAATCCCCACCGATCATACAACGCCCGACCCCATAACACTAAACCGTCTGCTGGGACGAATGGCCGACAGCGGATGCAAGTACGTGTTCATGGAGGTCAGCTCACATTCTGTTGCACAGAAGCGCATCAGCGGTCTCCGCTTTGCCGGAGGCATCTTTACGAACCTGACGCGCGATCATCTGGACTATCACAAGACGTTTGACAACTATCTGCACGCCAAGAAGAAGTTCTTCGATGACCTGCCTAAGCAGGCTTTCAGCCTTACAAATGCCGACGACAAGAATGGAATGGTGATGTTGCAGAACACGCGCTCGCACAAATACACGTATTCCATGCGCACGTTGGCCGACTTCAAAGGACGTGTATTGGAGGCGCATGTCGAGGGTATGTTGCTTGATTTCAACAACCGTGAGGTAGCTGTCCACTTCATAGGACGCTTCAACGCCAGCAATCTGCTTGCGGTATTCGGTGCGGCAGTCCTGCTCGGGAAGAAAGAAGAAGACGTTCTTGTGGCTATCAGCACGTTGCATCCGGTGGCAGGACGTCTGGAGACCATACATTCACCCAAGGGATTTACGGCTGTCGTGGACTATGCCCATACGCCGGATGCACTGGTCAACGTGCTTGACGCGTTGCGCGAGGTGATGAATGGCAATGGGGACATCATAACAGTTGTCGGTGCGGGCGGTAACCGCGACAAGGGAAAGCGTCCCATAATGGCGAAAGAGGCTGCACTGCGCAGCGACAAGCTGATAATAACGTCGGACAATCCGAGGTTTGAAGAGCCGCAGGACATCATGAATGACATGCTTGCCGGTTTGGATAATCACGACATGGAGAAGACGTTGAGCATCACCGACCGCAGGGAAGCCATACGTACAGCGTGCATGATGGCGCAACGCGGCGACGTGATTCTCGTGGCCGGCAAGGGACATGAGGACTATCAGGAGATACGCGGCGTGAAGCATCACTTCGACGACAGGGAGGTCTTGCGAGAGATATTGCTGAAATGAACCGTTGAAACGTACATATATAATAGGGTGTAAGTATGCTTTACTATTTGTTCCATTGGCTTGAAGATCTCGGATTCCCCGGCGCGAGAATGTTCTCATACACTTCGTTCCGTGCGCTGATAGCTGTGATATTGGCTCTATTGATATCGAGTATCTGGGGTAGCTGGTTCATCAAGATGCTCAAAAGCAGACAGATTACGGAGACGCAACGCTCTGCCGAGCTTGACCCCTTCGGAGTGCAGAAAGTCGGTGTGCCGAGTATGGGCGGCGTAATCATAATCGTTGCCATACTCATTCCGTGCCTTCTATTGGGACGGCTGGACAACATCTACATGATATTGATGCTAATCACCACTGTTTGGTTAGGCTCGTTGGGCTTTGCCGATGACTATATAAAGGTGTTCAGGCACGACAAAGAAGGCTTGCACGGCAAGTTCAAGATTATCGGACAGGTGGGATTAGGCTTCATCGTCGGCTTGACGCTTTACCTCAGTCCGCAGGCTGTGGTTCGTCCGAACATAGAAGTGTCACAGCCGGGGCAGGAAACCGTCGTGATGCACGCGGCACGAGACATAAAAGCCACGCAGACCACTATCCCGTTCTTCAAGAACAACAATCTCGATTATGCAGACTTGGTGTCATTTCTCGGCGAGCATGCACAGGCAGGTGGTTGGATTTTGTTTGTGCTGATGACGATAATCGTGGTCACGGCTGTGTCTAACGGTGCGAATCTGAACGATGGAATGGACGGGATGGCTACGGGGAACTCTGCAATCATAGGCTTTACGCTTGGCGTTTTGGCCTATGTGTCGAGCCATATTGAGTTTGCACAGTACCTTAACATAATGTATATCCCAGGAGCGCAGGAGTTGGTGATCTTCATATGTGCCTTTGTGGGCGCACTGATCGGCTTCTTGTGGTACAACGCCTATCCTGCGCAGATCTTCATGGGCGACACCGGCAGTCTGACAATTGGCGGTATCATTGCTGTATTTGCCATCATCATCCGCAAGGAGCTGCTGATACCGATACTATGTGGCGTCTTCCTCGTAGAGAGTCTGTCTGTGATTTTGCAGAGATATTATTACAAAGCGGGGAAACGTCACGGCGTGAAGCAACGGCTGTTCAAGCGTGCTCCTATTCATGACCATTTCCGCACGGCAATGAGTCAGATTGAGAAAGGGTGCACCGTCAGGATACAGGCACCCAAGACTTTGCTGCACGAGGCAAAGATAACGGTACGTTTTTGGATTGTGACCATCGTGTTGGCTGCCATAACGATAATAACGCTTAAGATAAGATAGAATGTAAGGAGGGCTACATACAGATATGGAGACAAACGACAAGAAGAGGATTGTGGTGCTTGGAGCAGGCGAGAGTGGTGCCGGAGCTGCCGTGCTGGCTTCGTTGAGGGGCTTCGATACTTTCGTTTCCGATTCGGGCGACATCGCACCGAAGTACATAGAGCTGCTTCAGAAATACGATATTCCCTGGGAGCAAGGACAGCATACGGAGGAGAAGATCCTCAATGCCGACGAGGTAATCAAGAGCCCTGGCATACCGAACGATGCCCCTATCGTAGTGAAAATATGTGAGCGCGGCATACCAGTCATTTCAGAGATTGAGTTTGCAGGGCGTTATACGGATGCCAAGATGGTGTGCATCACGGGTTCAAACGGCAAGACCACCACGACATCGTTGATATATCATATCTTCAAGAGTGCGGGACTTAACGTCGGTCTGGCAGGAAACATCGGGCGTAGCCTTGCCTTGCAGGTGGCAACCGAGCAACACGACTACTACGTTATTGAGCTTAGCTCGTTCCAACTCGACAATATGTATAAGTTCCGTGCCAACATAGCCGTCTTGCTCAACATCACTCCCGATCATCTCGACCGCTATGGCTTCTGCATGCAGAACTATATTGATGCCAAATTCCGCATCATTCAGAACCAGACACAGGGAGATGCTTTCATCTTTTGGAATGATGACCCGATAATACAGCGTGAGCTTGCCAAGTATGGCATCCATGCGCAGGTCTATCCTTTCGCCGAGAAGAAAGAAGACGGACTGGCAGCCTACACCGCCGACGGCAAGTTGTGGATTGAGAAACCTGTGGATTTCAATATGGAGCAGGAAGACCTTGCACTCAACGGCGTGCACAATCTCTACAACTCCATGGCAGCAGGCATCTCTGCAGACGTGGCAGGCATCAGCAATGACTGCATCCGTCAGGCTTTGTCTGACTTCAAGGGTGTGCCTCACCGGCTGGAATACGTGGCATCAGTCCGTGGTGTGCGTTTCATCAACGATTCGAAGGCGACTAACGTCAATGCCTGCTGGTATGCACTCAAGAGCATGAAGACAAAGACCATACTGATTCTTGGCGGTAAAGATAAGGGCAATGACTACGACGAAATCAAGGATTTGGTAAGAGAGAAGTGCTCGGGATTGGTCTATTTGGGCGTGGACAACAGCAAGCTGCACAGGTTCTTCGACTCCATGGGTCTGCCTGTCGCAGACATCAATACCGGCATGAAGGATGCCGTAGATGCCGCCTACAAGATGGCAAAGAAAGGAGAGACGGTGCTGCTCAGCCCATGTTGTGCCAGCTTCGACCTCTTCAACGGAATGGCCGACCGTGGCAATCAGTTCCGCAAATATGTTTGTGAACTGTGAACGGCTGTCGGATGACACCGAACGAAGATACTGACAATTAAAGACAAGAGAATAAAGTGGACTTGATAAGAAGCATATTCAATGGCGACAAAGTCATTTGGCTCATATTCCTGATGCTTTGTCTCATATCGGTGGTCGAGGTGTTCAGCGCATCGAGCACGCTGGCATATAAGACAGGAGACCACTGGAACCCCATCACACAGCACTGCATCCTGTTGATGATAGGTGTGGCCATTGTACTCGTTGTACACTCTATCCCGTATAAATTCTTCCGCTTGGCAAACAATCTGTTGCTGCCGCTGTCCATAGCATTGTTGGCTATCGTGGCCGTATTGGGCTATTATGGTGATCGTGTCAACGGTGCGGCACGCTGGATGGAGTTCGCCGGAGTGCAGTTCCAGCCCTCAGAGTTGGCGAAGATGGCGGTGATTATCTTCACTGCATCGCAGCTTTCGCACGGGCAGAATGAAGACGGTGCATGTCCCTCTGCGTTCAAATGGATATGTATCGTGGCAGGGGTTATGGCTGTACTCATCCTTCCCGAGAATTACTCAACAGGTGTATTGTTGCTGTTCACAGTCTATGTCATGATGTTCATCGGCCGTGTGCAGACACGCAAGTTGCTTGTTCTTGGTGGCGGCGTAGCAGCAGCTGTGCTCGTGTTTGTGGCGTTCTTGCTGATAACACCTAACAGTACGCTCTCGCAAATCCCCGGTGGACACCGTTTTACGACCGTAAAAGAACGCATTGTGGGATTTGCCGGCAGTGAGCAGGTGCCTGCTGCGAAGTATGACATTGACGACAATGCCCAGGTGGCTCATGCACGTATTGCCATCGCTTCGAGCAACATCATCGGCAAAGGGCCGGGCAACTCTGTTGAACGCGACTTCTTGAGCCAAGCATTCTCCGATTTCATCTTTGCCATTATCATTGAAGAGCTTGGATTGGTAGGCGGTTTCTTCGTGGTGTTCCTTTACCTGTGGTTACTGATTCGTGCCGGCAAGATTGCACGCAAGTGCGACCGCACTTTCCCTGCCTTTTTGGTCATTGGCATCGCGCTACTGCTCGTCATACAGGCAACGTTCAACATGATGGTGGCTGTCGGTTTGGCTCCTGTGACAGGACAGCCGTTACCACTAATCAGTAAAGGTGGAACATCTACATGGGTCAACTGCACATACATAGGAATGATACTCAGCGTAAGTCGCTATACTGCCAAGTTGGAGCAGGAGCAGCAAGCGCAGCAGGAAGCAGGGACACAGACTGTGCCGTTGCTTGAAGCCGGCGGTCAAGAGGACGAGGTGAAGACCGTAGGAGAGATGACATCCGAAGAGATGTCGGTAAGCAATGACACTAAGATGGAATGAGTGCTTCACACAGGGAAGCCACATATATAATAAGGAGAAAAGAGATACGTTCATGACAATATGAAAGAAGACCTGAAGAAAAGCGACATAAGGATAATCATCAGTGGCGGTGGCACCGGCGGACACATATTTCCTGCCATCTCCATTGCCAATGCCATCAAGGCACTGCATCCCGATGCAGACATTTTGTTTGTCGGTGCAGAGGGACGCATGGAAATGCAGCGCGTACCTGATGCAGGGTATCGCATTATCGGACTGCCCATAGCAGGCTTTGACCGCAAGAATATGTTTCGCAATATCGGTGTGCTATTCAAGATTGTGCGAAGCCAGCTCAAAGCGTATAGCATCATCAAGACGTTCCGTCCGCAGGTGGCTGTCGGCGTAGGTGGATATGCCAGTGGCCCTTTGCTCAAAACGGCAGCTATGATGGGCATACCCACATTAATTCAGGAACAGAACTCCTATGCCGGTGTCACCAACAAGCTGTTGGCAAAACGTGCCAAGAAGATTTGCGTGGCATACGAAGGCATGGGACGCTTCTTTCCCGCTTCTAAGATAGTGCTTACTGGCAATCCTGTGCGCCAAAACCTGCTCTCCGACAGACCCTCGCGTCAGGACGCACTGAAGAGCTTCGGACTGAATCCTGCCAAGAAGACCATCTTATTATTGGGTGGAAGCCTTGGCGCACGGACACTGAACCACACTATGCTGAAAGCTCTTGAGACTATCGACAGTCACAGCGACATACAGTTTATTTGGCAGACGGGAAAGATCTATATTGATAGAGTGCGTGAAGCCCTATCTGCCTATACCGGTGAGGATGTGCATTTGCCCAACATCGCATCAATCCCGAACCTCTATGTCACCGACTTCATCAAGTCTATGGACAAGGCTTACGCTGCTGCCGACCTTGTCATCTCGCGTGCCGGAGCAGGCTCCATATCCGAATTCTGCCTTTTAGGCATGCCCGTGATACTTGTTCCCTCGCCTAACGTTGCTGAGGATCATCAGACCAAAAATGCCATGGCATTAGTCAGGAAGAATGCGGCCATCTGCATAAAAGACTCCAAAGCCGTTGACCGCCTTGTGCAGACAGCCATTGCCACCGTGAAAGACGACGGACAACTGGCAGAATTGAGCAGCAACATTGCCGCATTGGCTAAGCCGGATGCCGCTGATGTCATAGCGCATCAAGTGCTCGGCTTGATAAAGCAACCTAAATGAAGCAGGAGATAGAGATGAAGAAGTTAGAAGACATAAAATCGGTTTATTTCATAGGCTCTGGCGGCATCGGCATGAGTGCATTGATTCGCTATTTCCTGTCGAAAGGCAAGTTCGTGGCTGGGTATGACAAGACACGCACAGAGTTGACAGAGAGGCTTGTGGCTGAGGGTGCCGACATTCACTACACCGACGATTGCTCCCTTATTCCCGAACAGTGCAGGGACAAGAGTTCGACGCTTGTGGTCTACACGCCGGCCGTTCCATCCGATCTGTCAGAACTCGTCTACTTTCGCCAGCAGGGCTTCGACATCCAGAAACGTTCGCAGGTGCTTGGCATCATAACCCACAACAGCAAGGGACTCTGTGTCGCCGGAACTCATGGCAAGACCACTACCAGCACGATGTTGGCACATCTGCTGCGACAGTCTCATGTCGGCTGCACAGCTTTCCTTGGTGGCATATCCAAGAACTACGGCACAAACCTTTTGCTCTCGCAGACCAGTCCCTATACGGTCATCGAGGCCGATGAATTCGATCGCTCGTTCCATTGGCTGTCGCCGTACATCAGCATCATCACAGCTACCGACCCCGACCATCTTGATATTTACGAGACCTATGAAGCCTACCTTGACAGCTTCCGCCATTATACAAGCCTCATCCGTCAAGACGGAGCACTGATTATTCATACGGGGCTGAAGCTGCAACCTGACATACAATCCGGTGTCAAGGTCTATACGTATTCTGCTACGTCCGATGGTGATTTCCATGCCGAGAATATATGTATCGGCGGCGGTGAGATAACCTTCGACTTCGTGGCACCCGATGCCCGCATTGACGGCATCAAATTGGGCGTACCCGTAAGTGTCAATATAGAGAACGGCGTAGCAGCTATGGCGGCAGCTCATCTTGTCGGTGTCAGCGACGAAGAGTTGCGTCGTGCCATGTCGTCCTTCAGCGGAGTGGTGCGCCGTTTCGACTTCAAGCTCAAGACCGACCGCATCGTGTTGCTCAGCGACTATGCCCATCATCCGGCAGAGATTGAACAATGTGCCCGCTCGCTGCGTCAGCTCTATGCCGACAAGAAGATAACGGCTGTGTTCCAGCCACACCTCTATACGCGTACACGTGATTTCTATCGCGACTTTGCACACAGCCTGTCGCTCTTCGATGAGGTCATCCTTACCGACATCTATCCCGCCCGCGAGAAGCCTATACAGGGAGTTAGCAGTCAACTGATATTCGATGAGCTGCGCCCTGATATTGAGAAGACACTATGCCGCAAGGAGGATGTGCTCAATATCCTCTCCGAAGGCGACTATCAGGTTGTGGTCATCCTCGGTGCGGGCGACCTTGACAACTATGTGCCGGAGATAAAACGCATATTCACGGATAAGTACCTGAAATAGTAGCTCACAGCAGGAAGGAGAACAGAACGAAGAAGATGCAAGTCTTGAGAAGAATCATATTATCGTTGGTGCTGCTGCTCGTCGTGGCGTATCTGCTGTTTGCTTTCACCGTCATCAACCACAAGCCTGAAGGATTGATGTGCAGTGACATCGAGGTGTTGGCTCGCGACACCTCTTTCTCACGGCTCATCACCAAGCAGAACATACTGTCGCATCTCAACGCCAAGCATCTCAATCCCGTGGGACGACTCATGGACAGCATCTCGTTGCCGACACTTGAAGAGGAGCTCTCGCACAATGTCCTCATTGAGGATGTCGAATGCTATAAGACTCTCTCCGGCATCGTGTGCATCGACATCAAGCAACGTGTGCCCATTCTTCACGTCATCAGCTCCGACGGAAGCGACTACTACATTGACGAACAAGGCCGCGAATTGCCGACCGTGTCGGAGGTAGCCTTCCATCTGCCTGTTGTCACCGGATATGTGGAAAAGCACTCGCTCAGACAAGGATTGCATCAGTTTGGCTTATTTTTGCAGAAAGATGCCTTTTGGCATGCGCAAGTGGAACAGATCAATGTGCAGCGGGGCGGAGGCATAGAGATAGTGCCACGCGTGGGCGACAATATCATTTATCTTGGTACGCTCGACAACTTTGCCCATAAGCTCGACCGTGTGCATCGCTTCTACACCGAGGCACTCAACAAAGTGGGCTGGAACAAGTACAAGCGTATCAGCGTGGAGTTTGACAATCAGATAATCTGTACAAAACGATAAAATAAAGGATAAACACATATGGCAAAGACAGAATTTACAGTGGCTATAGAGCTTAGCTCGTCAAGGATTACGGGCATCGCCGGCAACAAGGAGGCTAACGGCACTATTACGGTACGTGCCTTTGCACAGGAGGATGCCTCACGCTTCGCCAAGAAGGGCGTGACGCTCAACATTAATGAAGCTGCCAAGGCAATGAGCAACATCGTCAGCAGCCTTGAGGCGCAGCTCTCACACAAGATTGCAAAGGTTTACCTCAGCATCAGTGGGCAGACCATGCGCACGGTCAAGAACGAGGTCAGACGCACGGTCGCCGACGGCGACATCGTCACAGAAGACCTCATCAACGAAATTAATGACGAAAACCGCAACTACCCCATTGTCGATGCCTGCATCCTCGATGTCATTCCGCAGGAGTATGACATTGACAACACGCTCGTCATCGAGCCAATCGGCGTCGCCGGACATAATGTCAAGGCCACGCTTCTCAACGTCGTGGCTCGCTCTTACGTCAAGAAGAACCTTGAGTTCAGTGCCGAGCAAGCACACATAGACATTGCCGATGACCTCATCGTAGGCCCCGAGGCGTTGGCGGCGGCCGTACTCACCGAGGCGGAGATGCGTTCGGGATGCGCACTGATAGATTTCGGAGCCACCACCACCACCGTGTCCGTCTATAAGAACAACCTGCTGCGCTATCTCAGCGTTCTGCCCTTGGGCAGTGAGAACCTGACACGCGACCTCACCACCCTGCGCATTGAGGAAGACGAAGCGCGTCACCTCAAGGAGGAGTATGGCGATGCTTTAGGCGAAGGCACTGGCGAAGCACCGTCGGGCTTCCCCATCAAGGAATGGGAGACCTTCAATGACCTCATCACAGCCCGTACCGAAGAGATTCTCAAGAACGTGTGGAACCAGATAAAGCAGTCGGGCTATGCTGGCAAGCTCTTCGCCGGTGTCGTGCTCACCGGTGGCGGTAGTAACCTGCGCAACATGGAGGAGGCTTTCCGCAAGTATAGCAGCCAAAGCAAGGTCAAGACCGTGAAGAGTCCCACATTCAATGTTGTGGGTTCGCAGGTCGCAACACGTCAGGACGGAACGCTGAACATCATCTACGGCATGTTGCTGCTCGGCAACGAAAACTGCTGTGCCGCCGAAGCGGCATCACCGTCCGTCGGCAATGGTATGGCAGCTTCAGGCGGGACGGCATCGGCTCCCTTGTCCGGCACCGAAAGCAATAACCTCTTTGCTGATGACGAAGAGTACAATAGACAGGAAGAGGATGCGCTCCGCAAGAAAGAGGAAGAAGAACGCCAGCGCAGAGAACGTGAGAGAGAAGCCGAACGCAAGAGGAGAGAGGAAGAGAAACGTAGAGAACGTGAGAAAGACCGCGAGAGACGCGGCAATCTGATCAAGAAAATCAGCAAGCGGCTCGGCGACCTGTCACGCGACATCTTCGACGACAACAGCGACCAAATGTGACGCATCGCGACAACTGCTGACAGGACACAGAGATATTAGAGTAAGAACTTTTTAAACGAGAGGCAACAAGACATATATGGAAGAGAATAGCAATGACATACTCCATGGCGGTACGGTGGACTTCATGCTTCAGGGCGAATCGCCGAAGATCATCAAGGTTATAGGTGTGGGCGGTGGTGGCGGCAACGCCGTCAACTACATGTTCCATGAGGGCATAGACGATGTTACCTTCGTGCTATGCAACACTGATGTGCAAGATCTCAGGAAGTCAGCCATACCCATCAAGGTGCAGCTTGGCCCCAAGCTGTGCGGCGGATTGGGTGCAGGCAATGACCCGCAGGTGGCACACGATGCCGCCGAAGAGAGCATTGAGGAGATAAAGCAACTCTTTGCTGACGGTACGCAGATGGCGTTCATCACCGCCGGCATGGGTGGCGGCACCGGTACGGGCGCAGGCCCTGTCGTGGCACGTGTTGCCAAGGACATGGGTATGCTCACCGTCGGCATCGTCACCATACCGTTCCTCTTCGAGAAGCGGCCGAAGATCTTGCAGGCACTGCGCGGCGTCGAGGAGATGCGCAAGAACGTGGATGCACTGCTTGTCATCAACGACGAGCGTCTGCGAGAGATATACACCGACGGCATCACCTCTCTTGAAGAGGGTCTTGCCAAAGCCAACGACATCCTTTGTATTGCCACCAAGAGCATCGCCGAAATCATCACCACCGAAGGTACCATCAACCTTGACTTCCGTGATGTCAAGAAGGTGCTCAAGGACGGCGGCGTAGCCATCATGTCGACAGGCAGAGCCAAGGGAGACAAGCGTCTGAAGTGTGCCATCGAGAATGCACTCCACTCACCACTGCTAAACAACAACGACATCACCAACGCCAAGAAGGTGCTGTTCAATATCTATGCCAGCAGCGATGCCCCAATTCTCATCGAGGAGATGAGCGAGATAGACTCCTTCATGGACAGCCTGAACCCCAATATGGAGGTCATCTGGGGCAAGGCCACCGACGACTCATTGGGTGAGTTTGTCAAGTTCACCATTCTCGCCACCGGCTTCGGAGCCGCTGCCGTGCCCGGCATCGACCAGCTGCTCAGTGTTGACGAGCGTGCCAAGGCTGAGGCTCGCGAGGAGCAGGAAGCAGCAGACCAGGCCAAGATCGACGAGTACTACGGTCGTCAGGGCAACACGAAGAAGTATCACAAGAACAAGGTCTATATCTTCACCGACGAAGACCTTGAGAACGATGCCGTCATAGCCATGGTCGAGGATACGCCCACCTTCACCCGCGACTCTGCCCGTCTCAACGCCATAAAGGATAAGTCCGACGAGACCGCCCGCGACATGCGTGGCGTTGCTGACGTGCCGCCGACTGCTGACGACAGTGGTGACGGGCAGAAAGCCCCCATCGTCTTCTGACGCACATGATTACACATTAACCCTTACATATCAAAGAAATGTCACTATTCGAACAAATCAGCAAAGACATCATTGCGGCCATGAAGGCTCACGACAAAGTAGCACTTGAGGCACTGCGCAATGTCAAGAAAGTATTCCTTGAGGCAAAGACCGCTCCTGGAGCCAACGACACCCTCGACGATGCCGACGCACTGAAGCTCATTCAGAAGCTTGTGAAGCAAGGCAAGGACGCGGCCGACATCTACTTGCAGCAAAACCGTCAGGACCTGGCCGATGCCGAGCTGGCACAGGTGCGCGTCATGGAGACTTACTTGCCCCAGGCTATGACCGATGCCGAGCTCACCGAAGCCATCAAGGCCATCATCCAGCAGACCGGTGTCACGAGCCTTAAAGACATGGGGCGTGTCATGGGCATCGCCACCAAGTCCCTTGCAGGGAGAGCAGAAGGCCGTGCCATCTCTGCCAAGGTCAAGGAACTGCTGGGCTGAGGCGTATCCCCCTGTCCGTCATCACCATCGGACGTGCACCTCTCAGGTGTGCGCGTAGTTCGTCGTCTGCCACCTTGTAGACCTTCAGCGTGCGCACGCGCGGGAAGCGGTTGAAGTAAGGGTCGTATGACGCATACCATCCCCATTCCGTCACGTCGGGGATGCGCGTCGGCGCATCCCACAGCGTGCGTATCTGTGTCCTCGCAGCCACGATGATGCCCGTCCATCCGTTGCCGCGCACCACGCACACCGTGTGCAGCGACCTGTGTGCATCTGCGTCGTGCTCCGCGTCCGTCATCTTGTGGCGCACGCCGATGTTGCGTCCGTAGCGTCTGTTTATTTCGTTCATCATGCTGCGGAACACCGTCCCGTGCGGTGCCGTGTCCGGAATTCGGTTCGAGAGTATATAGTAGTGGATCATCTCGTGAAGGATTACGTCGTCCAGCGCGCTCTCGTCCAGCCTCAGCCTACCGCTGATGACGAACACGAAATCTTCGTAACGCCACGTCCCGTCCCCCTGCGGTACCCGCCGACAGCGTACCTGTCCCAGTGTCGCACGGGCGTTCGACACCTTCAGCGGCGGCATACGGAGCCTGCCGCCGAACACCATGTCGTTGAACCGCGCAAACCGTTCCCGTATGTAGTCCGTCGTCACCCTCACGCCTATGGCTTCGCCACCGGCTGCGGCTGATTGTTCCTGTGCCACTCGTCCCTCCTGCATCCTGTGTCACCGGCTTCGCCATTGTGCCCCTGCCGGAAAAAGGTCTGTGCAAAGTTACAACTTTGTCTCCCGCCGTCGGCCATGATGGGGAGGAAACGGGGGCAAGACCGTCTGCCGGAGCATCTGCCCTCGGACCTGATTTTGTGGACGTACAACCACAAGTCTGTGGACGTACAACCACAAATCCGTGGACGTACAACCACAAGTCCGTGGACGTACAACCACAAATCCGTGGACGTACAACCATAGAACGGTTGATTATCAAGTCGTTACAAGGATGCCCAACGTTAGGTACCAAGGATGCCCAACGTTAGGTACCAAGGATGCCCAACGTTAGGTACCAAGGATGCCCAACGTTAGGTACCAAGGATGCCCAACGTTAGGTACCAAGGATGCCCAACGTTAGGTACCAAGGATGCCCAACGTTAGGTACCAAGGATGGGCATCGTTAGACCCTAAGCTTGCCCATCCTTAGACCCCAAGGATGCCCAACGTTGCAGGCGGCACCGTGGAGCCGCAACCGTCTGCTAAAAAATCTGTCAAGTGGCTCGAGTGTTTGCTCAAGGATTTCCGATTACGTATCTTTGTGTCTGATAACCATAACAAAAAACGTTCAAGATGAAAAGACTATTATTCTGCGCACTTTGCGCTTTGATGAGTTTGAGTGCGTTCGCCCAGTGGGTAACCTACGAAGAGGTGGGCAAGGAACAGGGGGCTGGCACGTTCTTCCAGCTCAACAGACAAGGATTGGAATATAATTATGACGGCGGTGGCGACGATGTGTGTATCTTGAAGAACTACAAGAAGGACGGCAATGTCGAGACCTTTGATGTCTACGATCCTGATGGGGAAAAACTGCTCGGCAAGGTGAAGATTGAGAACGATGACGCTTCGTGCAACACCGGCCGTTACACCATGACCGGTGCCACTTCTAAATGGGGACCGAAGAACTGTAGTTTCCGGTTCCAGGGGGATGCCGACGATATGTCTGCCTCCGGTGGTGCGTCTGTCTCCGGCGGTAAGGTCATTCCGAGCAAGGATGACGCAATCAAGGGAGGTGCCAAGAAGGCTGTCGACAAAGTGAAAGGTCTCTTCAAGAAGAAGAAATAGACAGTCTGCCGGCAAGACACCGATGTCTGTGTCTGCCTCAGACCTCAACGTCTAACGCGCGGCCGATGACGGGTGCCATGTCATAGTAACGGTATTCTGCCAGTCGGCCGCCGAAGATGACGTCGTGCTCCTGCGCCGCCAGCTGCCGGTATCGCTCTGCCAGGGCGTTGTTGCTCCTGTCGTTTATGGGGTAGTATGGCTCCATGCCCGGCTTCCACTCGGTGGAGTACTCGCGGCTGACCACGGTGCGCGGGTTCTCGTAGACCGCTGCTCCGAAGCTCTCGAAGTGCTTGTGCTCGATGATGCGCGTGTAAGGTGTCTCGCTGTCGGTGTAGTTCACCACGGCGTTGCCCTGAAAGTTCGGAGTGTCCTTCACCTCATGCTCGAAGCGCACGGTGCGGTATTGCAGGTGTCCGAAGCGGAAGTCGTAGAACTCATCGATTTGTCCCGTGAAGACCACCTTCTTCGCCACGGCGTTCCAGTGACTGCGGTCGGCGAAGTAGTCGGTGTCGGTGCGCACCTCCGTGCCCTCAAGCAGCCGTGCCGTCAGCTCGTTGTAGCCGCCGGTGGGTATCCCCTGATACAAGTCGTTGAAATAGTTGTTGTCGTAGACCAGCCGCACGGGCAGCCGCTTGATGATGAACGCCGGTAGCTCGGTGCATGGACGGCCCCACTGCTTCTGCGTATATCCCTTGATGAGGCGTTCGTAGATGTCGCGCCCCACGAGCATCAGTGCCTGCTCCTCCAGGTTGGACGGTTCGCGTCCCGCCAGCTGTGCCTTCACCTCGGCACGCTGCTCGTCGATGTGGCGGCTCGCCTCGTCGGGCGTATTCACTCCCCACATCTCATGAAACGTGTTCATGTTGAACGGCAGGTTATACAGCTGCCCGTGATAGTTCGCCACGGGCGAATTGGTGTAGCGGTTGAACTCCACGAGCGAGTTCACGAACTCCCACACACGACGGTCTGACGTGTGGAAGATGTGTGCGCCATACTTGTGCACATGTATGCCTTCCGTGTTCTCACAGTAGGTGTTGCCGCCGGTGTGCGGACGCTTGTCTATCACGATGCACCTCTTTCCTGCCTGTCGTGCCTTCCAGGCCACTGTGGCTCCAAACAGTCCGGAGCCTACAATCACGTAATCGTATGCTGTACTCATATCAGGAGCCAAAGGTACGCATTTACCCTTATTTTTGCTTACCTTTGGCCGCGCAATGCCCCTAACAAAGGCTCATACCAAAAGAAACAGTTGATATAACATGAAGGAATTCATGCACTTGCTCAAGCGGTTCGTCAGTCCGTACAAGAAGTACATCTGCTGGGCCGTACTGCTCAACATACTGTCGGCAGTGTTCAACATCTTCTCGTTCACACTGATCATCCCGATGCTCAACATCCTGTTCAACACCGACGGCGGACAGGTCTACACGTACATGGAGTGGGGGAGCGACGGGTTGCGCGAGGTGGCCGTGAACAACTTCTACTACTACACCACGCAGCTCATGCAGCTGTTCGGCGCATCCACCACACTGCTGTTTCTGGGGCTATTTCTTGCGGTGATGACGCTGCTCAAGACGGCGTGCTACTTCGGCTCCACGGCAGTGATGGTTCCTCTGCGCACGGGCGTGGTGCGCGACCTGCGCGTCAAGGTCTACCGCAAGATAACGCAGCTGCCGCTGGCGTTCTTCTCGGAGGAGCGCAAGGGCGACATCATCGCCCGCATGAGCGGCGATGTCAACGAGATAGAGACATCGGTCACAAGCTCGCTCGACATGCTGGTGAAGAACCCCATACTCATAGCTTTCTACTTCGCCACGCTGGTCATCACCAGCTGGCAGCTGACGCTCTTCACCGTGCTCGTACTGCCTGGCATGGCGTGGGTCATGGGCAAGGTGGGCAAGACACTGAAGCGGCAGTCGCTGCACGCACAGAACCTGTGGAGCGACTCCATGTCGCAGTTAGAAGAGACACTGGGAGGACTGCGCATCATAAAGGCCTTCATCGCCGAAGACAAGATGGTGGAACGCTACAACAAGATTTGTAACGAGGTGCGTGCGGCGTCGGGCAAGGTGGCTATGCGCCAGGCTCTGGCACATCCCATGAGCGAATTTCTCGGCACCATACTGATAGTCATCGTGCTGTGGTTCGGCGGACTGCTCATCCTCGGCGAACGGTCGTCGATAGATGCTCCCACGTTCATCTTCTACATGGTAATCCTGTATAGCATCATCAACCCGCTGAAGGAGTTCTCGAAGGCGAGCTACAACATCCCCAAAGGCCTGGCATCGATGGAGCGAATAGACAAGATCCTGCTGGCGGAGAACAACATAAAGGAACCGGCACAGCCGAAGCCTCTCGGCGGGCTGAACGACAGGATTGAGTATCACGACGTCAGCTTCAGCTACGACGGCGCACATCCGGTGTTGCAGCACATAAACCTGACGGTTGAGAAGGGCAAGACCATTGCACTGGTGGGACAGTCAGGGTCGGGCAAGTCCACGCTCGTCGACCTGCTGCCGCGCTATCATGACATCAGCAGTGGCAGCATAACCATCGACGGCACGGACATACGCGATGTAGGCATCCGCGACCTGCGCGGACTCATCGGCAACGTCAATCAGGAGGCAATCCTGTTCAACGACACCTTCTTCAACAACATCGCTTTCGGCGTGGAGAACGCCACGCGCGAGCAGGTGATGGAGGCAGCACGCATTGCCAATGCCCACGACTTCATCATGGCCACGGAGAAGGGCTATGACACCAACATCGGCGACCGTGGTGGCAAGCTCTCCGGCGGACAACGGCAGCGCATAAGCATAGCGCGTGCCATACTCAAGAACCCGCCGATACTCATCCTCGATGAGGCCACCTCGGCACTCGACACGGAGTCCGAACGGCTGGTACAGGAAGCACTGGAGCGGTTAATGAAGACACGCACCACCATTGCCATTGCCCACCGGCTGAGTACCATACGCAATGCCGATGAGATATATGTGTTGCATGAAGGACTGATAGTGGAGCGTGGCAAGCACGAAGAGCTGTTGAAACTCGGAGGATACTACAAGCGGCTGAACGATATGCAGTCGCTCTGACGGCGACGGCCGTCACCTCACTTGCGGCCGAAGTCGGCGGGAACCTCACCCCACCGGCGGGTGTCCCACTTCAGTATATTGGTATTGTAGGTGTTGTCGTGCAGCCACCTCTCTGCACGCTCAATCATCTGGAAAAGCTGCTCCGTCCGTGCGTTCCGCTCCAGCTTGGTCTTACACTTCTTCTGCTTGACCCATAGCATCGCGTTGCGGCTGTCGCTGTAGATGGGCATGTCCAGCCCCCTCTGCTTCAGCAGCGCAAGTCCGTGTACGATGGCAAGGAACTCGCCGATGTTGTTGGTGCCGAACACAGGACCGAAACGGAACACTTCACGGCCTGTAGCCACATGAACGCCACGATACTCCATGGGCCCGGGGTTGCCGCTGCAAGCGGCATCGACAGCCAGACTGTCGGCGATGCAGGCCACCACGTGCTCCGTCGCACTGCTCCGTACTCGTGCTGCCGCACGCGGCTTGACATGGGCAGACAGGTAGTCCTCGTCACAGAAAGCCGCCTTTGCCTCGGCTTCCGTGTCGAACGCCTTGTATTTCGCGCCTTTGTATCCTTCGACGTTGGCCTTGCACTCCTCCCATGTGCGGAATATGCCTGTATCCCTGCCTGTCCATACGACGTAGTATTTCTGCTTCATCCGGCTACGGTGCTTTTGGCGCAAAAGTAGAAATAATATGCTTACCTTTGACGCTGCAAAGGACATATCCGTTTGACGGGCAAAAAGACAAAGACATGACACCGGTATTTCTGATAGGATACATGGGGACGGGCAAGACCACGCTGGGGCGTGCCGTTGCACGCAAGTGCGGCATGCAGTTCATCGACCTTGACTGGTACATCGAAAACCGATTCCACAAGAGCATAAGCAAGATATTCGAGGAGCGCGGCGAGGATGGCTTCCGCCGGTTGGAGCGCAATATGCTTCAGGAGGTCGCCGACTTCGAAGACACCGTCATATCATGCGGCGGCGGCACCCCGTGCTTCTTCGACAACATGGACTACATGAACAGCCACGGGCGTACTGTCTATCTGAAAGCAGACGACGACGTGCTTTTCCGCCGTCTACGCATCTCGCACACGCAGCGTCCTATCCTGGCCGGCAAGACCGACGACGAGCTGCTCGACTTCATACATCGGTCGGTGGCTGCACGTGAGCCGTTCTACACCCGGGCGCAGTATGTGTTCCGCAGTGACCGCCTTGAGAGCAGCCGACAGGTCAGTGACTCCGTGCTGGGCTTGGCCGACCTGCTTGGCATAGCTCCTTCGGATGACACGCCGCACACCTAACGCTCCAACGCTTGTAGCTGTTCCAGTGCCGCACGCACGGTGTCCGTACTGGTGATGCTGCGGCTATACTCGTCAATCTTCACCATACCACCCATCGATACCTGTGCGTTGCGGAACCTCATGCCGCTCGGCACGGCAGTGCGTGCCGACAAGTGGAACTCCGTGGCTCTGCTGTCACGGGCAATAAACGCTATGTTTTGCGGCGTGATGCCACAGCCCGGCATTATGCTTATGCGCCCTCTTGCTCTCGACACCAGCTCTCTGAGCATGGCAGTCCCCTCGGCGGCGGTGGGCTTCTGCCCCGATGTCAGTATGCGGTCGCAGCCAAGGGAGATGATTTGCTCCAGAGCCATGAATGGGTCGGCACACATATCAAAAGCTCTGTGGAAGGTGACGCTCATGCCGCGAGCCGCCGCCATAAGTCTTTGCATTGCCGGCATATCCACGTGTCCGTCAGCATCAAGACACCCCAGCACAATGCCGTCGGCTCTCGCCGCCTTTGCAGCCGATATGTCCTGTTCCATAATCTCAAGCTCAAGAGGCGAGTACATAAAGTCTCCACCGCGCGGACGTACTATCACGTTCAGCCGTGTGGCGTTGAGCAACCGTCGGGCTGCTGTTATCTCACCATACGACGGCGTGGTACCGCCCTCCGGCATCCCGGCGCACAGCTCCACTCTATAAGCACCACCACGTTGGGCGTTGGCGGCACTCTCTGCCGAATTGGCACAAATCTCTATCCTGTAATGCATAAATACCCCGTTTTGTTTGCACAAAGATACGCCTAAAGGCGTAAATGGGGGCAAATGATACATCAAGACCGATATTTTAGTTATTTTTGCCCACCAAAATTTACGTTTGACATTTTAATACCGTGATATTACCGTGAAATGAGAAAGTGGCGTATTGAAGACTCCGAAGAACTGTACAACATCAACGGATGGGGCGTGTCGTATTTCAGCATCAATGACAAAGGACACATTGTCGTGACACCAAAGAAGAACGGCGTGGAGGTCGACTTGCGCGAAGTGATGGACGAACTGGCACTGCGCGACCTACCGGCACCGGTGCTGCTACGCTTCCCCGACATCCTCGATAACCGCATAGAACGCATGTCCACATGCTACGAGAACGCCTCGCGCGAATACGGATATAAGGGGCAGTGCTACTCGGTCTACCCCATCAAGGTGAACCAGATGCACCCCGTGGTCGAGGAGATTGTCAGCCACGGACAGAAGTTCAACCTCGGCCTGGAGGCCGGTTCGAAGCCCGAGCTGCATGCGGTGTTGGCCGTGAAGCCCGACAATGACTGCCTCATAATATGCAACGGATACAAGGATGCGTCGTACATCGAGCTGGCACTGCTGGCACAGAAGATGGGCAAGCGCATATATCTCGTGGTGGAGAAGATGAACGAGCTGCAGCTCATCGCCGACATCGCTGAGCGGCTGCACATACGTCCGAACATAGGCGTGCGTATCAAGCTCGGCTCCTCCGGTTCAGGCAAGTGGGAAGACTCGGGCGGCGATGCCAGCAAGTTCGGCCTCACCAGCAGCGAACTGCTGGAGTGTCTTGACATGCTCAACCAAAAGGATCTTGCCGACTGTCTCAAGCTCATCCACTTCCACATCGGCAGTCAGGTCACCAACATACGCCATATCAAGACCGCCATACGTGAGGCCTCACAGTTCTATGTGCAGCTCTGCAAGACGGGTCTCCACATCGAGTTCATCGACTGCGGTGGTGGCATGGGTGTGGACTACGACGGCACCCGCTCTGCCAACAGCGAGTCATCGGTCAACTACTCCATGCAGGAATACGTCAACGATGTGATGTATCAGATCATGGAGGCGGCCGACAAGAACAAGCTACCTCATCCGGGCATCATAACCGAGAGCGGACGTTCCATTGCCGCCCACCACTCCGTATTGGTCATCGAGGTGCTCGAGAACGCGTCGCTGCCCGAAATGCCGGAAGAGTGGGAGGTGGGCGAGGATGACCATCAGCTCGTTAAGGATCTGTATGAGATATGGGACAACATCAACCAGCGCAGCGCACTCGAGAACTGGCACGATGCACAGCAGATACGCGAGGAGACCCTTTCGCTCTTCAGCCACGGCATGATAGACCTACGCACGCGCGCACAGATAGAGAAGCTGTTCTGGAGCGTGACGCGCGAGATAAACCAGGTGGCGAAGCACATGAAGCGCGTACCCGAAGAGCTACAAAGCGTGAACAAGCTGCTTGCCGACAAGTACTTCTGCAACTTCTCCCTGTTCCAGTCACTGCCCGACTCATGGGGCGTGGATCAGGTGTTCCCCATCGTGCCGCTGCAACGCCTTGATGAGCGTCCCGAACGCCAGGCCACGTTGCAGGACGTGACCTGCGACAGCGACGGCAAGATTTCAAGTTATATCGTCAACGGCAGCATCACCAACAGCCTGCCCGTCCACACCATTAAGGCCGGTG
Source organism: Faecalibacterium prausnitzii (assembly GCA_963639425.1). Classification (GTDB taxonomy): domain Bacteria; phylum Bacteroidota; class Bacteroidia; order Bacteroidales; family Bacteroidaceae; genus Bacteroides. The sequence goes on from CAVHVD010000142.1 coordinate 21,508, forward strand.
AACCGTACTACATCGGCATATTCCTCGTGGGCGCATATCAGGAGATACTGGGCGACCTGCACAACCTGTTCGGCGACACCAGTGCCGTACACATATCTGTCGACGGCGACAGCTACAGCATAGACCAGACCTTCGAAGGCGAGACGGTGCAGGATGTGCTTGATTATGCCGACTGGGATGCGAAGAAGATGGTGCGCAAGCTCGAGGCTTGGGTCACGAAGTCGGTCAACGAGAGGAAGATTACGCCCGAAGAAGGCAAGGAGTTCCTCGCCAACTACCGCTCCGGCCTCTATGGCTACACCTACCTGGAGTGAGCGGCGGCACACACACGAGCTATTATATGCAAGGCAATATGGAAAGGGAAAGACTCACATTGGTAAAGGTCGGCGGCAAGATTGTCGAAGAGGAAGACTCGCTGCTGCACCTGCTTGACGACTTCACCGGCATTGGCGGACACAAGGTGCTGGTGCATGGCGGCGGACGCTCTGCCACACGGACAGCATCGCAGCTCGGCATCGAGAGCCACATGGTCGACGGACGGCGCATCACCGACGCGCCGATGCTTCAGGTAGTTACGATGGTCTATGGCGGACTGGTGAACAAGAACATCGTGGCACGCTTGCAAGAACGTGGCGTGAACGCCTTAGGGCTGACCGGAGCCGACATGAACCTCATCCGGTCTGTCAAGCGTCCTGTGCAGGACGGCATCGACTATGGTTTCGTGGGTGACGTGAAGCAGGTCAATGCGGAACTGCTCTCACAGCTCATCGGCCAAGGCGTGGTGCCCGTGGTCGCTCCGCTGACGCACGACGGGCAGGGTCATCTGCTGAACACCAACGCCGACACCATAGCTGGTGAAGTGGCGAAAGCCCTGGCGCGGCTGTTCGATGTGACGCTGATCTTCTGCTTCGAGAAGGCGGGACTGCTGCTTGACGAAGCCGACGAGGCGACGCTGATACCGCAGATAGACCGTCGCCGGTTCAAGGAGCTTGTCGAACAAGGTGTCATACAGGGTGGCATGATCCCCAAGTTGCAGAACGCCTTCCAGGCACTCGACGCGGGTGTGAGCCGTGTCGTCATCACGTCGGCCAAGGCCGTCAGCCCCACGGCCGGAACGGCTGTGGTCAGGTGAGTGAAAAAAACTCTCTTTCGGTGTAACATTTACGGCCTTCATCCGTCTTTGTTTGTGAAGAGATGAATGAAACAGACTTCGGCAGGGACATCCTGCCTCTCAAGGACAAGCTCTTTCGTTTGGCACTTGGCATAACGCTGAACGCCGCCGAGGCGGAGGACATTGTTCAGGAGACTCTTCTACGCGCATGGAGCCAACGCTCAGGGTGGCAGGAGATGGAGTCTGTGGAAGCATGGTGCACCGCCGTGGCGCGCAACCTGTCTGTGGACTGGGTTCGCAAGGCAGAGACACGAAACGTGGTGTCGACAGACGACATGGTTTCCGTAGCCGACGGCAGCGCGACAGCATCTTCCGATCCCTTCAGTGCGCTGGTCAGCACTGAGCAGGCGGATATTGTGCGCCGCCTCATCGGCACCCTCCCGCCGAAGCAGAGAGAGGTGCTTGTGCTCAGGGATGTGGAGGGCAATAGCTATCAGGAGATAGCCTCCGCACTTGGCATCAGCGAAGACCAGGTGAAGGTGAACCTCTTCCGTGCAAGGCAGAAGGTGCGCCAAGGATTGACAGACATTGAGAATTATGGACTCTGAATATATAGAACAACTGTTGCAACGCTACTGGCAGTGCCAGACCAGCCGTGAGGAGGAACGCCAACTGCGTGACTACTTCAGTCGACCGGCCGGTGAGGTGCCCGAGCACTTGCGCCGCTATCGCGCCCTCTTCGCGTGGCAGAAGCAGATGTCGGAAGCACGCCTCAGCGACGACTTCGATAGCCGCGTGCTTGCCGAGGTCGGAGCCGTGGAGCGGAAGCCGTCGGCAACGGTGGTGAAGGCTGGTAGGCGTAGCCTCGTGCGCAAGCTGAGTCCTATGTTCAAGGCTGCGGCAGCCATAGCGGTCGTGTTGCTCGTGGGTAACCTGATGCAACGCTCGCTGGTGAGTGGCGGCTCCGGTGCGATGGAGGTCACCGACTCCGTGGGCAACCAGGTGTCTGCTCCGTCTGTTGCGTTGGGCGGCAATGCCGGCACCGACAAGGGCGACGATGCCGTGAAGCAGAAGTCCGACAGCCTGCCTGACATTGAAACTATGGAGAAAAGAGCGACAATAAAAGAGTAGAATAACATTTTCATTTGCTTTAAACATAATATAGTTAGTGTACTTTATACAGGGAAGGGAGGCTGTGAAGTTACCCGACCGATGACAGACGAACTAACTTGACTACTGGTAGGGACGCTGCGTGAGCCGCGTCCCTACTGCTTTTTGTGACGCAGTGGTGATGGCAGAACGCCATGTCGTCGGTTCGGGGTGCTACGGATTGATGTCTCCGGCACCGTCGACGGTGGAGCTTATGCGTGTGTGGTGAAGATGCCCAGGCGGTGGCACAGCCCGTCGCGGTATGCCTGCCAGAACAGTGGAATGTCGGCCAACGAATATGCTCTGCTGAAGGGTGCGGTGACGAGGGCGGTGAGGATGTAGCCCGCCACGCAGATGAAGCCACGCAGATAGCGCACTGTCACGTTGCGGCCATACTTGTGGTTGAGGTATGCGGAGTTGCGCACCTGGTAGAACCGCTTCCACTTCTTCTTGCGGTTACGCTCCGTCCATGAGTCGTCGCGGAAGAACTGCTCTTTATCCATCAGCGCGTCGGGTATGTAGCGTATGGTGAAGCCCGCCAGCACAGCCCGCAGACAGTAGTCGGTGTCGTCGCAGAAGATGAACAGCCCCCTCTCCGGCAGTCCGATGCTGCCGACGACTGCCCGCCTCACGAACATACCCTCGAATGCAGTACCTGCTATGTCGACAGGTGCAGAGACACCAGTACGGCGTTTCAGTCGGTCCTGATACATCGACGTGAAGGGGTTGCTGAGATTGTAGCGGCAGAAGTCATTGGTGTACACCTCCCCGCCGAGCAGCCGCCGTGGTGCCATGATGCCACAGCGGGTGTCGTCATCCGCATGTCGCAACAGGTGCTCCAGGCAGTCGGCATGCGGGAACACGTCATCGTCCATGCACCAAATCCAGTCGGCACCCATGTCGAACGCCTGCCTCATGCCCGTGAAGAAGCCGCCCGACCCGCCTTCGTTGCCCTGATGCACGACGTGCAGATCCTCCTGCCTGTCGAGCCACGCCGCTGTGCCGTCGGTGCAGCCGTTGTCGACGACGACGATGCCGTCTGTCCTGCGGCTCTGCCGCCGCAGGCGGTCTACGGTCTTCTGCAACAGGCTGAAGCGGTTGTAGGTCACGACCACGGCAATTACCTTCATTGTCTCTACGTTCATGGGTGAGTGCTCCGTCAGTAGATTCCGTCAATCTTGCCGGGCTGGGTGCTGCGATAGCGTTGCATCAGCTCGAAGCATCTCTCAGCATCGTAGCCACGCACCGTGGCATACTCCTCCGCCATCCAGCGGTGCATCTGCGGCGTGGCGGGCAGCCGCTCGAAGTTGCGACACCCTGCATCCATGCCCAGCGGTGCACCTATGTACATGCGGTTCAGGTCTACCAGCTCCACGCGCAGCCGTCCGTCGACATGTCCGAACAGGATGTTGCCGCGGCCGTAGTCCAGGTGGGCATAGCCGTGACTGTGCATCAAGGCCGTGAGGCGTCCCACCTCACGGCACACATCCTCGCGGCAGGGCTGTTCGTCACGGAACAGGTCGCCGTATGTGTGCCGACATTCGGAGGCGGCAGAGACGTAGTAGCTGCTGCCGAACAGCAGTCCGTGACGGCTCTCGGCAAAGGCGATGGGTGTCGGCGTGCCGATGCCTATGCCGCCGATGAGCAGCGCGTGGCGGTAGGAACGTTCGGCCTTGGACGGGCGCAGGAAGCCGTAGACCACGCGGTTCACGATGTTCGGCTTGCGGAACGACTTGAACACATAGTCGCGGCCGTCGCAGTGGAAGCGTCTCAGCTCGTTGCGTCCGGCATATACCGGCTCGCCGTCGGCGAAGCGACTGATGCTCCGTAGGACGAAGTCGCGCAGACCGGCATACTGCGGATTGACGGTGAGTGTGCTCAGTTGTGTGCCTGTCGGTAGTCTGTCTGTCATGTCTTTCTCTCTCTTGCCCGCCGTGTCAGATTTTGTCAAGTCCACGTGTCAGCTTCAGCCAGTAGTATTTCAGCGGGTTCTTGTACTTCAGCTGCTTCCACGGACGGCTGCCGTGCGGGCGGTGCACCACGGGCAGGCAGGTGAAGAGGTAGTTGTGGAGTCCGGCCTTCAGCGACAGGTGCGAGATGGTCACGTCAAACCAGTTCTTCGTGCTGTTCAGGCCGTCGAAGTCTACGGCCTGCATCAGCCGCGGCGTCAGCAGCGAGCAGCAGAAGCTGCAATGCTTCTTCACGTCGAGCACCGTGTCCTTGTGGCGGCGGGCATATCCGTATGGGTAATTGATGTCTCCCTGCTCGTCCACGGTCACTGCCGCCGCAATGCCGCAGTCGGGTCTCGACGTGGCTTCGTCGCAGAGCCGCTGTATGGTGTCGGGCTGCACCGTGACATCCGACTCCACGAGCACCAGCGCGGCATCGGCCGCCAGTGCCTGCCGACGGCAGGTCTGCAACACGAGCAGGTAGTTCGGCGACGGGTGCGAGGTCAGGTCTGCCACGTTCACCAGCGCGAAGCCCTTCTGCCGCGCCGCCGTCTCCAGCCGTGCCGTGTTCTCCGGCGTGCTGAAGTCGTTGTAGACGGTGTAGGTGTGGGGCACGGAGAGGTGTGATGCCATGATGGCATCTATCGTCATCATGGCCGACTCGATGGAGTCTTTCACCGGTGTCACTATGTGTATGGCTTTCATCTCTCCGTGTGGCCGACGGACATGGTGCCCGCCGCCGTCAGTGGCGCAAAAGTAGGGCTTTGCCGTTACATATCCAAATCGGCAGTTCTGTGGACGTTCAACCACGGACTTGTGGCTGTACGTCCACAGAACTATGGTTGTACGTCCACGGATTTGTGGTTGAACGTCCACAAAGTTGTGGCTGTACGTCCACGGATGCACCGATTTGCGTGTTCCGAAAACCGTTCTTACATTTGCGTCATGCACCCCCGTACTGTCCGTCGTGTGGCGGCGGTGGCGGTGGTGTGGCCGACGGGCTGTCGTGGCATGACAAAAACGAGGAGAGGAGGAGACGAACGACATGAAGCAGATTGTCAGTATCCGGCATTATGATTCGCCATGCGGGGAAATCGTGCTGGCATCGGTGGGCGGGGAGCTGTGTCTCTGCGACTGGAACGGGAGGCCGTGTGCCGAGCGCAACAAGCGGCGGCTCCTGCGGCTGCTGGATGCTGACTTTAGGGAAGAGCCGTCGGAGGTCATGGGGCAGACGGCGCGGCAGCTTGACGAGTACTTCGCCGGTAGGCGGAGGACGTTCGACATCCCCCTGCATCCTGTGGGCACGGACTTTCAGAAGAGGGTGTGGCGTGCCCTGCTCGAAATTCCCTACGGGGAGGTCAGAACATACATGGACATTGCACGGAGAGTGGGCAACGCTAGAGGCATAAGGGCAGTGGCGCAGGCCATCGGTGCCAACGGCATCGGCATCCTCATCCCGTGTCACCGTGTCATAGGCTCCGACAACACCTTGACGGGGTTTGCCGGTGGCTTGGAGACAAAGAGGCGGCTGTTGGAGCTGGAAGGCTGCATGCCGTCGTTCCCGTGGAGGGGAGAGTAGGGCGGTAGCCTCATCCTGCCCAGTCCTCGCGGTCGAGGTTGCGGTAGCCAATGGCTTCGGCAATATGCTGGGGCTTGATGTCGGTCGAGGCGGCGAGGTCGGCGATTGTACGGGACACCTTCAGTATCCTGTCGTAGGCGCGGGCGGAGAGGCTGAGGCGCGTCATGGCACTCCTGAGCATGTCAAGCCCCTCGCCGTCGGGACGGGCATACTCGCGTATCAGGCGGCTGCTCATCTGTGCGTTGCAGTGCACGTCGGGTAGGCCGCTGTAACGCTCCTCCTGTATGTTGCGGGCACGGACGACACGTTCGCGTATGGTGTCGCTCGTCTCCGCCGGTGAGGTCTCGGATATTTTCTCAAAAGGCACCGGTGTCACTTCTATCTGTATGTCGAACCTGTCCATCAGCGGCCCCGACACGCGGTTGAGGTACTTATGCACCTGCCCCGGCGTGCAGACACACTGCCGCGTGGGGTGGTTGTAGTAGCCGCAGGGACACGGGTTCATGGCGGCCACGAGCATGAAGCTGGCCGGATACTGCACGCTGAACTTGGCACGCGAGATGGTGATGACACGGTCTTCGAGTGGCTGGCGCAACACTTCGAGGGTCTCGCGCCGGTTTTCTGCCAGCTCGTCGAGGAAGAGTATGCCGTTGTGTGCGAGGCTTATCTCCCCTGGCTGCGGGTAGGAGCCGCCGCCGGTCATCGCCACGGCGGAGATGGTGTGGTGCGGATTGCGGAACGGACGGCGGTATATAAGCCCTCCGTCCTTGCCCAGCTTGCCGGCCACGGAGTGTATCTTGGTCGTCTCAAGGCTCTCGGCAAGCGACAGCGGAGGCAGGATCGACGGCAGTCGCTTTGCAAGCATGGACTTGCCACTGCCGGGGCTGCCAATCATGATGATGTTGTGGCTACCGGCTGCGGCAATCTCAAGAGCACGCTTGGCGGTCTCCTGTCCTTTGACATCCGAGAAGTCAAACTCAAAGCTGTTCTGGTGGGCATAGAACTCCTCGCGCGTGTTGGTCGTCGTCTGTCGCAGGGGAGCCTTGTCGTCGAGGAAGTCCGCCACATCTCTCAGGTTCTCCGCACCGTAGACCTCGAGCTTGTTGACAACAGATGCCTCCTTGGCGTTCTGCGACGGCAGGATCAGCCCCTTGAAGCCCAGCTCACGGGCTTTTATGGCGATGGGCAACGCGCCCCTTATCGGTTGCAACGCGCCGTCGAGACCGACCTCACCCATGAGCATATACTCGCCGAGATGGTCGGTCTTGATGATGCCGGTGGCACCGAGCAGGCCGATGGCTATGGGTAGGTCGTAGGCCGACCCTTCCTTGCGGATGTCGGCAGGAGCCATGTTTATGGTGATTGTCGTGAGAGGCTGCTTGATGCCAAGATAGTTGAAGGCCGCCTGTATGCGCTGCTGGCTCTCGCGGACGGCAGAGTCGGGTAGCCCTACCATATAGAACATACAGCCGCGCCTGCTGCTGACCTCGATGGTGATGAGTGTGGCATCGATGCCCTGTATGGCCGCCCCGTAGATCTTCGTCAGCGTGGCCTTTCTCTCTTCTTTGTCAGGCTCTGTCACTTGTCCGTTCCCTTTTCTTTGCGTGTAGCTTCGTCGATCTTGTCCTCAATGTCGCGGCTTGTCAGCAAGTCCGTGGCTATGATGTATCCGCTTGGGGATATGAGCACGTCCGACGGCAGATGGCGCACGGCATACTGCGTCACCGCATTGTTGTTCCATCCCTTGTAGTCGCACGCCTGGTCCCACTCCAGCGAGTCCGTCGTGACAGCATCCCGCCATGCCTGCTTGTCCATGTCGAGCGATATGCCAAGGAGGTTCAGGTCTTTGCGCTTGGCCTTGTACAACCGGCGATATTCCCTGTTGGCATCACGGCTGGCCTCGCTCCACGATGCCCAGAAGTGCAGGAGCAGGTACTTGTCCTTATAGCTGCTTAGGATTTTATTACCGCTCTCCATGTTGGCACGGAAGAATGGGGCAATGGCACCTTCTTCAATCTTGAGCATCGACTCGTCCTTCTCCTGAAGTGTCTTCACAGCGTTCCAGTCGTGAAGACGGTCGTCCATCAGCTCTATGATTTCGTCGATCTTCTGTATGTCCGGCGTGGCGGAGTAGGCAATGAAGCGTTGCAGCAGATAGATGCCGGCCGGCGACGTGGGGTTATTGCGCACGAAGTCTTCCACACGTTCGTCCACGGTGCCGGTGGCGGTAGTGTCGGCAAGGAAGGCTGTGAGCAGTTCGTTGTCGTCCGTGCCGTCGATCTGCAACCGGCCGAGACAATCGGCAGAGCCTTTGATGTTGAGGCGGTCGCGCTTGTTCACGAACAGCGGATACTGCGTGCCGTCGCTGAAGGAGAGCCACACCTGCAGCAGCGTGTCGACCTGTATGTTCTTCTTGAAGCGTCCCTTTTCGGTTACGATGGTGTCAACACGGCTGAACAGACCGTCGGCACCGTATATATATATGGTGTCGGCATCAAGTCCTTCGATGTTTCCTTTCAGGACTGCATCATCGCCATTGCCGCCCGAGCAGGCGGCGAACAGTAGTGTTGCAAATAGTAAGTGTAGTGTTTTCTTCATCTGCTTGGCCGTTGATTGAGCCAAAGGTAGTGAATTTGGCACATAACGGACACAAAAAGGGGCAGGAATGTTCTTCATCCCTGCCCCTCGTGCTGTTACTGCGATAGCTCTGTGCTTCTACTGTGTCCGCCTCATGCTTCTACTGCGATAGTTTTATGCTTCCACAGTGTCCACCTTGTGCTTCTACCGCAATAGTTTTATGCTTCCACAGTGATATGTTCGCATCCCTCGGCTTACTTGACCAAAGATGCAAATGCAGAGTTGGTGAAGTACTTGGAGAACTCCAGGTCGCTCGCGGCTTTCTTGGCCAGCGACGGCTGCTTGCTGATGGCGTTCTTGAGGTTGTCCGTCACCATCGATGTGTTGTTGGTACGTGCTCCGAGCACAGCTTTCAGGTAGTCGGTGTACGCATCTGCATGCTCCACATTGTCGAGTGTGCTCTTGGCCTTGTTGTAGTCCTTGGACAGGATCTGTGCAAGGGCGGCACTGTTGGTCTTGGCATCACCGAAAGCGGAGACGGCACGGTCGTACTGACCCTGTGCGATGTAGAGGTTGCCGAGCGTCTCGTTCAGCTCCTTGGCACCCGATGCCTTGCCCAAGTATGCCTCAGCATCCTGATCGTTGCCCTTGGCCAAAGCCACGAGAGCAAGGTTGTTGTTCACCTCGGGGCTGTCCTTCAGCGTAGCAGCCTGCTTGAACAGGTTCTCGGCTTTGTCAATGTCTCCGGCCTCATAAGCCAACTTGCCGAGGTTGTTGAATGCACGGTAGTCGCTGGGATACTGGCGTGAAGCCTTGGTGTAGATGTCCTGCTTCTCGGCAGCGTTGTTCGTCAGCGTAGCGGCATAGAGCAGTTCTTCGAGGTTCAGCTCCGCGGGGTTGCTCTTGGCGAGGCTTGAAATCTCCTCATCCGACTTACCGATAATCTGGTAGTTCAGAATCAGACGCGAACGGCGCAGCTGCGGCAGGATGTCCTCGGCCAGGTTCTTATAGACGGAAGAGATGTTCTTTATTTCCTGTTCACGCTGTTCGGGGTCGCTGTACATGGAGAGCACGCGCAGAATCAGCTCCTTATCCTGAATGTTCGACTTCTCCACCAATTCCTGGAAGCCTTCCCAGTCTTCGGCGGTGTACTTAGTGTCGATACCAGTGTTGACATCGGCCTTCTTCAGGTTCTTGCTGATAAGGCGGGCGGTGTTGTCCTGACGCTTCTCGGCCAGGCTCTGGTTCAAGTCAAAGGCACCGTCGGGCGATGCGTATGCAGAAATCTCGATGCTCTCGATCTCCTTGTTGGCAGCATCGTTCACGTCCTTGACCTCACCGGTGAAAGCTTTTGCGGCACCCATCTGGTTGCTGCGGATGTTGGTCTGCTGGATTAGGAAGAGTATCTGCTCCTCGCGCTTGTCCTTGATGATGCGCTGGAAAGCGTCCTGTCCGAGAGCCACATTGGCACTCTCAACAGTCTGGTTGACCAGCTCTGATGTCGAGATGACACCATCGGCAACCTTGACCGACGGTATCGTTACGACCTTACGGCCAATCGTGGCAACGAAGTCAAGATAAAGCTCGGACTTTGCCATCTCGGGCACGTAGTCGAAGTTAACACGCATGGTGTAGTTGCCTCCGGCCTTGTACTGGATGGTCGGGTTG
>CAVHVD010000143.1:0-10068 GCA_963639425.1 Faecalibacterium prausnitzii
TAGCTCCGTGGACGTACAACCATAGCTCCGTGGACGTACAACCATAGCTCCGTGGCTGTACGTCCACAGAATTGCGAATTTTGGCAGCACGTACCACCCTCCGTATTCATGGAGAAACAGGGCTGCGCACCGGCACGACAAAATCGGTCGGGTTCGCTTTGCCCTGTCTCCGTCTTGCACTATCTTTGCCCGCGACAAGAAGGAGGGAGAGCGGAGAAACGATGAGCCAACAATATCCGTCGCAGCTGTTGGAGAGGGCTGTCAATGAGTTTGCCAAACTGCCGGGCATAGGCACGCGCACGGCCATGCGCCTCGTGCTGCACCTGCTGCGGCAGGACACGCAGACCGTGGAGGCACTGGGACAGTCGCTCATTGACCTCAAGCACGGCGTGCGCTACTGCCACGTCTGCCACAACATCTCCGACAGCGACACCTGCCTCATCTGCGGCGACCCACGGCGGGATGCCACCACGGTGTGCGTCGTCGAGAGCGTGCGCGATGTCATGGCCATCGAGGCCACGCAGCAGTATCACGGACTGTATCATGTGCTGGGAGGGGTCATCTCGCCCGTGGACGGCGTGGGGCCGGCCGACCTCGAGATTGCCAGTCTCGTGGAGCGCGTGCAGGCCGGAGACGTTCAGGAGGTCATCTTCGCCCTCAGCGCGACGATGGAGGGCGATACCACCAACTTCTACATCTCCCGTCGGCTGAAGGACACCGGCGTCAGGCTGTCGCAGATAGCACGCGGCGTGTCCGTGGGCGACGAACTGCAATATGCCGACGAGATCACCCTGGGGCGCAGCATCATCAACCGCACACCTTTCAGCAGCGGCATCTGAAAGCCACATACCGCAACATTCAAAAGGAGGAGGACAATATATGGAAGACGAAATCGGACACACCCAACGGACACTCAGACGGCTGTATGCCTACTATTGGTTTCTCGCCGTGCTGCTGCTCATCTACGGCGAGAGCGGAGCATGTGCCTATGAGGGCACCCTCGCCGACGACGTGCGGGCAGTCTACTTCTTCGAGAGCATCGTCATACTGCTCACGGCCGTGTGCGTTCCCGTGGGTCTGAAGCTGTTTGCCGTCAGGCTGAAACGCAGCATAGCCCCATGCACCGACCCAAGCCGCGCACTACACCTCTACACGGTGTGGAGCAGCATACGCCTGCTGCTGCTGGCGTTGCCCCTGCTCACCGGCATCGTGTGCTACCACTCCTGCCAGAGTTCGACAGGACTGCTCTGCGCCGCCATCAGCCTGCTGGCATCCCTGCTCTGCATACCCAGCACAACGCGCATCAGGAACGACCTCAACCTCGGCCGACACGACGAATGAAGGCGTAGCTGCCGGCTGCGCTTCGTCTTCTTCGCCGTTTTTTCGCTTTGGAACGGACAGCGGTGCTTCTCCGTTCGGGATTACGTTCATTTGCTGACAGATAGAAGTGTAACGTAATCTGAAAAGCAATGAGTGAAGAACAGCAAAGCAACGGCAAGCTAAGCCGCAGGCACTTCCTGAGCCTGATGGGAGCGGGAGCGGCGACAGGAGCAGCCACACTGGTCGGCTGCGGCACCAAGACAGGCGGCATCTATGACCCGAGTGGGAACTACACCGGCGACATCCCGACCGACCAAATGACCTACCGCACCACGCCGACCTCGGGCGACCGCGTGTCCCTCCTTGGCTACGGCTGCATGCGATGGCCCATGATGCCCAACCCCAACGGCGAGGGGCAAGTCATCGATCAGGAGACGGTGAACGGACTGGTGGACTTCGCAATGGCGCACGGCGTGAACTACTTCGACACGTCGCCGCACTACGGACGCGGACAGTCGGAACGTGCCACAGGCACCGCCCTGGCACGCCATCCCCGCGAGAGCTTCTACCTCACGACCAAGATGTCCTCCTTCCTCGACAGCAACGGCGACAGCCGCGAAGTGGCACAGGCAGGCTACGAGCGTTCGTTCCGCGAGTGCCGGGTCGACTACCTCGACTATTACCTCATACACGGTGCAGGCATCGGAGGTATGGACACGCTCCACAAACGCCTGCTCGACAACGGCATGCTTGAGTTCCTGCTTGAGGAGAAGAAGAAGGGGCGCATCCGCAACCTCGGCTTCTCGTTCCATGGCGAGCTGGAGGTCTTCGACTACCTCCTGTCCATGCAGGACAGCGGTGACCTGCGATGGGATGCCGTGCAGATACAGATGAACTATGTCGACTGGCATCATGCAAGCGGATGGAACACCAATGCCGAATATCTATACAACGAACTTGTCAGGCGGGGAATACCGGTCATCATCATGGAGCCACTGCTTGGCGGGCGGCTGTCGAACATGCCGCAGGTGATGGTGGCAGAGATGAAGCGGCGCAGTCCGAACGACAGCGTGGCCTCGTGGGCATTCCGCTTCAGCGGCTCACACCAGGACGTGCTGACGTGTCTCAGCGGCATGACATATATGGAACACCTGCAAGACAACCTGCGGGCATTCGCGCCGCTCAAGCCCCTCACCGACGATGAGATGGCGTGGCTGTCAGGACCCATAGCCGACCAGTACAGCGCGTTCCCCATCGTTCAGTGTAACAGTTGCCAGTACTGCATGCCCTGTCCATACGGCATCGACATACCGGGCATCTTCGTGCACTACAACAAGTGCGTCAACGAAGGTAACCTCAGCGACAGTCGGCAAGACCCTGATTATCGGCATGCACGTCGGGCGTTCCTTGTGGGCTATGACCGCAGTGTGCCGCGTCTGCGGCAGGCCGACCACTGCACCGGCTGCAACCAGTGTACGCCCAAATGTCCACAGCGCATACAAATCCCGCAGGAGATGCAGCGCATCAACGCCTATGCCGAGTCGCTGAAGCAGAACACACTCTGACGCACACAGCGCGGCAGGGTGCACGCACGTACCCGCACATTCATGGCTTCGGATTTCGAGAACAGAAGTGTGGAAAAGTGAACGGTCAGTGAACGAAGACGGGAATTTAATGAACGGTTGGTGAACGGAACATGGTCGGCATCAAGGCCGCCGGTATGTGTATCCAAGAACAATATGGGTGTCGGAAGCGGAAAGGAAACGACCACATAGTTGCCAATCCAGGGTATAAACATTATCTTTGTTGTTGAAGCCCATCCTAAAGGATCGTGGCTAACGTTAACAGTTAAGTATCAGCAACTAAGCAGCAATGACGGAGAAAGACAACATACCTGAGATGCGCCCTGAGTTTGACACCATCCGCAGGACGGACGAGAACAACAACGAATATTGGAGCGCGCGTGACCTGAGCAGTGCTATGGGCTATTCTGCATACTGGAAGTTCCAGCGTGTGGTCGACAAGGCCATCGAATCTGCCAACGCCAAAGGCATGAGAATCGACGACCATTTCAACCACGCGGTTGATATGGTCAGGCTTGGTTGCGGCTCGTTTCGCAAGGTCGATACCTACCATTTGTCACGCATGGCTTGCCTGATCATAGCGGAGAATGCGGACAGCAGAAAGGTGCTGGTCAAGCAGGCAAGGGAGTATTTCGGTCGGTCGGTCACCACGACAGACCTCGCACATAACTCATTGAGTTCCAATATTTTGCTATACAAATCAGCGCAGGGCGAGACGAAGATTGAGGTCGTTTTCAACGGCGATACTTTTTGGATGTCGCAGAAGCGTATAGCCGATTTGTTCGGCGTGGATGTGCGGACGGTGAACTATCATTTGGGACAGATTTATGAAACGGGAGAGTTGCAAAAAGGGGCAACTATCCGAAAAATTGGGATAGTTCAAACCGAGGGTGAGCGTGATGTGGAACGTGCTCCTTTGTTCTATAATCTTGATGCTATCATCGCTGTGGGCTATCGGGTGAATAGCTATCAGGCCACGCAGTTCCGCATCTGGGCGACATCGATGTTGAAGGAGTTTATCATCAAGGGCTATGTTCTGGATGACGAGCGGCTGAAGCAGGGTAGACACTTCGGCAAGGACTACTTCGACGACCTGCTTGAGCGCATCCGCGAGATCCGCACGTCAGAGCGGCGTTACTATCAGAAGATAACCGACATCTACGCAGAGTGCAGTGCCGACTATGATGCCAAGTCTGAGAATACAAAGATGTTTTTCAAGATGGTACAGAACATGATGCACTTGGCTGTGACCCATCACACGGCAGCGGAAATAATCTACACACGCGCCAATGCGGAACGACCACACATGGGGCTGACAACGTGGAAGAAAGCCCCCGACGGACGCGTGCAGAAGTCAGACACCATTGTGGCAAAGAACTATCTGTCGGCAGAAGAGCTTGACCAGCTGAACAGAATAACAACATCGTTTCTCGACTTCGCAGAGTCCCGTGCGCAGCGTCACATCATGACCACAATGGATGATTGGCGTGAACGACTCAGCCAGTTCCTCAAGGCAATGGACTATGAAGCAAAAGCCTCGGCAGGAACAGTGTCGCAAGAGAAGGCGAGGACAAAGGCGTATGGCGAGTATGATAAGTACGAGCTTATACAGGATCGCTCGTATGTCTCCGACTTCGACCGCTTCAACTACGGTAACAACGAAACGACACTTCTTCCCTTCGACCTCAATCCTGATGATGAGTAGTCAAGGCACCAATGGGGCGAGATTAGGGATTTAATCGCTACTTTTGCACCCCTATATTGAAGAAGGAGAGTAGGCACCGATGATATATCCGCAGAACTTTGAGAAGAAGATTGAATTTGACCAAATACGTTCATTGATAAAGGGGCACTGCCTAAGCACAATGGGTACGGACAAGGCCGATGCCATGTGCTTCAGCGATGACTTCGGCACAGTGACACGCCTGTTGGACGAGACGATGGAGTTTGTCAGCATACTGCACGGCAGTGATGACTTCCCCTCACAGTTCTTCTTCGACATGCGCAGCGTGCTGCAACGCATACGCATACAGGGTATGTTTGTGGAAACGCAGGAACTGTTCGACCTGAGACGTTCGCTTGAGACCATACGCAACATCACGCACTTCCTGAAATCTGACAGTAACGGCGACGACAGCAACGAAGAAGAACCTGTACCCTACCCCTGCCTGCGTCGGAAAGCTGGCGACATCAATGCATTCCCGAGACTCATAGAGAAAATAGACCGCATCGTAGGTCCCTTCGGACAAATCAAGGACAATGCCTCGCCGGAACTGGCACGCATACGCCACGAGCTTAGCACAACAAAAAGCAGCATCTCAAGGATTCTGAACGGAATACTGCGCAGCGCACAGACAGAGGGCGTGGTAGAGAAAGACGTTGCACCGACAATGCGCGACGGACGACTGGTGATACCTGTGGCTCCGGCACTGAAACGTCGCATAAAAGGCATCGTTCACGATGAGTCGGCAACGGGCAAAACCGTATTCATCGAACCGGTGGAGGTGGTGAACGCCAACAACCGCATACGCGAACTGGAAAGCGACGAGCATCGCGAGATAGTACGTATCCTCATGGCTTTCACTGACGAGTTGCGCCCCTTGGTGCCGGAGTTGCTGATGAGCTATAACTTCCTGGGAGAGATAGACTTCATACGTGCCAAGGCACTATTGGCCGACAGCATCGGCGGCATAAAGCCGACCATGGAAGACTGCCGGCTGATAGACTGGGGAGCAGCCGTACATCCGTTGCTACAAATGTCACTACAGAAACACGATAAGAAAGTGGTGCCGCTGGACATAGAGCTACGAGGCGACAAGCGCAGGATCCTGCTGATTTCCGGCCCTAATGCCGGCGGCAAGTCGGTGTGCCTGAAGACGGTGGGTCTGCTGCAATACATGCTGCAATGCGGTCTGCCGGTGCCTATGCACGAAGGAAGTCATGCGGGAATATTCAGCAGTATCTTCATCGACATAGGCGACGAGCAGAGCATTGAGGATGACCTGAGCACATACTCCTCACATCTACATAACATGAAGGTGATGATGAAGCAATGTGACACCCGCAGCCTGATACTGATTGACGAGTTCGGCGGAGGCACGGAGCCGCAGATAGGAGGTGCCATTGCCGAGGCCGTACTGGAGAGGCTGAACGCCAAAGGTACGTTCGGAGTGATAACAACCCACTACCAGAACCTGAAGCACTTCGCAAAGAACCATGAGGGCGTGGTGAACGGTGCGATGCTCTACGACCGCAACCGCATGCAGGCTCTGTTTCAGTTGCAGATAGGTCTGCCTGGCAGCTCGTTTGCCGTAGAGATTGCACGGAAGATAGGCCTGCCCGAGGACGTGATAGAGGAAGCGTCTAAGATTGTCGGCAGCGACTACATAAACAGTGACAAGTATCTACAAGACATCGTGCGCGACCGTCGCTACTGGGCCAACAAGCGACAGAACATACATCAGCGTGAGAAGGTGATGGAAGAGACCATAGCACGGTATCAGAAAGAGATGGAGGAACTGCAAAGAGAGCGCAAAGACATTGTGAAGAAGGCACACGAAGAGGCCGAAACGATGATGCGCGAGGCCAACGCAAGGATAGAGAACACCATACGCAGCATAAAGGAGGCACAGGCGCAGAAAGAAGAGACGCGCAAGGCACGGCAGGAGTTAGAGGACTTCAAGCAACGGCTGGAAGAGGAAGCAGCACGCGAGCAGGACGACAAGATTGCACGCAAGATGGAGCAGCTGAAGCAAAGGCAAGAGCGCAAGAAGGAACGCAAGTCAAAGAAGACAAACATCAATGACGATAACCAAGCCACACAGCAAGCACAGCGGGAGGCTGAACGGATGGCAAGGATTGTGTCCAAAGCTGCGGTGAAAATGAAAGGACAAAGCACCGTGGGACAGGTGCTGGAGGTGAACGGCAAGAACGTGACCGTGGTCTTCGGCAACATAAAGACAACAGTCACAGCCGAACGTCTCGAACCTGTGGCGGCACAATCAGGACGTACCGGCACTACGCAGAAAAGCTCGTACCTTAGCACCGCAACACAGGACGCTATGCACGAGAAAAGACTGAACTTCAAGCAGGACATTGATGTGCGCGGAATGCGTGGTGACGAAGCAGTGATGGCCGTGACCTACTTCATCGATGATGCCATACTGTGCGGCGTGTCACGTGTCAGAATCCTGCACGGCACAGGCACAGGTGCACTGCGCACACTGATAAGGCAATATCTGTCAACGGTGAACGGCGTGACAGACTATCATGATGAGGATGTGAGACTGGGCGGTGCCGGAATCACTGTGGTTGACCTTGACTGATGCTGTCAGCATCATCGTTGTCAAACAAGTCAGCCTTGCGTATCGTCACGTCACCACGGGCAGAGACGACAACACTGAAAGGAACATAAAGGTCACTCTCCGGATAGCCGACGCTGGCTATATACTGAAGCCCGTCGGGTACAATCTTGTCGAATGTCAGTCCCTCAAGAAGGGCATGCTCCAAGAAATCAGAATCGAGATATTGCGCAAACGAAGACTTAAGGAAGTCGCGTTCAAGCACTTTATTGCCGCTACAAGTCAGCCGCAACGTGATGCGGTTGTCAAGATAACGCGCCCCGCTTTCGTCGGACACCTGCGGCAGACTCTCATCGGCACGGCGCACCACATAGGAATGATACGGCTTACCACGATACACGGTGTCAACGTCGGCCTCAATGGTCTGCAAGCTGCGCACGCCTGTGACGGCAGAGACACTGTCTTCTGCTGACGAGACAGCCATATAGTAGTCCGTGCCCTGTCCCTGACGCGCATTGCTGCCACACGAGCATAGCACCAATGCCATGCACAGCATCACGAGCGAATGTCCACCTGCGGTCTTCATTCAGCCTCCGGTGCAACTTCTGCCGCTGTCGCAGCACTGCCGCCTTGCTCATCGTCATCATTGAAATTGTCGATACCGCTCTTGATGAGTAGATTGTACCAACTGATGAGCTTGCGGATGTCCGACAGATGCACACGATCCCTGTCGAAGTTGGGCAGCACGGCCTGCATATAGTCTGTGAGTTCGTCGGGGGTAGCCTTCTTGATGTCAATGGCTATGAGAGCACCGTTCTCTTTAGCCTTGACGGCATTGAGCACATCACGCAGGGGAACGTCCTCGGCGTCTGTGTACATGGCAATGTCTCCTAAGGAAATGATTTTGTCATTGCCGTAAGCCGGCATACGACGCTTGTCTGCCAGAGATTCTACTATTATCATGTTCTTCCCACTGGAAACGAGCTTGTACAACCCCGGCTTCCCTGCGATTGATAGAATTGTCTTCAACATATCTTTATCCTCTTTTTATCTGATTAGAATTGTGTTTCGGGACGCAAATGTAAGTATTATTTCGACATAAGTCCATGCACGAGCTGCAAAACCTGCGGCAGGAGCGGACGTATGCCGTCGTTGACAATGCAGAAGTCCGAGCGTCGCAGTTTCTCTTCGTCGCTCATCTGCCTGCCGATGCGCTGCCTGACGGCATCGGCCGTAGTGTTGTCACGCGACATGACACGCGCTATGCGCACTTCCTCCGGTGCCGAGACCATGAGTATCTTGTCGACCACATCAGTGAAATTGGCTTCGAAGAAGATGGCAGACTCCACACCCACGAGTCGGCTGTTCTGACACGCGACCCAACGTGATATATCGGCACGAACACGCGGATGGATGATGCCATTGACAATACAGACATGAGCATCGGAAGCAAAGAGATAGTCGGCAAGCATGGACTTGTTGAGCTTGCCGTCATCATCGTAGATAGCAGAGCCAAGCAACGATGTCAGCTTGTCGCGGACTATGGGGTCACTGACGGTGAGACGCTTCGAATTGCTGTCACAGTCATAGACCGGAATACCACAGCTGCGCAGAATATGCGAGACCACACTCTTGCCGCTGCCGATACCGCCTGTTATGCCAAGCTTAGTCAGCATCGTCGGACGAGTATTGTTCTATGATGAAATCCACTTGCGAAGGGCTCAGACGAATCTGTGTGATGCCCTGTGGCTGACGGCGCAGGTGCACTGTGTACTTGGCATCACCGAGCGACACAAGCTCTTCATAGGAGACCAGTATGCGGAAATCCTCGGCTGTGACATCTTTGTAGTGACTCATGGGTACTTGGAAGGTCACCTTAATCTTTGAGGGGAAAGCACGCAGGTCTTTGTCGGCAGGGAAGTTGACACCTTCTATCGGCACATCAACGGTCTTCTCGGTATAAATATCAACAGGCAACGTGAGCTTGACGACATCGGGAACGAACTTCACGCCCCTGCCGGAGACAAGACGCACATCGGTGTGCAGCGTGTCCTCAATCTGTCCGTAGTCCGTGCTTTCGGTATGGGCGGCAGCGATGGTGTCAAACGCCGACGGGATGGCATAGACATCAACGGAGTCGGGTGTGAAGAGCGTGTCACTGACATAGTACTGACGACCACCGTTGACACGTCCGCCGAAATGCACCGGAACCCTCTTGACACGTCCTTCAGAGTAGAAGTATTCCAAGGTATCCGGTTGCATGGAAACGATGTGCGCCGCGGAACCCAGCTGTGCACTGACAGCACGTTGGAACGCAGAAGCTGGCAGAGCCACATGATTGTCGTGCGAGGGATAGTCGTCGAAGTTGAGTGTTATGGGATAGAACCGCTGGGCAAACAGATAGTTGAGCAATGCCGTTCCCTTGTCGTGCACACGCACCGTGATTTGGCTTGTCGGCTCTGAGGTTATGACGACATCGTCGGGCACGCCACGGAGCCTCACGGGTACGGCTATATCGGTCTCATACTCATTGTCGAGCGTCTGCAGAAGCCAAAAGCCCGCAGCGATGAACACGAAGACCAAATAAACGAAAAACTCCCTGCTTTTGTCGCTCAGCAGGAAGTCCTTGGTCTTTCGCAGCAACCTTAGATATGTGTATTTAAGCTGACGGCTGCGCATGTTCTCTGTCCGTTCTCACATCGTGATGGATGTATTCCGCTGTCCGTGCGTTCACTTTGTGCCGGTCGTGGCAGCAGCGTTGGCATCGGCGGCAGCGGCAAAGATGGAGTTCTTGTCGACACGCACCTTGACGTTGCGGTCAATCTCAAGCACCACGTCGTTGTCGTTGATCTCCTTTATGATGC
>CAVHVD010000144.1:0-2710 GCA_963639425.1 Faecalibacterium prausnitzii
CCTGAATATAGAATCCCTGCATGATACAAAAATAATGGTCAAAATAGTTGGATGGTAACATAGAAAGCACAGCTCTGTGGACGTACAGCCACAACTTTGTGGACGTACAGCCACAACTTTGTGGACGTACAGCCATAGAATTGCGGTTGCGCGGCCGATTTTGCAACGTCGCCCGTCGTCGGGTGACGGAAAAACCGTAGATTTGCCGCTACAGACAACATTCTCACAACATTCGACTGACGATGAAGACACCTGACTTTTACGCTGCCGGCAGATGCGCCCTTGCGTCGCTGGCGTTCTGCGCCGCCGCCCTCATGGGCGGATGCTCCACGACAACCGGTGACGACCTCCACTTCATGACCGACGCGGCCTACCGCCGACAGGTGCAGGCCGACTTTGCGGCGAAGACCTCGCTCGTGGGCACCGGCTTCTGTCCTCTTGACAGCATGGGTCTCAGCACCGAGGAGACGGAGGCCATGCAGTTCCTCTATGCCTATATGCCTGTGGCAGACATGACCGATTACAGCGCGGACTTCTACCTTCAGAACGTGCGCACAGCCTTCCGTGCCATCAGTGAGATGCCCTGGGGACAGGAGGTGCCCGAGCTGTACTTCCGCCACTTCGTCCTGCCCGTGCGTGTCAACAACGAGCGGCTCGACACCTTCCGCCCGACCTACTATGAGGAGCTGAAGCAGCGCGTCAGCGGGTTGACGATGGCAGAGGCCATACTCGAGATAAACCACTGGTGCCATGAGCACGTCACCTACCAGCCGAGCGACGGGCGCACGTCGTCGCCCATGGCGTCGATGCGCTCCGCCTACGGGCGTTGCGGTGAGGAGTCCACGTTCACCGTCTCGGCCTTGCGTGCCGTGGGCATCCCCGCGCGGCAGGTCTACACGCCACGGTGGGCACACACCGACGACAACCACGCCTGGGTGGAGGCATGGGCCGACGGGCAGTGGCACTTCCTTGGTGCCTGCGAGCCGGAGCCTGTGCTCGACCTCGGGTGGTTCAACAGTGCTGCCAGCCGTGCCATGCTGATGCACACGCGCGTCTTCGGCCGTTATGGCGGTCCGGAGGAGAAGATGCTCGAGAGCAACACCTTCACCGAGATAAACCTCATCGACAACTATGCCCAGACAGCACGTATAGACTTCCACGTCGTCAACGCCGACGGCACGCCTGCCGCCGGTGCGCGCCTCGACTTCATGATCTACAACTATGCCGAGTTCAACCCCGTGGTGACGAAGTATGCCGACGCGGCGGGCAACACGTTCCTGACAGCCGGAATGGGCGACATGGTGGTGTGGGCATCGCTCAATGGCTGTTATGGCTATGCCAAGGCCTCGTTCGGAAGCGACCGTGAGCTGACCCTCACCCTCAGCCGCAACCCTGCTGCCGACGCTTCGCAGCAGGTGTTTGCCGCGGAGAACCTCGACATCGTGCCTCCTGCCGAGGACTATACGCTCCCTGCCGTCACCGCCGAGCAGCGTGCCGCCAACACCGCGCGCTTCGCCGCTGAGGACTCCATCCGTCAGGCGTATATGGATACGTTCCTCGACACCGCCGAGGCCGACTCCATTGTCCGTGTCACCGGCATCCCCGCCGCCGCTGCCACATACCTCGTCAAGGCGCGTGGCAACTGGCAGACCGTGCTGCAGTTCCTCCGCAAGAACGCCGCCGCTGACGACGGCGACATGCTGCGGCTGCTGGCTTCGCTCAGTGACAAGGACCTGCGCGACGTGTCCATGGACGTGCTCGACGACAACTATGACGACCGCCGCGGCACCGTGCTGTCTCCGCGCGTGGAGGACGAGGAGCTTGTGCCCTACAAGCACTACCTGCGCCGACACATCCCCGCACGGCAGGCCGATGAGTTCCGTGCCAACCCCGAGTCCTTGGTGCGCTGGTGTCAGGACAGCCTGACGGTGGTCAGCGGGCCGTATAGCGAGCGCGTGGTCATGTCGGCACGCGGTGTGTGGACATCGCGTGTGGCCGATGCCCGTTCGCGTGCCGTCTTCTTCGTCAGCGTGCTGCGCAGCCTTGGCATTGAGGCACGGCGCGACGGCGTGACGGGCAAGGTGCAGTATGTGAAGGACGGCCGCTGGAACGATGTCGACTTCGACGCACAGCAGCAGTCCACAGCCCCTACGGGTACGCTGCTGCTCGGCTACACGCCCACGCCCGAACTTGCCGATCCGGAATATTACAGCCACTTCACCATCAGCCGCATCAGCGGCGGCACCACGTCACTGCTCAGCTTCGACTCGGGGCAGGTCGACATGGGTGGCGGCGTCAGCTGGAGCAGCGTGTTCCGTCGTGGAGTGACGCTCGATGTCGGTACGTACCTGCTCGTCACAGGTCGCCGCATGGCCAGCGGCAAGGTGCTGGTAGCCACGCAGGTGTTCAACATCACTGAGGGAGAGACCACACGCCTGGAACTGCCGATGCGCAGCATCAGCGACGACGTGGCGGTGATAGGCTCGTTCAATTCGGAGTCGCTGTTCGACATATTGCCCGATGGCAACCGCGTCAGCATCCTCTCACAGACCGGACGCGGGTATTTCGCCATCGGCATACTGGGCGTGGGGCAGGAGCCGACAAACCATGTGCTGCGCGACATCGCACGGCTCGCCGACCGCTTTGAGGGGTGGGGCAGGAAAATGATTCTCCTCTTCACGGACGCGGCACAGATGAACCGCTTCCGCGC
>CAVHVD010000144.1:2720-5205 GCA_963639425.1 Faecalibacterium prausnitzii
CCGCGCTGCCGACTACGGCCAACTGCCAGGAAACATAATCTATGGTATCGACACCGACGGCAGCGTGCGTCGGCAGATTGAGGACGGGATGCACATCGCCACGGGCAAGGGTCTGCTGCCGCTCATGGTCATTGCCGACACCTTCAACCGCGTGGTGTTCTTCTCGCAGGGCTACACCATCGGCATCGGCGAGCAGATGATGCAGTGCATCAGCAAGCTCTGAACTTCAGAATGACGAAATGTGGAAACCGGCACTGCGGAGTGCGTCCCAGTAGGCGGGGTAGGACTTGCTGACCACCTGCGGCTCGGCAATCCTTATGCCCGTCGGCAGGCGCAATGCCGCCGGAGCGAATGCCATCGCCATGCGGTGGTCTTCGTAGGTCTTGACCACGGGCGTGGGTGCGGGAGCACAGCGTGTGCCGTCCCACAGCAGCGTGTCGTCGCCCGCGGTGTGCAACACGTACCCGAGCTTTCCCAGTTCAGCCGTGAGTGCCACCATGCGGTCTGTCTCCTTTATGCGCAGGCTCTGCAGGCCGCTAAAGCGGAACGTCACACCCATGAGACAGCACGTCACGACGAACGTCTGTGCCAGGTCGGGCATGTCCACGAGGTCGGCCTCAAGCCTGTCCGCCGCCTGTCCGCCGCCGCAGACCACCACACTGCCGTCGGCACGGAACTCCGTCTCCACACCCAACAGCCTGAACAGGTCTGCACCGTGGCTGTCGCCCTGGCCGCTGTCGCCGAACAGCCCTTCTAATCGGACACGCCCGCCGGACAGTGCCGCCGCTTCATACCAGTAGCTCGCCGCGCTCCAGTCGTTCTCGACGGTGCATGGCACATCGTTGTATCCGCCGCCGTCGACGTGGAGGCGGTCGGCGGCTGTCCAGTCTGCCGTTGCACCGTAGTGGCGCATCAGCCGCAGTGTCAGGTCTATGTACGGTCGCGAGACCATGTTGCCCGTGAGACGGAGGTCGAGTCCGCCGTCCAGCACCGGCCCTATCATGAGCAGTGCAGAGATGTATTGTGAGCTTACGCTACCGGGTATCGACAGCGGCACCGCCGACAGCCTCCTGCCGCGTATCCTCAGCGGCGGAAAGCCGTCCGCGCCATCATAGCCGATGTCTGCCCCGAGTTGTCGCAGTGCATCCACGAGAAGCCCTATCGGCCTGTGCCGCATGCGCTCCGTGCCTGTCATGATGTGCTCCTCGCCGACGCAGGTGCTGAAGTAGGCCGTCAGGAAGCGCATGGCCGTGCCTGCCGCCATGATGTCGACCACCTGCGGACGGCGGGCGAGTGCTGCCGTCATCACGCGCGTGTCGTCGCAGTCGGACAGGTTCTGCGGCATGTGCGCCCCTCCCGCCAGTGCGTGCAGGATCAGTGCGCGGTTGCTGATGCTCTTCGATGCCGGCAGTGCCGGAGCCGCGTCAAGCGTCTCGGGAGCCGTTATTGTGTAGATGTTCTCTGTCATTGGTCTTCAGCTGTCTCTCCTCTCATCTGTTCTTCAGGACTTCCGGATTGACACTGAACCTGCGGATTTTTTCCGCCGGTACAGCGTCCGGCACAAAGGTAGGAACTTTTCCGGTCAAAACACGACGGGCTTACGGTGCAAGCCCGTTCAAAAGCGTTTACTATCTGTTTACTTTCTGTTCAATGACCCCTCGCCAGACGTTCCCTGAAGCCTGTTTCCGTTCACTAACCGTTCACTTTTCCACACTTTCGTTCAATAAATCCCCTGTTGCCCCGAGGAGCACCCTAACGATGCCCATTCTTAGGGTCTAAGGATGCCCATTCTTGCACCCTAACGATGCCCGTTCAAACGACCTAACGATGGGCAAGCATGGAACGCAACGATGGGCATCCTTACGACGCACAGTTCGCCGTCAGACCAGTTTGCTGAGTGCGTTGCCGAGGAGCACGGCTGCCAGTCCGATGGCGAGGCTGTCGAAGAGGTAGAGCATCATGTGCGGAAAGTTGCCGTCGCGCATCATGACGGAGTCCTGCACAACCTTTGACAGTGCGTATCTCAGCCCGCCACCGAAAGGTTAAAAGTTTGCGTTGGAGCACAAAAAGACCGGCGAAGTTTCGTTGCGTGTAAACAAACGGCTACCTTTGCACTGACAGAACGAGAAGAATATGGCAAGGAACAATCCCAAAGTCGTGTACATGGAAGAAGCCGTTACATTCATCGAGGGTCTGCCGCAGTCAGCTGGCGACAAGGTGTATGAGGTTGTCCACCGCATTGAGGGCGGTGAGCGCAATGCAGTTCTGTTCTCCAAGTTGGAGGGAACGGACATTTGGGAGTTCCGCATACTCTACAACAGAATAAGGTACAGGCTGTTCGCCTTTTGGGACACGGATGAGCAGACGCTGGTGATAGCCACTCACGGCATCATCAAGAAGACGCAGAAAACGCCGTCCAAGGAGATAGCCAAGGCAGAGAGAATCAGACAGGAGTACTTCAACGAAAAGGGATAAAGATATGGAG
>CAVHVD010000145.1:0-4658 GCA_963639425.1 Faecalibacterium prausnitzii
GCGCAAAGCCTACGACAGCCGTGGCGATGAGCTTAAGTGGCAGAGGGAAGAAACCCTCCCCGACGTTTGACGAACACGATGAGCTTGTTGAACAGAGGGTCGGCACAGAGCAGGGTTGCGTTGCCGGTCATTATGAGATGCTCCTTTGCACGTGTTAGTGCTACGTTCAACTTGCGGTCTACCACAGTCCCGTCAATGTCGACAAACACATTGTCTGTCAGGAAATTCAGCTGGCAGTACTTCCGCACCGTAAATCCGTAGACTATCCATTTGCGCTGGCTACCTTGGAAACGTTCCACGGTGTCTATCGTAATTCCTTGCAGCTTGTCAAGGCCATGTCTGCCTATGGCCTTGCGCACCGCGGCAATCTGATTTCTGTATGGCACGATGATGCCGACGGTCATCTCCGGACTGAAATCCGTCCTCTCCATATTATATATACGTACAACGACATCGGCAATGACATCGGCCTCGGCTGTATTCACCTTGTCCGACGTGTCCGTGTCTGTCGGTGCAGGCACATTCAGAAACACCATGCGGCGTGTCAGCAGTGTGTCGGTCAGCGTGTCGCCTGTCATGGCCGCATCGTCCAGCCTTTTCCTTTGATGTGGCAGCGGCACAGGATGCAGGTGTCCGTTGTAGAACGTCGTGCCGGCAAAGGCTGCAATGTCCGGATGCATACGCCCCTGACATGTCAGCGCATACACCACATCATCGCGGTCGTGATACCGCCTCAACAACCGCTCGAACAGCGACAGCCGACAGTCGGTCAGACCGATACCGTTGAGCAGTGCGTCGTTGACCCGCGACACGTTCTGCGTCTGCTGAACCACAGCCGGTAGTTGCTTGTGGTCGCCAATCATCACGAACTTTTCTATCGCCGGTCTTCCGTCATGGCATGCGCTGAGTATTCCCATGAGGTGCGGCTCCAGGATTTGCGAGGCCTCGTCTATTACGGCGAGGCTGAAGCTCTTCAGGAGGAACAGGTTCAGGTGTGAGTTGATGGCCGTCGTCGTACCCACAAACACGCGCATGTCTGCAATCTTCCGCCTCAGCTCCGCTGCGTTGGCGACGGTGTCTGTCAGTGCGTTTATCAGATGCTTCCTGTACTCCGGTGCACACGTCAGCTCACTGCCGATCCTCACGAAGTCAATGCCCGCCTCCGTCAGCTTGCTGCATATCTCGTCCACAGCCCTGTTGGTGTAGGACATCAGTAAGACGGACGTACCTTCTTCCATCAGCTCCTCCTTCAGCGTGTTCAGCATGCCGTAGGACGTCTTGCCCGTACCCGGCGGGCCGATGATGAGGAAGAAATCCCGTGCCCGCTTCACGCGCAGCGACAGCCCGTCGAAGTTGCCATAGCTGCCTTTCAGCGTCCTTGTGCCGTCGGTTCGGGGTTCGCGTTGTAGCAGCAACAGGTCGCGCCGCTCCTTGGGTGCCTTCAGGAAAGCCAGCATGCCACGATACAGCGGCGTATACGAAGCCTCCATGAAGTCGTGCTCAATAGCCCACAGGGTGTTGCCGTCCCGACGGGTGAAGATGCGTGCGTCCGACTGTGGTGCCCGCAGCGTCAGGACGATGTGCCCGTCGGTGGTGATGTCCTTGATGGAACAGCGTACCACCATCGTGCGCCGTGCGTCCGGCTCCATGCCGTCGCGGTAGGGATACAGGATCACGATGTCACCGATGCGGAAGTTGCAAAGGTCGTTGTCGGTGTCGTCGCTGAAGCGCAGCCTCACCTCGGTGATGCGTCCTGCGGTGTTGTCGTCGGCGGGGCTGACCAGCGTCAGACGGTCATAGATGTTGCCGGCGTGCCGCTTCTCGTCCGCGCTGTTCTGCCATGTCGAGGCGAAGCCCGAGTTTTCCTTGGTCTTGTTGCCCAGTTTCGCCAGCACGTGCTCGTTGCTTATGAACGTCAGAAAACGGAAGAAATAGGCTTTCTCCAGTTCTGACGCATGGTGTACGGTGTCCAGCACGGCGGCTATCTGCGGCCGTTGGTGTGACCTCCACAGCTTGTCGTCCACGCCTTTCTTGTTCATCTTCTCGGGTGTCAGCCTGTCGAGGATGCGCCATGCCCCGTTGGCAGCCAGCCGCATCTCCGTCCATGCAATGCCGTTCCTCACCTTGATGGCCTTGAATATCTTTTCAGGAGCCATGCCGAGTGCCAGCAGGCTTCGGCTGTACTTGGAGTACAGCAGGAAGGCGTGCAGCTTTCCACCGTTGGCCTCGTAGCGGTCGCGGCGGTCATACCTGATCAGCAGCATGTAGAGCAGCAGCTGCACGTAGTGGTCGTCTGTCTGCCGTGGATGCACGAAGCCGTCGTAGGGGAAGCGTCCTTTGCCCGACTTCTGCTCGATGAGCACCTTATAGTCCAGCTGCATGAAGTCCATGCGTCCCTGTATCCCTAATGTCTCGGAGAAGAACGACGGCTCTGTGATGCCCTCCTTGGGGTCGAAGCTGCTTACCTCCTGCGGCAGCCATTTGCCGAGTGCATCTTCAATGTGCTGTCTTTGCTGCTGTGCCTCCGTGTGGAACGTCGCATCTATGTCGGCGGTGAGCAGGTCGAGTGCGTTATGGCGGAAGAAGTCGGTCACGCTGTCGCGGTATGTACGTCCTCCCGCCTTGCGGTGTAGCTCCTCGTCCAGCAGCTGTCCGGCGAAGTTACCTAATTCGATGGCCTGACTGTCGGTTGCCGGCATCAGACGGCGCACGACGTTGACGAGCGGAGAGTCGGCATAGTGCGTGAAGCACCGCGCCACCGATGTCACGTCCACCAGATAGTCGGGTTCCACGATGATGAGTTCCGGCACAATCGTGCCGTCGTCCTCCCGTCGCGGGCGCACCAGATTGAGTTGCGTACCCGCACGCAGCATGGGTCTCAGGTATGTCCAGTCGAAGTCATAGTAGCGGTTGCCGTGGCCGTAGCACACGCGGCTGTCACGGCCGTCGCCGTATCCGTCTATGACGCCGTAAATCATGTCGTCGTCCCGTCGGCTCACAATCATTCTCATGCAGTCCGTCAGCAGCCGTGGCGCGGCCTGCCGCACGGCATCGTCCGTTGGCAGCAGTGCCGACACGCTTGCCGAAATCTCTATGCCGTCGACAAGTGCGATGAAGCGGCACAGGGCTTTCAGGTCATGACGGCAACACTCCTGCAGCTCGGCGACGGGCGTGCTGCCGCGCCGTCTGATGCGGACACGTGCCTCATTGGCGGCCACCGACAGCTGTCGTTGTGCCTTCGCCTCCTTCAGCAGATGATCCATCTTGGCGAAGGGGCCGCTGAAGTTGAGCGGCGAGGCTGCCGTGCGCTGATCCAGGAACCGCAGCAGCACGTCGGCGTAGCGGCCGTAGACCGCCCGCCAGTCCGGCTCAAGGCCGACGGCTTCCACCAGCTGCATCATGAGGCTGTCGCTCGTCTCCGGATAGCGCACCATAAGCCCCTGTGTGCGGTTCCGTCCGCCCCGTCTGTCATGGTCGTGCTGTCCCTCTGCCGATGTGTCCCGTACTGTCATTGCCGTCCCTCTCCTATGCAGCCGACGGCTGCAAAAGCCTCGCAATGTTCGCAAAAAAAATCCAACCGTACAACAGTTCCCATGCTTTATGCTACCTTTGTGCGAACGAACATAGTCTGCACAACATGAAGAAATACAGCATTGAAGACCTGAAACAGGAAGGATGGTTCGACCACTATGATGGCGACATCTTCATAATGGACGACATCAGGAAGCTGCCGCTTGCGGAGAGCAGCATTTTCGAGACAGAGATACTGCTTGTCATCATCTGCGAGAGCGGTGCGGGCGAAATCAATGTCAACGACCGGCTTTATCGCGTGGGTGCCGGACAGATGCTTGTCTGTATGCCCCATGCCCTCTTCAAGGACTATCGTGTGCTGACCGACGACTTCAACGTGTTTGTCCTCGGACTGTCGACCCGCAATTTCAACCTCTCTCTCTTCAGCAACCGCAATGTCTGGAAGACCTTCTACTACATCTATGCCAACCCGCTGGTGAGCCTCTCCGAGCACGACAAGCACATCCTCTCGCTGTATTATCAGCTGGCAGAGGCGAAGATCAGGTGTCGCGACGATGTCTATCACAAGGAGATTGTCAACACGCTGCTGCTCGGCGTCGTCTACGAGCTGCTGAGCGTCATCGACCGTTCCGACGGCGGCAAGCTCGAGGCCATCAGCCTCGGACAAGGCGACATACTCTTCCGCCGCTTCACAGAGCTGCTTGCCAAGTACGACGGCAAGATGCGCTCCGTCGCAGCCTTTGCCGCCGAGCTGTGTGTGTCGCCGAAGTACCTCAGCTCCGTGGTCAAGGCCTCGTGCGGCCGCACTGCACTCGAACTTATACATGAAAGCTCCACCCGCGCCATCATGCGGCAACTCAAGTATTCTGACAAGTCGATAAAGGAGATTTCAAACGAGATGGGCTTCTCCAGCCTCTCGTTCTTCGGGAAATTTGTTAAGTCGCAGCTCGGCGTTTCGCCCAAGAAGTTCCGCCGCGAAGTCTGACATCTTACGGACGTAAATGTGCCGTTCCGTGGACGTACAGCCACAACTTTGTGGCTGTACGTCCACGGAGCTGTGCTTTCTATGTTACCATCCAACTATTTTGACCATTATTTTTGTATCATGCAGGGATTCTATATTCAGG
>CAVHVD010000146.1:0-4413 GCA_963639425.1 Faecalibacterium prausnitzii
CTTGCCCATCGTTAGACCCTAAGAATGGGCATCGTTAGGGCGCTTCTCGGGGCAAGCATGGGATTATTGAACGGAATTGTTCAAAAGTGAGGGTTTTTGAACAGAAACACGGCTTCAGTGGGCAACCTGTGACCGATTTTTGAACGGTTAGTAAACAGTTGGTAAACGGAAGTGAACAGACTTGCATGTGATGAGGGCGTTGATGCGTTACACGGATTGCCGACTGTGCGTCGGCAGTCCTGCGGCTGACAGTGCCGCCCCGTCCGGCACCGCCGCCGTGCCCTGCACAAAAAGGCGTGTGCGCCAAAAAAGATGGCGGATAAGCCCATGCCTAAAGTAGAAAGTTGTACCTTTACGCCCAAATTGGTGTGACTATGGTGCAAGACAAGAAGCCCTTTTTCCGCGGTTGGCGGCTATTCATTGCTAACATTCTGCTAATGGTGGCGGTGGTGTTCGCCTTGGTTGTGGTGGCGATGAAGTGGGTGGATGGCTACACGCATCATGGCGAAGCCGTGGCGGTGCCCAACGTCGTCGGCAAGACCCTGGACGAGGCACGCTCCATATTCGGCAGCATGGACTTGGAGTGCATGGTCGCAGACTCCAGCTACATAAAGACAGAGCCCGCCGGTGCGGTGCTCGACTGCAACCCCTCTGCCGGTCAGAAGGTCAAGAAGGGTAGGGTGGTCTACCTCACGGTGAACACCCTCAGCGTGCCGCTCCACGACATTCCCGACGTGGCCGACAACAGCTCGTTCCGCCAGGCCGAGGCACGTCTCATGGCTGCCGGCTTCCGCCTCGACAGCGTGGAGTATGTCAGCGGTGAGAAGGACTGGGTCTATGGCGTGAAGTACGGTGGGCGTCTGCTCTTGCAGGGCGATAAGGTTCCCGACGGAGCCATGCTGCAGCTCATGGTGGGTGCGGGCGATGACTTCCTGCCCGACAGTCTCAAGGGCGACTCGCTGCACATCGCCACCCCCGAGGGCGTGCAGCGCAAGACCCACAAGACACAGGACGATGACGACAGCTGGTTTTAGTGCAAACGTGAGTGTGTGACGCTGGATTTCGAGTGATGGAAGCGGAAGAGTTCAAGGGATACGATACGGAGGACATTGACGACATAGACGACATCGTCGGCGATGGCGATGAGACACGTCTGTACGAGCACTTCAGCGCGCAGGCCGACCGTGGTCAGGAAATGGTTCGCGTGGACAAGTACCTCTTCGACAAGATTCCCAACGCCTCACGCAACCGCATACAGAAAGCCGCCGACGCGGGCTATATCCTCGTCAACGGCAAGGCCGTGAAGAGCAGCTACAAGGTCAAGCCCCTCGACGTAGTGACGGTCATGCTCGACCGTCCCAAGTACGACAATGAGGTGGTGCCGCAGGACCTGCCGCTCGACATCGTCTATGAGGACGACAGCCTGCTGGTCGTCAACAAGCCCGCAGGCATGGTGGTGCATCCCGGGCACGGCAACTACGACGGTACCCTCGTCAACGGCATAGCCTGGCACCTGCGCGGCACGCCGTGCTACAATGCCAACGACCCGCGCGTGGGGCTGGTTCACCGCATCGATAAGGACACCTCGGGGCTGCTGGTCATCGCCAAGACCCCCGAAGCCAAGACCTGCCTCGGACAGCAGTTCCTCGCCAAGACCACGAAGCGGGCATACAACGCCCTGGTATGGGGGAACTTCGATGGCGACAGCGGCACCGTCGTGGGCGACATAGCCCGCAACCCCAAGGACCGCCTGCAGATGACGGTCGTGCCCGACGGCATGGGCAAGCACGCCGTGACACACTACCGCGTGCTCGAACGCTTTGGCTACGTCACGCTGGTGGAGTGCGTCCTTGAGACCGGCCGCACGCACCAGATACGTGTACATATGAAGCACATCGGCCACATCCTCTTCAACGACGAGCGGTATGGCGGTCACGAGATTCTGAGAGGTACAACATTTTCAAGATACAAGCAGTTCGTGGACAACTGCTTCAAGGTCTGCCCGCGCCAGGCACTGCACGCCAAGACATTGGGATTCAGGCACCCCGTGACCGGCGAAGACATGTTCTTCGCCTCCGAGCTGCCTGCCGACATGACGGCACTGCTGGGCAAGTGGCGGAATTACGTAATAAACAGAGACTTGCAATGAAACGCACAATTGCTATAGTAGCAGGAGGCTACACCTCCGAATATCATGTCTCCCTGCGCAGCGCGGAGGGGCTGTATTCCTTCATCGACAAGGACAGGTACGACCTGTACATCGTCGTCATCCATGGGCTGGACTGGCACGTCCGGCTCACCGACGGCACCACGGCTCCGATAGACCGCAATGACTTCAGCTTCACCGTCGACGGCGCGAAGCGCGTGTTCGACTTCGCCTACATCACCATCCACGGCGGCCCGGGCGAGAACGGACAGCTGCAGGGCTATCTCGATATGCTGCACATCCCGTACTCGTGTTGCGGCGTCCTGGCCGCCGCCGTCACCTACGACAAGTTCGTATGCAACCAGTATCTCAAGGGCTTCGGCATCCCCGTGGCCGACTCCGTGCTGCTGCGCAAGGGTAAGCCTGTCGACGAGGAAGGCATCCGTGCCACGGTGGGGCTGCCGTGCTTCGTCAAGCCCAATCTCGGCGGCTCCAGCTTCGGTGTCACCAAGGTCAAGGAGAACCGGCAGCTGCTGCCGGCCATAGAGAAAGCCTTCGGCGAAGCACCCGAGGTCGTCGTCGAGAGCTTCCTCGACGGCACGGAGATCACCTGCGGGTGCTACAAGACAAAGAGCAAGTCCGTGGTGTTCCCCATAACGGAGGTGCGCACGCACGATGAGTTCTTCGACTACGACGCCAAGTACAACGGCCGTGTCGACGAGATCACACCGGCAGAGATAGCCGACAGCCTGCGCGACCGCGTGCAGGCCGTCACCTCGGCCATCTACGACATCCTCGGGGCGGCGGGCATCATACGTGTGGACTACATCATCACCGCCGGTGACAAGATAAACCTCCTTGAGGTCAACACGACCCCCGGTATGACGGCCACCAGCTTCATACCGCAGCAGGTGAGGGCGGCAGGTCTCGACATCAAGGATGTGATGACAGACATCATAGAGGATAACTTTTAACGGCACCGGACATGACGACTACAGAATTTGACGAGATACGCCCGTACCTGGACGAGGAGTTGCCGCAGATCTACGAGGAGCTTATTGCCGACCCCGCCTTTCGCGGCGTGGTGGCCTCCGTGATGCCCGGCGTGCCGCTCGAGGTCATCGCCGAACGTATGCGTACCTGCAAGACCAAGCTGGAGTTCCAGCGCGCCTTCTGCTACCGCTTCCTCAAGAAGCTGGCGGCAGACACCACGGCCTCGCTCAGCATAGACCTGTCGCGGATCGAAGACAGGTCGCTGGCCTATACCTACGTGTCGAACCACCGCGACATAATCCTCGACTCCGGCTTCCTCTCCGTCCTGCTCTTCGACAGCGGCCTGGACTCCGTGGAGATTGCCATCGGCGACAACCTGCTCATCTATCCGTGGATAAAGAAGCTGGTGCGCATCAACAAGTCATTCATCGTGCAGCGCGCGCTGACCATGCGGCAGATGCTCGAGTCCTCACGGCGCATGTCGCGCTATATGCACTACACCATCCGCGACAAGAAGCAGTCCATCTGGATAGCACAGCGCGAGGGACGTGCCAAGGACTCTAACGACCACACGCAGGACAGCGTGCTCAAGATGATGGCTTTGGGTGGCGACGGCGACGTGCTCTCAAGCCTCATGGAGATGAACATCGTGCCGCTCTCCATCTCCTACGAGTACGACCCCTGCGACTATCTCAAGGCTCGCGAGTTCCAGCTCAAGCGCGACAACGACGACTACAAGAAGACCACCGCCGACGACCTCAAGAACATGGAGACGGGGATGTTCGGCTTCAAGGGACGCGTGGCGTTCCGCATGGCACCGTGCATCAACGGCCTGTTGCGTCAGCTCGACCCCGCCATGCCCAAGCAGGAGCTGTTCTCCTGCGTCTCCGCCATAATCGACCGCGGCATACACTCCAACTACGAGCTGTACCCCAACAACTACGTCGCCTACGACCACCTCAACGGCACGCGCCGTTTCGCCGGTACCAACTATACGGCCGACGAGGAGAAGCATTTCATGGATTATGTCGACGGACAGCTCGCCAAGATCGACCTGCCCGACCGCGACGAGAGCTTCCTCCGCCAGAAGCTGCTGCTGATGTATGCCAATCCGCTGAAGAACTATCTTGCTGCGCAGGAGAGTGAGCAGCCCGCACGATGAACCGCCTGCGCCACATAGTGCCTCTCCTCCTTCTCGCCGTCATCGCCGCGTGCAGCGACGACAGCTATCACTACCCCTCCGTCATCACGGAGGTCTACACCCTCCACACCGG
>CAVHVD010000147.1:0-3923 GCA_963639425.1 Faecalibacterium prausnitzii
GTTCTACACCCTCCACACCGGACACGACGGCACACCCGCGGCCATCGAGACCGACGACGGGCAGACACTCGCCGTGGCCGACGACCGTTCCGGTTTCGTGTCGGCAGCCGACACCGCGGTGCGTGTCGTGGGCTACTACGAACATGTCGACGGCGGCGTGCGCCTCTACTCACCCTCACCGATGGTCACCACCGTGCTACTGCCGGCGGCGGCCTATGCCGACAGCGCAGCCACGGCACCCGTGTCCCTGCTGAGCATGTGGGGCGGGCTGAAGTATCTGAACATCGTGCTCGAGGTGAAGAACGCAGGAGGCAGACACAGGCTGCTGCTCCTCGAGGACTCCGTGCGACGCACTGCCGACGGCACCGGCAACGTCTACCTCTCCCTCTACCACAACGCCAACGGCGACCCCGAGGCATACCGCTCGCGGGCGTGCATGTCCCTCTCCGTGGAGAACTACCTCCGCTCGGCGGGAACGCCGCTCAATGTCAACGTCACCCTCCTCAACTACGACGGCACCAGGGAGACGCACCGCGCCTCCTTCCGCTGACTCTCCCGCTTTTTGGGGGTACTATCAAGCAGCGTGAGTGTTAAAGATGAAACAAGCACAGACGAAAGTCATTAATTTGTATCGCCGCTTGGAAACAACGTGCTACCTTTGCACCATAAATCAAACAGCATGGGCATCAACAAGCTTAAAGTGGTGTTGACGGAGGAAGCACAAGCCTTTTTGGATGCGCAGCCGTTCAAGGCTCAGCAGAAGATATACTACAACATCTTCAAGGTTGAGGAAGGAGTGATGAAGGTTGACATCTTCAAGAAACTTGAAAATACCGAGATATGGGAGTTCCGTACTCTCTACAACGGTATCTGTTACAGGCTTTTCTCCTTTTGGGACACAGAGCAAGAAACTTTGGTTATTGCCACACATGGCATAGTCAAGAAAACTCAGAAGACACCACTAAAGGAGATTGCCAAGGCAGAGGAGATTAGAAAAGAGTACTTCAACAATAAAGAGAAATAGCATTATGGCACAGATGAAATTGATACCGGCAGACGACATGAAGGACAAACTTTGGGGCAAAAGAGGCACTCCGGAGCGTGAAGCCATGGAAGCTAAACTCAAAGAAGACGTAAATGCCTACATCGTGGGCGAAGCCATACGCAAGGCTCGACTGGCACAGAACCTCACGCAAGAACAGCTTGGCGAGCGTATCGGCGTGCAACGTGCTCAAATTTCAAAATTGGAGAAAGGTACGAGCGTCATCACCTTGCCAACGATGAGCCGTGTGTTCCAAGCGTTAGGCATAGCAACGGCCACCCTTGATTTGGGCATCGCCGGAAAAATAGCATTGTGGTAAATCTTATGTGTCACCGCGCCGGTGGCGGCGGAGCCTCGTTTGCGGCATCGCTCTCGTTGCCATAGCGGTCGGTGGCAGTCACGGCGAAATACCTCTTCTCATCCCACGGCATGACCCTGACGTGCGTGTAGTCCGTGCCACTGACACGCTGCGCCACGAGGCACCGCGCATCCGTGGTGTCCACAGGATAGGTGTCCGAGGCATAGACGTTATACAGCGGCGCGGGTGCCGTGCTGTCGTTGTCCGTCGACGGCTGCCAGCGCAGCCGCGTGTAGCCGTTGGCCAGCCTCTCGACGGTAAGCCCCGACGGCGGCGTGGGGGCGATGCTGTCGACCCACGTCATCGGAGGCACCAGTGCCGGCGCGGCATACAGGCCGTCACGCAGCATGTCATAGACCTCCTGCGTGTTGTCCGTCAGGTACTGCGTGCGATAGTAGGCCTGCCCGCTCAGGCCGTGACGGCGCAGGAAGTGTATCTGTCGGAAGATGTCGCTCGTCTGCCAGTTGCCCTCCTTGGGGTCGAGGAAGTAGATGCCCAGCCCGGGCACGACCTGCCGTCCGTGGCTCTCCTCGTGCCAGTCGAGGACGAACGGGTAGAACGCATCGTCGCGGAAGTACATCATCGGGTATATCTGATCCTGTATGCCCTCCGCGAGCCAGCGGTCCACCTCCTGCTTCACCACGCTGTATGCGTTCCAGTTCCGGCTCGTATATCTCGACGTGTCACGCAGCTTGCCCACCGGCGACGTGCTCACCTTGACCCACGGCTTCAGTGCCTTCACGCCGTTATACACGTAGCGCACTATCTGCGTGATGTTGTCGCGCCGCCAGTCGTCGAGGCTCCTGCCGCCGCCATACTTGCGAAACTCCCTGCTGTCGGGGAAGTTGCTGGCATGCTCCGGATAGCGCAGGTAGTCATAGTGCACGCCGTCGACATCATATCGCGTAATGATCTCGCGCGTCAGCTCCATCAGATACTCCTTGGTCTTCGGGTTCCCGGGGTTCAGATAGTGCTCATTGCGATATGTCAGGCAGATGTCAGGCCGCCGCCGCACCACGGAGTTGTGACCCATAGCGTTTATGTGTCTGCGCGTGCCGAGCGGTATCGACACTATCCATGCGTGGCACTCCATGCCCCTCTTGTGGCACTCCGCGACGGCGAAGGCCAGCGGGTCATAGCCAGGGCTGCGCCCCTCACGACCCGTCAGCGTCTCGTTGTATGTCTCAATGTCAGAGGGATAAATCACGTCGCCGCGCATACGTGTCTGCAGCAGCACGGTGTTGAAGTTCGCAGCCTTCAGCCGGTCGAGAATCTCGAGCAGCTCGTCCTTCTGCCGACGGATGCCATCCTCCGACGTAGCCTTGGCGCGGGGCCAGTCCAGGCCGTAGATGGCCGTCACCCACGCCGCACGCACCTCATACTTCGGCGGCGGCGTGCCCTGGGCACGCACCGTGGTGACCGTGGCGGCGGCGCAGCACACCGCCAGCACCAGTGCCGCCACAAACGATAATATGGTGTTGATTGCAGGTCGCATCTCCGCGTGCAAAGTTATCAAATAAAATCGAGTAAGGCAGACCTGTATCATGTCAGCTTCAAGTGACGTTTTTTCGCCTTTACGCCTTGTGACGGACACTGTCCATGCTGGCTTTCGTATCATTGCATCTGATTTTCTATAACAAACAACGTAAAAACACAGAATGAAAAAGAACATTATTGCAATGGCATGTGCTGCAATCATGCTTGCGGGACTTCCCGCACATTCGGCCAGCCCTGTGGGCGATGAGGCCACGAAGGCAGAAGAGACGGGCAAGATCCTGATCCTGTTCAAGTCGAAAGTGAAACCGGAAGCCGTGCAGAAGACCAAGGACAACTTCATGAAGTGCCGTGACAATACTGTCAAGGAAGAGGGCAACCTAAAGTACGAGCAGTATCAGTCATCCGAGGACAGCACCCTCTTTATGCTTGTAGAGATATGGGCAGATCAGAACGCATACGACTTCCATATGCAGACACCATATCTCAGGCAGTACATGCAGGACGGACAGGGTACACGCGACGAGAATGTGCGCCCCGAACTGATAAGACAGATCATGAGCGAATAGTCATAGGTAAGATGCTGCAAGGAGAGAGAGCTGGGGTGCGTGCCTCTGGCTCATCTCGGTAGCCCTCCTGTCTTCTCGGCCTTATCCTTGCCGCGGGCGTTGTTGTTTGCCGTAATGCTCTCTCTCTGGTTGAAAAATTTTTTGTATGCCGTTGTAACGTGTTGTAACGTGCTGTAAGCCAAACTGTTAAAACTTCAAAAAGCCGCGGAAACGGCGGCACCACCGTGTTGTTTTTTTCCTATCTTTGCCACAAACCAAGGACAAGGATTATGGCAAGAGCAATGACAACTTCGATGACAGTGAAAACAATAGTAATGGCGGGCATGACAGGCATGAGAGGCCCCGAAAAAATTAACAAATATATGTCAGCATTTTAACATTTGCCACGCGGAACCCCTCTGAGAGGCCTTAGAAAGGCCTCTGAGGGCATAGATAGGCGACACATAGTCCGTGCAGCTAC
>CAVHVD010000148.1:0-2747 GCA_963639425.1 Faecalibacterium prausnitzii
GCGCAGGATTTCCTCCTCGATGCGCGGCGCAAGCAGCTCGACGCGCAGCTTCGTCCCGAGGTGAACGTCTTTGGCATGGGAATGGTTCACACGAAGATGAGCGGACTGCTGAACGACGGTGTGCTCATTGGCGGCGTGTCGGTCTCGTGGAACATCGGTGCCCTCTACACCCGCAAGAACGACCTCCGCAGTCTGGAGGTGCAGCGTGTCATGAACGGCAGCCTGAAGGAGGTCTTCCTCTTTCAGAACCGTCTGCAGAACGAGGAGACAAGCGGAGCCGTCGCGTCGCTCCGGAGGCAGATTGCGCAGGACGACGAGATTGTCCGCCTGCGCGAGAGCATCAGGAGCAAGAGCGAGAGGAAGGTGCAGCTCGGCACCGAGAGCGTCAACGAACTGGTGCGTGCCATCAACGCCGTGAGCATGGCCAAAGCACAGAAGGCGCAACACGAGATAGAACTATTGAGGGAAATATACAGACAAAGGAACATCAACAATGAATAGGTTATCTGTTATGGGCACGATGCTGGCGGCTTTCGTCCTTGCATCCTGCGGCGACAAGGAAAAGGAGTACGACGCGACGGGCATCTTCGAGGCAACGGAGGTGACGGTTGCGGCGGAACAGAACGGCACGCTGCTGTGGTTCAGCGTCAACGAGGGCGACAATATAGGGCAAGGCCGGCAGGTCGGACTGATAGACACCATGCAGCTGCACCTGACGGCACGGCAGATCGCCGCCGACAGACGGGTGTATGCCGCCCAACGTCCCGACACCGGCAAACAGGTGGCCGCAACACGCCAGCAGCTGACGAAGGCGCGTGAGGAGCTTGACCGCTTCACGGCGTTGGTGGACGACGGTGCCGCCAACCGCAAGAACCTCGACGACGCAAGAAGTCAGGTGGAGCTGCTCGAGCGGCAGTTGGAGGCACAGCTGTCATCACTCGGCACCTCTACCGCCGGTCTCAACGCACAGATGGAGGCAGCCGACATCCGGCAGCTCCAAGTGGCAGACCAGCTGGAGAAGTGCCGCATCGTCTCACCACTGTCGGGCATCGTGCTTGAGAAGTACATGGAGCAGGGCGAGTTCGCCACCGCGGGCAAGCCGATCTTCAAGGTTGCCGACACCGACCACATGTTCCTGCGTGCCTACATCACCTCGCGCCAGCTCGAGAGCGTGAAGACGGGACAGCCGGTGACGGTGCTTGCCGACTATGGCGATGGCGGGAAGAGGGAGTACCGTGGTACGGTGACATGGATCGCGTCGAAGTCGGAGTTCACGCCGAAGACCATCCTCACGGACGACGAACGTGCCGACCTCGTGTATGCCGTCAAGATAAGGGTGGAGAACGACGGGTTCATCAAGATCGGGATGTACGGCGAGGCGAAGTTCCGATGACCGCTCATCAACATTCTCACGCAACGAAGATGGACAAAGCAATCATCGTGGAGCACGTCTCCAAGCATTACGGCAAAGTCGCAGCCCTGCATGACGTGAGCTTCTCCGTCATGGCTGGCGAGATCTTCGGCCTCGTGGGGCCCGACGGTGCCGGCAAGACCTCGCTCTTCCGCATCCTGGCCACGCTGCTGACGGCAGACGAGGGGAACGCCTCTGTCTGTGGCTTCGACACTGTGAGGGGCATGACCGAAATCCGCAGGCTCACGGGCTACATGCCCGGCCGTTTCTCGCTCTATCAAGACCTGACCGTTGAGGAGAACCTGGCGTTCTTCGCCACGCTCTTCGGCACTACCGTCGAGGCAGAGTACAGCCACATCAAGGCCATCTATTCGCAGATAGAACCGTTCAAGACCCGAAAGGCGGGAGCCTTGTCCGGCGGCATGAAGCAGAAGCTCGCCCTCTCCTGTGCGCTGGTGCACAAGCCGCGCGTCCTTCTGCTCGACGAGCCTACCACAGGCGTTGACCCCGTGAGCCGCAAGGAGTTCTGGGACATGCTCGGGACGCTGAAGTCGAGGGGCATCACCGTCGTCGTCTCCACCCCCTATCTCGACGAGGTGCGGCGGTGCCAGCGCATCGCCTTCATGCAGGAGGGTACGGTTCGTGGCATCGGCAAGCCCGACGACATCTTGGAGAAGTTCAAGGACGTGTTCTGCACGACAGGGATAAGCCACTCCGTGCACGCCGCCGGAGCGGAGAACGTCATCGAGGTCTCCCATCTGGTGAAGGCGTTCGGCTCTTTCCGTGCCGTGGACGACATCTCGTTCTCCGTGAGACGTGGCGAGATATTCGGCTTCCTGGGCGCGAACGGCGCGGGGAAGACCACGGCGATGCACATCCTCACGGGGCTGAACCAGCCGACGAGTGGCAGCGGACGTGTGGCGGGATGCGACATCAGCACCGAGTACGAGCAGATAAAGAGGCACATCGGCTACATGAGCCAGCGGTTCTCGCTCTATGAAGACCTGACCGTGCGCGAGAACATACGCCTCTTTGCCGGCATCTACGGCATGAAGGACAAGGACATCAGACGCAAGAGCGCGGAGCTCCTCGACCGCTTGGACTTCTCCGCCCACGGCGACGACATCGTGGCAGGTCTGCCGCTCGGATGGAAGCAGAAGCTCGCCTTCTCCGTGAGCATCTTCCATGAGCCGGAGGTCGTGTTCCTCGACGAGCCGACGGGAGGCGTCGACCCCGCCACACGCCGTCAGTTCTGGCAACTCATCTACGCCGCCGCCGACCGCGGCATCACCGTCTTCGTCACCACGCACTACATGGACGAGGCAGAGTATTGCGA
>CAVHVD010000149.1:0-2551 GCA_963639425.1 Faecalibacterium prausnitzii
GTCTTTCTTCTTTGCGGTGTTCCATAGGGAGCAATTTGTGGAGATTATAACCACCTTGATGACCGCCGGAAAACGTTGCGGACAGTTTCTTCAGACAACATTGGAATTATAATTTAGGTGAGAATAATATTATTAAGGTATGAACAAGAAAAGTAATTTGTTGATTCTGCTTCTCTCCGTACTTATCGTTTCGTGCGGCAGCAAGCAGAGTGGTAAGCCGAATTTCGGCGATGACGAGTATGCGGTCAGGACAATCAGTGGCCAGGACGCCGAGTTGCAGACCGTGTATCCTGCGGTCATAAAGGGTGTGCAGGATGTGGAGATTCGTCCGAAAGTGTCCGGCTTCATCACTAAGATGTGCGTGCAGGAAGGTCAGTCGGTGAAAAAAGGCCAGCTGCTTTTTGTCATTGACAACGAGACATATCAGGCGTCAGTGCGCCAGGCCAAGGCTGCCGTCAATTCAGCCAAGGCTCAGTTGAACACGTCAAAGCTGACTTACGAGAACAGCGAGAAACTGTTCAGCAACAATGTGATAGGTTCTTACGAACTGGCTTCTTCCAAAAACGCCTACGAGTCGGCAAATGCCGCAGTGGCACAAGCCGAAGCCAACTACGTGGCAGCGAAGCAGAACCTCGACTTCTGCTATGTGACAAGCCCGGCCGACGGTGTTGTCGGTGACCTGCCCTACAAGGTCGGCGCCCTCGTGAGCGCATCGAGCGCATCGCCGCTCACCACCGTTTCCAGCATAGGCACGATGCAGGTGTACTTCTCGATGACGGAGAAGGACTTGCTGGAGATGACGAAGAACGTCGGCGGAATGTATGCTGCCATCAAGGATTACCCCGCTGTGAAACTACAGTTGGCTGACGGAAGCATGTATGACCAGGAGGGTCACGTTGCCGCAGTCAGCGGTGTCATCAACTCCACCACCGGTACGGTGTCGATACGCGCGGACTTCTCCAATCCCCAGCACGTTCTCCGCAGCGGTGCGTCAGGCTCCATTGTCGTTCCTCATGTAGCCAGCTCGGCTGTCATCATCCCCCAGGATGCCGTCTCACAGGTGCAGGACAAGTACTTCGTCTATGTGCTCGGCAAGGACAATACGGTGAAGTACACCCCGGTGACAGTCAATGCCAACAACGACGGAAAGAACTACATCATCACCAGCGGACTTAGCATAGGCGACCGCATCGTCGTTCAGGGAATCACATCGCTCACTGACGGCCAGAAGATAACTCCTATCACGGAGGCACAGTACCAGCAGAAGCTCAAGAAGACACAGGCCATGGGCGCTGACCAAGGCGACCTGAGCAAACTGAAGAAAGACTTCGGAAAGTAAGCTGCGGCCTTACCGCAAAGCCTTTTTCCTGTATATAAATAATGTGTAAAACAGAAAAAGAAGAAATAAATGAGATTAGATAACTTTATCAAGCGTCCGGTGCTGTCCACGGTGATCTCCATCGTGGTGGTGATACTGGGTCTTATCGGACTCATATCACTCCCTATCGAGCAGTATCCGAACATAGCACCGCCTACAATCATGGTGCGTGCTTCGTATACCGGAGCCAATGCAGAGACCGTGCTCAACTCCGTCCTTGCGCCGCTGGAGGAGCAGATCAACGGTGTGGAAGGCATGACCTACATGACTTCATCGGCCACCAACGACGGTGCCGCCACCATTACGGTGTTCTTCAAACAGGGTATGGATGCCGACATGTGCCAGGTCAACGTGCAGAACCGCGTGTCCCAGGCGTCGGCACTTCTGCCTGCCGAGGTTACCAAAGCCGGTGTGACGGTCATCAAACGTCAGTCGTCGACGGTCATCCTGTTCGGTCTGACGGCAACCGACGACCGCTATGACGACGAGTTCCTCGCCAACTATGCCGACATCAACGTCGTTCCTGCCATCAAGCGTGTGAACGGAGTGGGCGAGTGTCAGGCGTTCTCTGCCAAGACCTACACCATGCGTCTGTGGATAGACCCCGTGAAGATGAAGAGCTACGGGCTTATCCCTTCCGACCTGACAGGTGTCCTCTCGCAGCAGAACATCGAGGCAGCCCCTGGTTCCGTGGGTGAGCAGAGCGACAACCAGTATGAATACACCTTCCGCTATAAAGGCCGTCTGAAGACCACAGAGGAGTTCGGCGACATGATAATCAGCAGTACGAAGGACGGACAGACCATCCGCGTGAAGGACGTGGCACGTGTTGAGCTCGGCGCACAGTCCTACAGCGTGGACTCCAAGCTCAACGGTATGCCGTCAGTCACCATGATGGTGACGCAGACTGCCGGTTCCAACGCTACCGAAATAGCCAGCAACATCAAGAAACTCCTCAAGGAGCAGGAGGCTACGATGCCCCCGGGTCTGGAGTTCAATGTCATGCAGGATGTCACGGAGTTCCTCTTCGCGTCCATCGAAGACCTTGTGAAGACCCTCATCGAGGCGTTCATCCTCGTGTTCATCGTGGTCTACATCTTCCTTCAGGACACCCGATCCACGCTCATCCCGCTTATCGCCGTGCCGGTGTCGTTGATTGGTACGTTCTTCTTC
>CAVHVD010000150.1:0-2403 GCA_963639425.1 Faecalibacterium prausnitzii
CCATCCACTCGCAAAGCTCAATGATGGACGACTTGTTGGAGGTGAAGTAAACAAAGCGGTGTCCGGCAAGAATGGTCAGCACATCGAGGTAGTCCGACAATCGCCAGTACATGCTGTATGTGCCCACATCCGTGGAGAGATACGGCGGATCGACGAGGAACACCACGTTCGGCGCATCCTTATACCTGGCGAACACCTCCTTGTAGTCTGCCGACACCACCGTGATGCCCTGCAGATAGTCCTCGCAAGCGGGATAGTCCGACTTGCGCATATTGTTGTAGAGCGATTCCTTCCTCATTTCGGGAATGCTCATCTTGTACTTCATGGAGAACATCAGTCCGGCAGAGAGGGTGATGAAGTCAATGTAGCCGACCTCACGCTCCTCTTGCTCCAAGCGGGCAAAGATGCGGTCGCGAAGCTCGCCACGGATGCAAGTATGCTTGGGTATGCCCTCCGCTTCCACCATTTTGCGCAAGTCAGCCAAAAGGCGGTTGGTCTGCGGAATGTGTTGCAGACGGTTGCGGTAGCCGTCGAAGTCGTTGTATATGACCGTGGCGTTCGGCTTCT
The DNA here is from genome assembly GCA_963639425.1 of Faecalibacterium prausnitzii. Classification (GTDB taxonomy): domain Bacteria; phylum Bacteroidota; class Bacteroidia; order Bacteroidales; family Bacteroidaceae; genus Bacteroides. The sequence goes on from CAVHVD010000150.1 coordinate 568, forward strand.
GACACTTGGTGATGTGCGACAACAGCCCTGAACCGCCGAACAAGTCCACGAACACCGTGTCATCGGGATATTGCTTGAGCACCTTGATGAACTCACGTGCGAACATGCGCTTCTGCCCCACGAATGGGAGCGGTGCCGACAAATACTGTTTTCTCATGGCTACACGTTCAGTTCAAATTTCACGTTCTCGTTTCCGTCGAGTAACAGACGTGTGCGCCCGATGTTGTTCTCGTAGATATGCACGTTGGCAAGGTTCAGCGTGATGGACTTCAAAGGGAGGTCAATCTGCCGTGCCATGAGATAGAGGTGGTAGATGTCAGCCGGCAAACCGAGGTTTGCGTCAGAACTGCGTTGATAAGCCGACACCACCAGTTCGCTGTCCTCAATTTGGAACTGCACGAGCGACAGGCACGGAGCCTGGTTCGTCTCCGCATCCGTAGAGCCGAGAAACAACACATAGTTCTTGCTGTTGCGCTTCTCGCGGTTGATTTTGGCAATCAGCGGTGGCAGTTTCTCAAAGTATGTGGGATAGGAGTTGATGAGGATCGCACCGCAGTAGTCCCACCAGTTGATGCCCGCCTCACGGTATTTCTCCACGTTGCGCTCGCCCTGCATGAAAAGCTGCAGTTCGCTCCTCAACTTCTTGCGCGCTATGCCGTGCCCCTCGAAGATGTCGAGCAGGTCGGCAGGGGTGAGCACCAGCCGCTCGTTGAGCAGATAGCGTATGCTCCCCTTCTTGTTTGTCTGGCACTTGCCCCCGGCAAGCACCTTCTGTAAGATTTGGTGATATTTGTTCATGACCGTTTGAATTGAAACGGTGCAAAGGTAAGAAGACGCAGCACCCTGCCAATGGTCATGCCGGCACGTTACACTGCAAGCGTCATGCAGTGTATTTTCAGCCTCCGTAAAAAGAGCTTACGAATTACCCCCCCCGAATATCAGCGAGTTACAGTCTTTCTTGTAGCGTTTGATGAGCGAATATACCTTGCGCTCGCTGACCGCATATTCCGTGGCGAGCCTTGCCACGATGTAGGACACCTTCTCCCCCTGTGCGGCCAGTGTGCGGTATTCGTTGAAGAGGTCGATATACAACACGTCGTCCATCCTGACACCAGCCTTGCGGAAGTTGTTCAGCAGTTCCCTGTTCAAATTAAGTATCTCTATCAGTTTCATTTTCAGAAAATATTAGTACTTTTGCATCGTCTCACTTACATAGCGCATCGCGCAGCCAAAACAATAAAGCCATACAGTGCGAACGAGGGTCTATGCCCCCGGTCGTGCGCTGTATGGCGTTTTGGTTAAAAAAGTAAGTGAGACGACTATTTTAACAGGCCGGGGGCTTTTTTATATCCCACCCCCGAGGGGAATGTCCTTAGTCTCGGTATAACTCCAGATTGAAATTATCCTTGCTCTTCCATCCGTCAGCCTGTGTGCTTTGGATGTGCTGCACGGCCTTGGTGTAGAAGTCGGCCAGTTCATCAACGGTGCTGAACGTGTGATAGCACGGCTCGTCGTCCGTTCCGAACTTGAACGTGACGGGCAGTGTCTTGCCGTCGGACTGCACCGCAAGGTCGTAGGCCGCCTTGTAGTTGAACTGGTTTTCGGTGGACAGCCATACGCCCATGCCGTTCCACGCGAAACCCGAAAGGATGGTCTCGTTGGTGCGGTCGTTGTACCACTCCGTCACCAGAGCCTTTATGTCCTCCTCTGAGGGCTTGCCGCAGAACTCCGCCTCCATGTAGTCGGCAGAGCCGTCGTCGTTGTCATGCACGTCCCAGCGGACGCGCCACTTGTCTTTTACGGGGTTGGTGCATTCGAGCAGCTTCACCCCTTGTG
>CAVHVD010000151.1:0-2211 GCA_963639425.1 Faecalibacterium prausnitzii
GACAAGCTGAGGCGTAAGTTCGGTTTTTCCGTGATGCCGAAAGACGGCGCAGGGGAGCAGACAGAATGTGATTCTTGAAAAGTAAAATCCTAACATATTTCTTTTACTATGAACGTAATTATGATTGCAGTGGTTTCTCTCGGAGTGATAGCACTGGTGTTGGCGTTGGTGCTCTACGTCACCTCGAAGAAATTTGCTGTACATGAAGACCCGCGCATTGCGCAGGTGACCGAGATTCTTCCGGGAGCCAATTGCGGAGGCTGTGGCTTCCCCGGCTGCGGTGCCATGGCATCGGCCATTGTCGAGTCGGGCTCTTTGGAAGGAAAGTTCTGTCCTGTTGGCGGGCAACCGATCATGGACAAGGTTGCCGGACTTATGGGACTTGCGGCTGAGGCCTCGGAGCCAATGATTGCCGTGGTGAGATGCAACGGATCATGTGCCAACCGTCCGCGTCTGAACAGCTATGATGGTGTCAGAACCTGTGCCATTGCAGCACAACTGTATGGCGGTGAGACCGGTTGCAGCTATGGCTGTCTGGGCTGTGGCGACTGCACGCGTGCCTGCAAGTTTGATGCCATACACATGAATCCCGAGACGGGGCTGCCGGAGGTGGACGAGGACAAGTGTACGGCATGCGGAGCATGTGTCAAGGCTTGTCCCAAGAGCATCATCGAGCTGCGCTATAAGGGCAAACGCGGTCGCCGCGTGTTCGTGAGCTGCGTCAACAAGGATAAGGGACCTGTGGCAAAGAAGGCGTGTGCCGTGAGCTGCATATCGTGCGGCAAGTGCCAGAAAGCCTGCAAGTTTGATGCCATCACTATTGAGAACAACTTGTCTTACATTGACTTCAGGAAGTGCAAGCTGTGCCGTGCGTGCGTCACGGAGTGTCCGGACAAGACAATCATAGATGTCAACTTCCCGACACCGGCAAAGCCTGCGCCGAAACCGGAACCGAAGCCTGCTGTCGCAACGGCTGCCGCAGATGCAAAGCCTGTTGCCGCAGCACCAGCCAAGGACGACAAGACGACGGACGGCAACAAGTAACCTCATTTTTTTCATACACACAAAGCATAAGTTTCAGAATCAGCATATGTTGAAGACTTTTTCAATCGGTGGAGTTCATCCACACGGAAATAAACTTTCAGCAGGGCAACCGATCGTGACTGCCGAGATACCCAAGAAGGCATATATCCTGCTCGGGCAGCACATTGGAGCTCCGGCCAAGCCCATAGTGGCAAAGGGAGATATGGTGAAAGTAGGGCAGAAGATCGCCGAAGCCGGCGGCTTCGTCTCGGCGGCCATACACTCATCCGTCAGCGGCAAGGTGGCGAAGATAGACAATGTGATTGATGCCAGCGGCTATCCCAAACCTGCCGTAATCATCGACGTGACCGGCGACGAGTGGGAAGAGAGCATTGACCGCACAGACACCATCGTGCGGGAGTGCAACCTCAGTCCCGAAGAGATAGTGAAGAAGATAGCCGACATGGGCATTGTGGGCATGGGTGGTGCGTGCTTCCCTGCACATGTCAAGCTGACACCTCCTCCGACATTCAAGCCGGAGTGTGTCGTCATAAACGGTGCAGAGTGCGAACCTTATCTCACGGCCGACCACAGCCTCATGTTGGCACATCCCGAAGAGATAATGGTGGGCATCACCATCCTCATGAAAGCCATCAAGGTCAACAAGGCATACATAGGTGTCGAGAACAACAAGCCCGATGCCATAGAGGCACTGAAGACGGTAGCCAAATCGTACAGCGGCATCGAAGTGGTGCCACTGAAGATGAAATATCCGCAGGGAGGCGAGAAACAGCTCATACAGGCCATCACAGGACGCTATGTAGGCAGCGGCGCACTTCCAATATCCACCGGTGCACTGGTGCAGAATGTCGGCACCGCATACGCCGTATATGAGGCTGTGCAGAAGAACAAGCCACTGTTTGAGCGCGTGGTCACGGTCACCGGCAAGTCCGTCAAGAACCCCGGTAACTTCCTGGCACGCATAGGCACGCCGGTGCGGCAACTCATCGATGCCTGTGGCGGACTGCCCGAGGACACCGGTAAAATCATCAGTGGCGGACCAATGATGGGAAAGGCACTGGTCAACACCGATGTGCCGACAGCCAAGGGAACATCTGGCATCACGATAATGAACACGAAGGATGCCAAACGCGGCGAGGTTCATCCCTGCATACGCTGTGCCAAGTG